>CAYVZV010000006.1:0-33156 GCA_964456485.1 uncultured Rhodoluna sp. | reverse complement strand
GCAAGAGTTGATGCGTACTCAGCAAAGGACTCGTTTAGCCAAAGGTCATTCCACCAGCGCATTGTTACTAGATCGCCAAACCACATGTGAGCTAGCTCGTGCAAGATGGTGACCACTCGACGCTCACGGGTAGCATCGGTGACTTTGGATCTAAAAACGTAGGTTTCGGTGAAGGTTACAGCTCCAGCGTTTTCCATAGCCCCCGCGTTGAACTCAGGAACGAATAGCTGGTCGTACTTCTCAAATGGGTAAGCCACCCCAAACTGCGATTCAAAGAATTCAAAGCCCTGCTTGGTCTTGTCGAAAATGTACTCGGCATCCAAGTACTCAAATAAAGATTTGCGACAAAATACTCCAAGCGGCACTACCTTGCCAGAGCTAGATACCAGCTGGTCGTTGACCTCTACGTATGGACCTGCCACAAGTGCGGTGATGTAGCTGGAGATTCTAGGTGTTGGTGCAAAATTCCAAACCGAGACTCCATCGCGAAGCTCATGAGGCTCGGGAGTAGTGGAGTTAGAAACTACTTTCCAGTAGCTAGGGGCTGTGATGTTGAAGGAGAAAGTTGCCTTTAGGTCAGGCTGCTCAAAGACAGCGAACATTCTTCTTGAGTCAGGCACCTCGAACTGCGTGTATAGGTAAACCTCTTGATCAACTGGATCAACGAAACGATGCAAACCTTCACCGGTGTTGGTGTACTTGCCCTGAGCGACAACAACCAACTCATTTTCTTTCGCGAGAAAGGGAAGCTGAATGCGAATTCCGTCAGAAACCTCGGCGGGGTCGAGCACCTCACCGTTGAGTACCACCGAGTGAACTGCTCCGGTTATGGCGTCGATAAAGCTCGAGGCGCCCTCTTTGGCGCTGAAGCGAACTCGAGTGGTAGAGCCAAACAGCTCGCCTCCTTGAGTTAGATCAATTTCGACTTCGTAGCTTTGAACATCGAGAATGCTCGCGCGTTCGACGGCTTCTTTTCTAGTTAGGTTTTCTCCGGGCACGTGGTGCTACCTTTCTGGCTGGTATTGCTTCAAAGCCTAACTGGGAGCCATCAGGTGTGAAACAATGGCCCTGTGATTGAACCAGTATTAGCCTTGGGGGGCTCTGCCGATACGGCACTAACGCTTGCTGAGATTGGAGCATTGCTACTAGGTCTTGGCGTTATTGCTTTTGTTGCAGCAAAGATTCGCTTTTCTGTAGTACCTATCTATCTGCTTGTCGGTCTAGTCGTGGGTCAGGGAGGTTTCGGGCTCATCAGCCTGAGCCAAGACTTTTTGGATTTAGGTGCTCAAATCGGTGCCATCTTGCTTTTACTTCTTCTGGGACTTGAGCACTCCGCCCCTGATTTAGCAAAAGCATTCAAGGAGAGAAAATCAGCTGGATTTTTTGACGTCGCGGTCAACTTTATTCCTGGCGCAGCACTGGCTCTGTTGTTTGGTTGGGGTCCGCTAGCGGCACTGGCTTTAGGTGGAATCAGTTACGTATCTTCCTCGGGAATTACATCGGAGCTCATTCGCGAATCCGGCTGGCGTCGCTCTGAGTTATCTCGGCGAATAGTCACCATCTTGGTCTTTGAAGATCTTGCTCTGGCTCCATACCTTCCTTTGCTGACTTCGCTGGTGCTTGGCCTTTCAGCTGTCGCGGGACTAATTTCGGTTTCCATCGCGCTGATTATCACCGGCATCATTTTGATCATTTCCTATCGCGGCAAGGCGCAGTGGTCAAGAATTCTCAACCCTGATGTCCCAAGTGCTCTGTTGCTGACAGTATTTGGTTCGGCTCTTTTGGCTGCAGGTGTTGCAGACCTCGCGGGCTTCTCAGGAGCGGTTGCTGCTTTCTTAGTTGGACTGTTGCTCACCGGAGAGGTCGCAAACACAGTTCGAGGCCGACTCGGCTCTCTTCGAGACTTGTTTGCAGCAATCTTCTTTCTCTTCTTTGGACTCTCCACTGACTTCACTGATCTAGTCGAGGTTTTCCCAGCCGTAGCGGTCTTGGTAGCTGTTGGAGTAGCTGGCAAGTTCGCAGTTGGCTGGTGGATTGCAAGGGACATGAACGACAAGACCATGTGGGTTCGAGCAGGAGCATTCCTAACTCCTAGGGGTGAATTCTCAATGGTTATTGCAGCTCTTGCCGGGCCAGTAGTTCTATCGGTTAGCCTTCAGGCAATAACGTTGAGCTACGTGTTTCTGACCGCGATTATTGGTTCATTGGTCATACGTTTTATCAGAAGCGGATTCGACAGGGAGAGCAAATGAGAATTCACATCGCAACGGACCACGCAGGGCTCGAAACCAGTCACTTTCTTATTGACTCCCTAACCGCAGCAGGCCACGAAGTTTTTGATCACGGACCAAAGTCCTTCGATCCTTTGGATGACTACCCAGGCTTTTGCATCAACGCGGCTCTCGCAGTTATTCAGGATGAAAAAGCCGGGGTAGAGGCTCTTGGGGTTGTGCTTGGTGGATCGGGTAATGGCGAGCAGATAGCAGCCAACAAAGTTTCTGGAATTAGGGCCGCTCTAGTTTGGAACGAGGACACGGCAAAACTTGCTCGGTCCCATAATGACGCCAACGTCGTTGCTCTTGGAGCCAGACAGCACTCCAAAGAAGAGGTGCTTGCTCTAATCAAGCTCTTTATCAGCGAGCCATTTAGCAGAGATGAGCGTCATGCGCGGCGAATCGGCAAGATTGCGACCTTTGAGCAAACCGGAGAAGTGCAACTCTAAATGCAGCTTAGTTTTTCGCGCATGAACAGATTGTTTCTCACGCCAGTATCAGCATTTTTGTTTCTAGGCTGGGTTTACTTTCTGACTGCCTCTGTTGCACTTCCTGATCCGGTAGCAATTCATTGGGGCCTTACAGGTCAAGCCGATGGTTTTGTTTCCCGCGACTGGTATCTGCTTGTAGTGGCACCAGCAATTGTTATTCCCCTGGCACTGCAGGTTCTGTTCTATGCAATTCAGAAGAACACTCCATTGATTCGAAGATTCATTGGCGCGGTCCTGTCAATCATCTACTGGATGTTGTTTGCGATTATGTTTTCTGCAACAGTCATTCAGGTTGGTAGCCCAGATGCAGCGCAAGTGAGCTTTCCAGTTTTCTTGCTCGCCTTCTTGCTTATCCTGATTCCGTTCAGCCTTTGGTTCTCGCTAGCCTTTCCTGAAATAGAGATGGGGAACGAGCTGGTAATTCGGCTACGTGGGTTCAAGGTCTTGAGTGTTTCTATGAATGAGATTCAAGCTGTCGAAACTGCCCCCATGAGTCCTTGGAATTTTGGAGGACTAGGCATCCGAGCATCAGGAAAAACTTTGGCCTTTATCCCCAGCAAAGGTGAAGGTGTTGTGTTTACTTTGAATTCGGGCGAGAAGATTGCAGTTCGAAGCAATCAAGCTAACGCTGTGGCCACTTCCGCGTCAGCAAAGCTTGGTGGCTAGAAGTGCCCGAGGGCCACTCGATTCATCGAGTTGCAAACACCTTTAGAGCTGACTACCTAGATTCAAAAGTCAAAGTGTTTTCGCCTCAGGGGCGATTTGAATCGGATGCGAAATTGGTTTCTGGCCGGAAGCTGGTTGAATCAACCGCGGTTGGCAAGCAGTTGTTCCTTACTTTTGACAATGAGCTAACTATCCGAATCCATTTAGGCATTTACGGTAAGTGGAACTTCTATAAGGTTCCTCTGACTAAGGCTCCAGAAATCTGGGGTCAGGTCCGCGCTCGGTTTGGCGTCAAGAGTGCCTCCGCAGATCTTCGAGGTCCAACGGTGTGTGAAGTCATCGATGAACAAGCCGTGAATCGAGTACTGAAGCGATTAGGTCCTGACCCGCTCAATCCCGATCCAAGCGGGGAAGAGGCCTTACGTTTTGTCTCTAAGGTGAAAGGCTCCAAAGTTGCCATAGGAGCTGCGCTCATGAACCAGGCGGTTATAAGTGGAATCGGAAACGTTTACCGCGCTGAGTTGTTGTTTCGAGCTGGCCTGAATCCCAAGACCCCCGGTGAAAAAGTTAGTGATAGTGCTCTATTGGCAATTTGGGATGATGCCGTGAAGCTAATGCGCATTGGGGTGAAAAAGGGCATGATGCTGACCCGGGACGATCACTTGACCGGGAGCGTGCTGGTTAAGGATCGATACTTTGTCTATAAGCGCGAGGGGCTTGAGTGCCGGGTATGCAATAAGAAGGTAGTGGTCGAGGAGTTTTTGGCTCGAAAGCTCTATTGGTGCCCGAAGTGTCAGAGGTAATTGGAGCGGGTGACGGGAATCGAACCCGCGCCATCAGTTTGGAAAACTGAGGCTCTACCATTGAGCTACACCCGCGAACGCTGTTCGCAGCGCCTCTATTCTATGGGATAGACTAACCGAGGTTGTTGAAGGTGTAAAAGCCCTCAATCCACCGGGGTGTAGCGTAGTGGCTAGCGCGCCTGCTTTGGGAGCAGGATATCGCAGGTTCGAGTCCTGTCACCCCGACCACAAAACATAAACGCTCTGCCCTTTTTAGGGCTATTACCCAGGAGATTAGTTTGAAGACCAAAGTCGATCGCATTAATCCAACTCGCGTAAAGCTCAACATCGAAGTCACCCCAGAAGAGTTCAAGCCTTCCCTGGACCACGCGTATGAGCACATCGCGGAGCAGGTAAATGTTCCAGGCTTTAGAAAAGGCAAGATCCCCGCGGCAATTCTGGACCAGAGAGTTGGTCGCCCAGCTATTTTGGCGCACGCCATCAACGATGGCCTAGACAGCATTTACAAAAAGGCTTTGGAAGAAGCCAAACTTCGCCCACTCGGCCAGCCTCAGGCTGATGTCAAAGCAACCCCGGACGAGAAAACCTTCGAAGGAAACCTGGTTGTTGAAATCGAGGTCGAGGTAAGACCAGAAATTAAGCTTCCTAACTACAAGGGAATCAAGGTTGAGGTTGACACCATTAAAGTTGCCGGAAAAGAAGTTGAGGAGGAGCTCGATGCTCTTCGCGCTCGCTTTGGCACACTAAAGACCCTTGACCGTGCTGCGAAAAAAGGTGACTTCGTTGCTATCGATTTGAGCGCTTCAATCGAAGGTAAAGAAATTGATTCGGCCGAGAACATCTCTTATGAGGTTGGATCTGGGAACCTACTCGATGGTATCGATGAGGCCCTCGACACTCTGACTGCCGGAGAGACCACTGTTTTTCGCTCCAAGCTAGTTGGGGGAGACATGGCTGGAGTAGAAGCTGAAGTTACCGTAAAGGTAATCGCAGTCAAGGAGCGCGAACTACCTGCTGCTGATGATGCATTCGCTCAGATGGCAAGCCAGTTCGATACTCTGAAAGAACTCAAAGACGACATTGAGGCCCAGATTGCCAAAGCCAAGACCTACTCTCAAGGCGCGCAGGCAAGAAATGTTTTGACCGATGCACTTTTGAAATTAGCTGATGTTCCTGTATCTAAGGAGATCATCGAGTCTGATGTAAACCGTCACCTCGAGGGCGAAGGCAGATTGCAAGACGACAAGCACCGCGCCGAGGTCACCGAAGAATCCGAAAAGTCTTTCAGGGTTCAGATGCTGCTGGATGAAATTGCCGAAGCCGAGAAGGTCAAGGTAAACGAGCAAGAGCTGATGCAGTACCTGGTGATGAGTAGCCAGAACTACGGCATGGATCCAAATGAATTTATTGAGACCATTAGCAAAAACGGCCAGGTTCCGGCATTTGTTGGTGAGGTTTCAAGGCGCAAGGCTCTGCACGCTGTTTTGGCTGAGGCGGTTGTGACCGATAAGGCAGGAGCTGCCGTTGATCTAACCGAGTTCCTGAAGGGAACCGCTACCCCAGAGCAGTCCCACGCTGGCCACGACCACGACTAAGACACTCACTTTATTGCCCTAGGCGAACAAGCCCGATTCTTGGCGTTTTTGGAAGTATCTTTATGGGAGATAGGCCCCATCAAATCAAGGAGCAAGGCTACAAATGGCAGATAAAGCTATGGACAAGTTCTCAACCGTAGAGCGGTTGTTAAAGGACCGAATCATCTGGCTTGGAAGCGAAGTGAGAGATGACAACGCAAATGACATTTGCGCAAAGATCCTCTTCCTAGCAGCGGAAGATTCCACCAAGGACATTTACCTGTACATAAACTCGCCGGGTGGTTCAATCACCGCTGGCATGGCCATCTACGACACCATGCAGTACGTTCCAAACGACATCGTGACAGTTGGAATTGGTATGGCGGCTTCCATGGGACAGTTCCTTCTATCTTCTGGAACTAAGGGCAAGCGATACGCAACCCCAAACACTCGTGTTCTTCTTCACCAGCCACTGGGTGGTTTTGGTGGAACCGCATCCGACATCCAGACTCAGGCTGAGCTAATCATGTCCATGAAGCGACAGCTAGCTCAGATCACCGCAGACCAGACTGGAAAGACACTGGAGCAGATTATGGCTGACGGTGACCGCGACCGCTGGTTCACCGCTGCCGAGGCACTTGAGTACGGATTCATTGACCACATTCAGGCATCGGCTGGCGTCGCCACCGGTGTTGGAAACAAGTAGGAAGCAGCAGAAAAATTGTCTATTGATCTTTCAAAGTTCAGCCCAGAGGCTAGATACATTCTTCCAAGCTTCGAAGAACGAACCTCCTACGGTTTCAAGCGTCAGGACCCTTACAACAAGCTGTTTGAAGACAGAATTGTTTTCCTAGGTGTCCAGGTTGATGACGCATCAGCCGATGACGTTATGGCGCAGCTACTAGTTCTAGAGAGCCAGGACCCGGACCGCGATATCACGATGTACATCAACTCACCGGGTGGATCATTTACCGCGATGACTGCAATTTACGACACCATGCAGTACATCCGTCCGCACATTCAAACCGTTTGCCTAGGTCAAGCTGCCTCAGCGGCGGCAGTTCTGCTAGCAGCAGGTTCTCCTGGCAAGCGTCTTGCTCTTCCAAATGCCCGCGTCTTGATTCACCAGCCAGCTACCGGAGACTCAGGTCGCGGACAGGCATCAGATATCGAGATCCAGGCCAAGGAAATCATGCGCCTGCGCGAGTGGCTAGAGGAGACGCTTTCAAAGCATTCAAAGCGAAGTGTTGCTGAAGTAAACAAGGACATCGACCGTGACAAGATTCTGACTGCGGACGAGGCCTTGGAGTACGGACTTATTGACCAGGTGCTTACTTCCCGCAAAAACCCGCTACCTGCCAAGTAAATACTGGGGGCAACCTAACCTCGATTGTCGGGGCTGGGTAATAGGGTTTTATTTATGACAAAACTCAGTGAGTCTGGCGACCTACTTAAGTGTTCTTTCTGTGGAAAGAGCCAGAAGCAGGTTCGCAAGCTAATTGCCGGTCCAGGTGTTTATATCTGCGACGAGTGCATCGAGCTTTGTAACGAGATCATTGAAGAAGAACTAGGTGCGGCCGCCACTAAAGAGTTTGAAGACATCGAGCTTCCAAAGCCAAAAGAGATCTATGGCTATTTGGATGAGTACGTCATCGGGCAAGATAAAGCCAAGAAAGTTCTCTCGGTTGCGGTTTACAACCACTACAAGAGAATTCGCTCAGCGGGCACACTCACGGCAGCCGGCAAAGAGCACGACGCGATTGAGATTGCTAAATCAAACATTTTGATGATTGGTCCTACCGGTTGCGGAAAGACCTACCTGGCACAGACTTTGGCAAAGCGCCTAAACGTTCCATTTGCGGTCGCCGACGCTACAGCTCTGACTGAAGCCGGTTACGTCGGTGAAGATGTTGAAAATATTTTGTTGAAGCTTTTGCAGGCAGCCGATTTTGACGTCAAGCGCGCTGAGCAAGGAATCATCTACATTGACGAAATCGACAAGATCTCTCGCAAGGCTGAAAACCCTTCCATCACCAGAGACGTCTCTGGAGAAGGTGTTCAACAGGCGCTATTGAAGATTCTTGAAGGAACCGTTGCTTCGGTTCCTCCGCAGGGCGGAAGAAAGCACCCTCAGCAGGAATTCATTCAGATTGACACCACAAACGTTCTATTCATTGTTGCTGGTGCTTTTGCGGGTCTTGAGGAGATTATTTCTAACCGTTCCGGAAAGCGCGGTATTGGTTTCGGTAACGAGGTCAAAGCTCATGGGATTGACCCAGATATTTTCAACGATGTTCAATCAGAGGACCTTCGCAAGTTTGGTCTGATCCCTGAGTTCATTGGAAGATTGCCAGTCATCGCAACGGTTGAACCACTAGATCGTGCAGCGCTTATGGACATCTTGACCGTTCCCAAGAACGCATTGACTAAGCAGTACCAGAGAATGTTCGAGCTAGATGGATTCGAGTTGGAGTTTGATACTCAGGCTCTTGAATTGATGGCGGATCTTGCAATTGAGCGTGAAACTGGAGCCCGCGGACTTCGAGCGATTCTGGAAAACATTTTGGGTCCAATCATGTTTGAAATTCCAACTATGGAAACTCAAGGGATTGTAAAGATCAACAAGGATGTTGTGCTTGGCACTAAGGAAGCACAGATTGTCGCTTTCAAGAAGTCAGCCCAAGAAAAGTCCGCTTAGTAAATGAGCTTCGCGGCAACGCCCAAGCCTGAAATAAAAGCCCCAATAATCGCAGGCTTTGTTGCATCTGTTTCAGGATCAGCTGCAACTTTCGGAATTGCAATCGCTGGTCTCCTGGCAATGGGGGCAACCAGAGAGCAAACCTTTACAGCAATCTTTGTTCTCCTATTTGGTTATGGACTGCTCTCTACAGCTTTGAGCTACCGATACAGAATTCCGATTTCAATCGTTTGGTCAACACCCGGAGCCGCATTCTTGGCTGCCTCTGCTGGATTGGGTTTGGAATTTGAACAAGCTGTCGGCGGCTTCTTGCTATCGGGAATCTTGCTAACCATTACAGGTTTTTGGCCAGCGCTTTCAAAACTGGTTCAAAGAATTCCTGCAGCAATTGCATCGGCCATGCTCGCAGGAATCTTGTTCACTTTCGTGATCACAACTGTGCGTGCCTCAGTTGATTACCCGTTGCTAGTCTTACCGTTTGTTTTAGTGTGGTTCTTGCTCAACCGCATCTCACCGGTATGGGCAACACCGATTGCAATCGTGTTGGCGTTTGGACTAATCAATGCCCAAGTTGGCACCGGCTGGCTTGATAGTGCGACCCTTTTCCCAAGCTTTGAGCTAGTGATCCCGGCCTTTGAACTGGTACCCATGTTCTCAATCGGTATACCGCTCTATCTGATAACAATGGCAAGCCAGAACCTGCCGGGTATTGCAATCATGAAGGGCTTTGGCTACACCGTTCCGGTTCGTGCTGTAATCGGTTCCACGGGAATAGCAACTGTTGTTGCGTCTTTCTTCGGTGGTTTTGGAATGAACCTTGCTGCGATTACTGCAGCGATCAACGCCAACGAACAAGCCGCTAAGGACCCATCTCGCAGATGGCTTGCCTCGTTTGTTGGCGGACTTGTCTATTGGCTTTTTGCTATCGGTGCTGGCTTTTTTGCAGCTTTTGTGTTGGCCGTGCCAACCGAGTTATTGCTGGCGGTAGTTGGAATTGCGCTGCTACCGAGTTTCGTCTCAGCAATTGGAGTCTCTCTAGAAGATAAAGAGCACCGACTTCCTGCAGCAATAACGTTCGTGGTTGGAGCTGCAGGAATCAGCGTCTTTGGCATCGGCGGTGCGTTTTGGGCGCTAGTTGCGGGAATGCTAGTTCTTGGTTGGCAGCGTCTGCCACTGCCTAAGCTAGGCCGCGGCGCTTAAGCAAGGGCTTGATATCCGGCTTCTGGCCGGTGAAGTCGCTGTACATCTGCATCGAGTCAACGGATCCACCTCGACCCAGAAGTGAATTTCTAAATCGGTCACCGTTAGCTCTAGTGAGCCCACCGTTGGCCTTGAACCAGTCAACGCTTGCAGCATCGAGAACTTCCGACCAGATGTATCCGTAGTAGCCAGCCGAGTAACCGCCAGCAAAGATGTGCGAGAAGTAAGCGCTGCGATAGCGAACAGGAACTGGTTCAAAGTCCAATCCATAGTTCTTGATGGCTTTTGCCTCGAATGCTTCAACATCCTCGGCAACGCCTTCGCTAACTTCGTGCCAGGCCAGATCCAGAATCGCGGCAGCCATATACGAAGTAGTTTCAAACCCTTGGTTGAAAGTCTCTGACTTCTTTAGATTTTCTATCCATTCAGCAGGGAAGGCCTCACCGGTTTTGTGATGCTTGGCGTAATTGGCGAGCACCTCGGGCCAGAGCATCCACATTTCATTAACTTGGGAAGGAAACTCAACGAAGTCGCGCTCAACTTCCGTGCCCGAAAATCGCGGGTAGTGAACCTTTGAAAACAAGCCGTGGAGGGCATGGCCAAACTCGTGGAACAACGTGCTGGTCTCATCAAAGGTCAAAAGAGCATCTTCGCCAGGCTGAGGCTTGGGAATGTTCAGGTTGTTTACAACAACCGGCAGCTGATCTAGAAGAGACGACTGGTCGACGAGGTTGTTCATCCATGCCCCACCACGTTTGGAATCGCGGGTAAAGAAATCTCCAATAAACAGACCAAGTTTTGATCCGTCTTCGTTATGCACTTCAAATACTCGGGCTTCTGGGTGATAGGCAATCAGGTCCTTACGTTCCGTAAAGGTGATTCCAAATAGCTTTGTAGCAGCAAAGAAGACCCCATCGAATAGAACTCTATTCAATTCGAAGTATGGCTTCATCAATGCAGTATCGAGTGAGTACTTCTCCTTTCTAAGAATCTCGGTATAAAACGCCCAGTCCCAGCTAGCAAGTTCGGCCCCAGGCGCATCGCGATCAAGAAGCCTCTGCAGCTCCAGAGCTTCTGCCTTAGCGTTTGAAATCGCAGCCGGTGCGATCTGTCTAAGCATTGCGTGAGCCAGTTCAGGTTTTTTCGCTGTTTGCTCAGAAAGAACATATTCGGCGTGATTTTCAAAACCAAGCAGCTTGGCTCGCTTCGCTCTAATCTCGACAGCTTCTAGAAGTAGTTCCCGGTTATCAAATTCGCCGCCAGCTACCGATTTGGATAATGAAGCTTTCATGATCTCTTCACGAAGAGCTCGGTCCTCAAGATCAGCCAACATCGGGTGACCGGAGAAGTTCACCATGTTGATTAGGTACGAACCGTCTAGCCCACGGTCCTTGGCTGCTGCAGCGGCCGTTGCAATCTCGGATTCACTTAGGCCCCGCAGGCGCTTTACGTCTGAAACTTCAATTGCAAGCCGGTTAGCTTCGGCTAAAGCGTTCTGTCCAAACTTTGCTTCGAGAACCGATAGGCGCTCGTTGTACTTTTTGAGTTGCTCACGCTGCTGTTCAGAAAGCGCTGCTCCGGCATGAACAAAGTCTCGGTAGTAGCGCTCAATCAAGTAGGTGCTTTCCGAATCTAGACCTAAGCTCGAGCGCTTTTCGAAAAGTTCCTTAATCCTTGCAAACAGCCTTGGGTTTAGCTTGATTGCGTCTTCGTGGGCTGCGAGCTTAGGAGCAATTTCAGACTCGATGGAGTCGATTGTTGGATTAGTGTCGGCCGAAGATTTGTTATAGAAGACCACCAGCATGCGGTGAAGCATTGCACCGGATTTTTCCAGAGCAACCAAGGTGTTTTCGAAGCTCACCTCGGGCTGCTGAAGTATCTGCTCAACTTCAGCTAACTGCTGAGCACAGCCCTCCACAAAAGCCGGAAGGTAGTGCTCGTCTTTGATTTGTTTGAAATCGGGAAGCTCGTACTCAAGCGTAGAACGGTTAGCGAATGGGTTTCCTTGCTCCATAAGAGCTCCTAACAACTAGCTTGCTGGTTTGAAAGTGACGCTGGAAATAGAAATTTCTTCCCCAGCCTCGAACGCAATCGAATCAATCTTTCCAACTGCGCGAAGGTCAGCTTCAATAACCTTAAGCTCTTCTAGCTTTCCGGCAGGAGCCTTGATTGTTAGAGAGGCGATCTCAGCCTTCATCGACAGTTGCTGATCCGACTTTGCCTTCCGGACACCCATCAAAGCCTCGGAGGCACTCTGCAGCATTGAAGCTGCTTGTTCCTTGCTAAAGACCCTAAGCTCAGAAGCCTCCGGCCAAGCTGATCGGTGAATGCTTCCTTCTTGCCACCAGCTCCAGGCTTCTTCGGTTGCAAATGGGATAAATGGAGCAAGCAGTCTTAGCTGTGTGTGTAGTGCAATTCGAAGTGCTAATACCGCCGAGACTTGAGCCTGAGGAGTTGTTGCTTGTCCGTAAGCTCGTTCCTTAACTAGCTCCAGGTAGTCGTCAGTGAAGTTCCAGAAGAACGTTTCAGTCACTTCTAGAGCTTTGGTGTGATCGTATGCCTGGAAGGCTTTTCCAGCCTGTTCAACAACCTCGCTGAGTGCTCTCAGCATTGCACGATCAATCGGCTCACTGACTTCTGCGGTGTCAGTAGTTGCCTCAAAGGACAAAACAAACTTTGCTGCATTTAGCACCTTGATTGCAAGGCGACGTCCGACCTTCATCTGGCCCACGTCAAAGGCTGCGTCAGTTCCAAGTCTTGCCGAGGCAGCCCAGTAGCGAACCGCATCAGAGCCATGCTCATCGAGCAGATCATTTGGAACTACGACGTTGCCTTTGGATTTAGACATCTTCTTGCGGTCTGGATCGAGAATCCAACCCGATAGGGCAGCATCCGACCAGGGGAGAACTCCTTCTTCCTGGAAGGAACGAAGCACTGTTGAAAACAGCCAAGTGCGAATGATGTCTTGACCTTGAGGACGCAGATCAAATGGGAAAACTTTGGCGTACTTTTCTGGATCAGCAATCCAGCCACCTGCTAGTTGGGGAGTTAGGGAGGAAGTGGCCCAGGTGTCCATGATGTCGACTTCGCCGATGAATCCGTTTGGCACTCCGCGCTGTGATTCAGTGAAGCCTTCAGGAGTATCAGTGGATGGATCAACTGGAAGTGCTGCAGCATTTGGAGTTAGGACTTTATCGAAATCAGGATTGCCGTCGGCATCAAGCTGGTACCAAACTGGGATCGGAACACCGAAGAAGCGCTGCCTTGAGATTAGCCAGTCTCCAGTTAGACCGTTGACCCAGTTCTCGTATCGCACGCGCATGAAGTCTGGGTGAAACCTCAGCCTCTTACCAAGCTCAATCAACTTCTCGCGAAGTGCTTGGTCTCGCCCACCGTTGCGGATGTACCACTGGCGAGTTGATACGATCTCCAGCGGCTTGTCGCCCTTTTCAAAAAACTTAACCGGGTGAGTAATCGGCTTTGGTTCACCAACCATGTCACCGGATGCTTGAAGTAGCTCGACAATGGTCTGCTTTGCGGAAAACACTGTCTTTCCCGCTAGCTGCGCAAAAATCTCTTTGCCCTTGGCATCGCTTATTACATCTGGGGCATCGGAGATGATTCGACCATCCCAGCCCAAAATCGCGCGGTTTGGAAGATCTAGTTCACGCCACCAGATCACGTCGGTCACGTCACCGAAAGTACAGATCATCGCGATGCCGGAGCCTTTGTCCTTTTGGGCAAGGTGATGAGCTAGAACCGGAACTTCTACTCCAAACAAGGGGGTCTTCACGGTTTTGCCAAACAGTGGCTGATAACGCTCGTCATCGGGGTGTGCAACAAGTGCAACACAAGCCGGAATCAATTCAGGGCGGGTAGTTTCAATAAAGATTTTTCCATCTGGACCGTCAAAACCAATGCGGTGGTAAGCACCTGGCTGGTCTCGATCCTCCAGCTCTGCTTGAGCAACTGCAGTTCTGAAAGTGACGTCCCAGAGTGTCGGTGCCATGGCCTGGTAGGCCTCACCACGAGCGAGGTTGTTTAGAAAAGCCTTCTGCGAAACAGCCTGAGCGTCTGGGGAAATTGTTTGATAGGTCTGGGACCAGTCGATTGATAAGCCGAGCTGACGCCAAAGAGCCTCGAAGTGCTTCTCGTCTTCGAGTGTTAGCTTCTCGCAAAGTTCAATGAAGTTTCTTCTCGAAATTGGAATCTGGTCTGCTGCCTTTGAGGATTTTCCATCGCCACCTTCAAATGGCGGCACGAAGCCATCCTGGTAAGCAAGGGTAGGGTCGCATCGAACACCGTAAAAGTTTTGGACACGGCGCTCGGTAGGCAAGCCATTGTCGTCCCAGCCCATGGGGTAGTAGACCTCTTTACCGATCATGCGCTGATATCTGGCAATCAAATCGGTGTGGGTGTAGCTAAAGACGTGGCCTACGTGAAGAGAACCAGAAACCGTCGGAGGAGGAGTGTCAATCGAGTAGATACTTTCCTTTGCAGCTGATTTGTCGAAGCTGTAGGTCCCCAGGCGCTCCCAGCTTGGACCCCACTTGGCTTCGAGACCTTCAACTCCGACCTTGTCAGGGGTAGTTGCGGCGCGGACAAAGCTAGATTCGGGCAGCTGCTGATTATTCAAAGGTCAAAGTCTCCATAAATGGGGGTCGTTACAGGTTAACATTGTCAGAGATTCCCGAACGCAATAGCCCAGAAAGCTAAAAAATGTATCCCCTGAACTCGGCCGGTAAGGCAGTTGGCGTGAACCCGAGTCCTAGCTTTCCTGAAATTGAGAAGCAAATCCTCGAATACTGGGACAAAGAGGGCACTTTTCAAGAATCCATTGATCAGCGTAAAGCGCAAGGGGCAGAGGAATTCGTCTTTTACGACGGCCCTCCATTTGCCAACGGGCTTCCTCACTACGGACACCTTCTTACCGGATACACCAAGGACCTGGTTCCCAGGTTCAAGACCATGCAGGGCTACCGCGTCGAAAGACGCTTTGGCTGGGATACCCATGGACTTCCAGCCGAGGTAGAAGCCGAGCGCCAGCTTGGCATCTCTGGAAGACCGGAGATCGAAAAATACGGGGTAGATAAGTTCAACGCCTACTGCAAGACCTCGGTTCTGAAGTACACCGAAGACTGGCGGGCGTATGTCACAAGGCAGGCTCGCTGGGTTGATTTCGATAACGATTACAAGACTCTAGATACCAACTACACCGAAAGCGTTATCTGGGCGTTCAAAGAGCTTTACAAAAAAGGCTTGATCTATGAGGGCTTCAAGGTTTTGGCTTATTGCTGGAGATGTGAAACACCACTTTCCAACCATGAACTCAGGATGGACGACGAGGTTTACAAAACTCGCCAAGATCAATCCGTTACAGTGACCTTCCCAATTATCGAAGGTGAGCTCACAGGCGTTCGCATGTTGGCTTGGACAACAACTCCTTGGACTCTTCCAACTAACTTTGCGCTCGCGGTAGGACCAGAGATTTCATACGCTGTGGTTTCAGCCGGGCCTAACGGAGCTGCCGACGGCGGCGATTCCCAGACAAAGTATTTAATTGCAGCATCTCTGCTGGGCGCCTACGCCAAGGACCTAGGTTACGAAGATGCTGAGTCTGCGATTGCAGCAACTGAGAAAACAATTCTCGGTAAAGACCTGGGTGGAATTCATTACACCCGGATCTTTGACTACTACGCAGACGAATCAAAATTTGACACCAAAAACGCTTGGCAAGTGTTGGTTGGCGACTATGTCGCAGACAACGAAGGAACAGGAATTGTTCACCAAGCTCCGGCTTATGGTGAAGATGACCAGAAGCTTTGCGATGAGGCAGGTATTCCGGTCTACGTATCGGTTAACGAGCGCGGTCAGTTCAACTCCGTTATTTCTGACTTTGAAGGCCAGCACGTGTTTGATGCCAACAAGCTAATCACTCAAAAGCTAAAGGCTGAAGGCAGGCTTTTGCGTCAGGCAAGCTACGAGCACCCTTACCCCCATTGCTACCGCTGCAAGAACCCACTGATCTACAAGGCGGTTTCGTCCTGGTTCGTAGAAACCACAAAGGTCAAAGACCGCATGCTCGAGCTTAACCAGCAGATTGAGTGGACGCCTTCTCACACCAGAGACGGATCCTTTGGAAAGTGGTTGGAGAACGTTCGCGATTGGGCAATCAGCCGAAATCGTTTTTGGGGAGCACCGATTCCAGTCTGGAAATCTGATGACCCTAACTACCCGCGCATCGATGTTTATGGGTCTCTCGAGGAACTTGAGAAAGACTTCGGAAAAGCGCCGGAGGATTTCCATCGTCCGTTTATTGATCAACTAACCAGACCAAACCCAGATGACCCAACCGGCAAATCAACCATGCGTCGAGTCCCAGAAGTATTGGACTGCTGGTTTGAATCCGGTTCTATGCCATTTGCGCAGGTTCATTACCCGTTTGAAAATCGTGATTGGTTTGAAACTCATAACCCAGGTGATTTCATTGTTGAATATGTCGGCCAAACAAGAGGCTGGTTCTACACACTGCACGTTCTAGCCACCGCCCTATTTGATCGTCCGGCATTCAAGTCGGCGATTTCACATGGAATTGTTCTTGGAAACGACGGACAGAAGATGTCCAAATCGCTTCGCAACTACCCAGATGTGTACGAGGTATTCGATCGCGACGGCTCCGACGCGATGCGCTGGTTCCTAATGTCCAGTCCAATTCTTCGCGGTGGAAACCTGATTGTTACCGAACAAGGAATTCGTGAAGGCGTTAGGCAGGTTCTACTTCCGCTTTGGAATACCTGGTATTTCTTCTCGCTCTATGCCAATGCATCGAACTACAAAGCCAAATACTCGGTATCAAGCACCGACGTTCTTGATCGGTATTTGCTCGCCAAGACCCGCGACCTTATTATTCAAGTTGAAGCAGATTTGAATCAGTACGATTCCTACGCTGCATCTGCCAGACTTCGTGACTTCAGTGACGTTCTAACCAACTGGTATGTCCGCCGCTCAAGAGATCGATTCTGGGCTGGTAACGAGGAAGCTTTCGACACTTTGTACACCGTGCTCGAACAGGTCAGCCGTGTTGTTGCACCGCTTCTGCCGATGGTCTCCGAGGAAATTTGGCGAGGGCTTACTGGCGGTATGAGTGTTCATTTGGAATCCTGGCCAGATGCCAGCAAACTGGCTTACGACCAGGACCTAGTTAACGCGATGGATCAAGTTCGCACGGTCAGCTCAGTAGCGCTTGGTTTGAGAAAGACAAATGGGTTGCGTGTTCGACTCCCGCTTTCTAAATTGACCGTTGTGACAACGGAAGCTTCCAAGCTTGAAGAGTTTGCAGCGATTATTGCTGAAGAGCTGAACGTAAAGGAAGTTGAGCTTGTTGAATTAGCCGTTGAATCGGCCACTGCATTCGGTGTTGAAAAGCAGCTGACTGTTAATTCACGGGCGCTTGGTCCAAGACTCGGTAAGCAGGTGCAGGAAATTATCCAGGCTGCTAAAGCTGGGAACTGGGATAACACCGCTCAGGGCGTAAGTGTCAATGGGGTAGCGCTCGAAGAGGGCGAATACGAAATCAGCCTGGTGGCTAAAGACGAGTCGAGTGAAGAAAAGCTGATTGGAATTTTGCCGGGTGGAGGCTTTGTGATTTTGAACCGCGTCGTAACTGAAGAGCTCGCAGCAGAAGGTTTGGCAAGAGATGTTATCCGCGCGATTCAGCAGGCACGTAAGGATGCTGATTTTGACGTTTCCGACCGAATCAAAACTGAGCTTTCAGGAAACGCATCGGTAGTAGCGGCGATCATGGCGCACCAGGAGCTCGTCAAGAGCGAAACTTTGACACTTGAGTTAGCGCTCGTAGATTCAGAGTCTCTTGCAACGCCAGTTCCAGTTGGTGAGTCACAGCAAGTTCAAATAGCGGTGGCAAAGCTTTGATTGAAGAAGCCAGAGACGATAAGTACTGGGCATCACAATCCGATTTAGTTCTGTCGAAGCTTATGCTTCGAATTCCAGAGAACAAGATTCGCCCAAGGCTTGAACCAACTAGACGAGCAGTTGAACTCCTTGGGGACCCCCAGCGTTCTTATCGTGTTATTCACGTCACCGGAACCAATGGAAAAACCTCCACCACGAGATTTATTGAACGAATTCTGCGCGAGCACGGCCTGAGAACTGGCCGGTTTACCTCTCCGCATCTAGTTCGCTTGAACGAGCGGATGGCACTTGATGGCGAGCCGGTTGGTGACGAGCAGCTAATTAGCGTTTATTCAGACATTGAACCGATTCTTGAGTTCGTAGATCAGGAACTTGCCGAAAAAGGTGAAAACCCACTCACCTTCTTTGAAGCACTAGCAGTGCTGGGGTTCGCAGTCTTTGCTGATGCGCCAGTTGACGTTTTGGTTCTCGAGGTTGGAATGGGGGGAGCCTGGGACTCGACAAACGTGGCGGACGGAGACGTTGCCGTCTTCACCCCTGTTGGTCTAGATCACATGGATCGCCTAGGAAACACCATTGAGGAAATTGCCGAAACAAAATCAGGCATCATCAAGTCGGGAGCACTTGTGGTTAGTTCCGCCCAGGAGCCTTCGGTGCTTGCTGTTCTAGAAAAAGTATCTGGGCAAATTGCCGAGGGTTTCAAACTTGAGGGCAGGGATTTTCAAGTTAGTCAGTTCGACGCAACTTCTACTGGTCAGTCAATTTCGATTTCAGGACTGGCGGGTAGATATGGCCCGTACGCCGCTCCGGTCTTTGGGTCTCATCAGGCACAGAACTTGGCGGTTGCGGTAGCGGCTGTAGAGGCTTTTCTTGGCGGCGGAGAGATTGAAATTGCTGACGATGTTTTGCGATCGGCGATCTCCGATGTATCGTCCCCAGGAAGGCTTCAGCTCATAAAGACTGAACCCGCATTACTCCTTGATGGAGCACATAACCCGGCTGGCGCACAAATTCTTGCGAACGCATTACGTGCTGAGTTTTCAGATAAACCACTTGTCGGTCTAGTGGCCGTTCTTGCAGATAAGGATGTTGCTGGACTGCTCTCTAATCTTGCTGGGGTGTTCGAGAGTGTAGTAATCACTCAGTCTTCATCGCCCAGGTCGATGCCAGCAGCCGAGCTTGAACTTGTTGCTTCTCAAAGTCTTAGCCAGGAAGTATCCAGCATCTCTGACTTTCAGCTTGCACTAGAGAAGGCTAAGGAGAAAGCCATTGAGATTGATGGCGTTGTTGTGGTCACTGGTTCGATTACCTTAGTAGGAGACATCATCAAATTAATCCAGGAGGAATCCGATGAGGAATAGATCAACTAAGGCAACACTCGGATCTTTGGTGATGGTCTTTCAGTCGGTTGTGGTGTTTTTTGCAACTTTGGTTGGTTTTGGCCTACAGGTTTATCCAGACCCAGCCGTGATTTGGGGAGTAGGCCTGGGGCTGTCAGTGCTTTTGATGCTCTTTCCTGCAGTCTTGGGAAAGCCAGGAACTTATCCTCTTGGCTGGATTTTGCAGGGTGTAGTGCTTTCACTTGGCATCTGGGTGCCTTTGATGTATTTGCTCGGCGCAATATTCTTAGGAATGTGGGCCTGGGGAATGATTGCCGGTGGCACAATTGATAAAGCTCGAGCTGCAAAGAGCAAACTTGATTTAGAAGGCGGCACACAATGAAAGAGCAGACACTAGTTCTTATCAAGCCAGATGGCGTAGCAAGATCACTCACTGGAGAGATCATTCGACGGATTGAGCAAAAGGGATACCTGGTCACAGGCCTAAAGATGCTCACACCTACCGAAGCGCAACTTGCAGCTCACTACGCTGAGCACGAGGGCAAGCCTTTTTACGCGCCACTTATCGAATTCATGTCCTCTGGTCCAATCGTCGCTCTGCGGGTAGAGGGCGATCGCGTGATCGAGGGCTTTAGGTCATTGGCCGGAACAACTGACCCAACAACTGCTGCACCTGGAACCATCAGGGGAGACCTGGGTCGAGACTGGGGCGAGAAGGTTCAGAAGAACTTGGTCCACGGATCAGACTCAATTGAGTCGGCAAATCGTGAACTTGGAATCTGGTTTAGCTAAAAAAGACTTGGCCACAAATCCCAGAAGCGCCACACAGTTGTTGTGATGATGGCTCCAAATGTTCCAAAAGTGAATAGCCAATGCCAGTCATAAGCAGCAACGAAGAACCCTACTGTCTTTAGTGGCACCGGAACAATTCCTTCTCTAGCCGCGAATAGAAACTGCTTCCAGAACATCGGGATCATTCCAGTCCAGGCAACCATGCAGTATGGGCAAAGCGCTCCGATTTCAAACAAGCTCTGGCTGAACAGCCAAACAACGAAAGCGAACCCACCGGTCATACCGAGTGTGAACAAAAGCCAGAACCACTTGGCGAACTTTGCACCGGCAAGAACAGCAAATCCAATTAGGACTGGAACCACGAAAGCAGCCAGACCTATTAGTGAGTTTGGAAAACCAAGTAGAGCAGCCTGCTCGGTGAGCATCACTGACTTACAGGAAATAAATGGACTTACGTCACAACTCAATACGGCGTCTGGGTTGGCTGCAACATTCAGGCGTTCAATGGTTAGAGCAAGTGCTCCGATCCACCCAATTACGCCGCCTGTGATTAGCATCCAGGCAAGCGACTTCGTACCGCCAATAAGGGCTTTCTGGCTGGTTTCAACGCTCATAATTCAAGTATTCCACGGTGATTCAGCCCGTTTGGACCTTTTGGTGCAATACTTGATAGGTAAGCAAAGGGAGCCACATACTCCCGCTTCAAAGGTTTATCGAGCATTTGGCTCCAAGGCATAAGACCCATCGGGCAGCTGGCAGGGCGACGTGACAGCAATGACTCGCAACTAAAAAGGTTTAGTCGGTGGCAAAAGTCGCTGATAAGGATTTAGAGCCGGAATATCGGCCAAGCATGTGGGCTTTGGCCAACCGGGGGCTTGGAGTGCACCTTAAATGGTGAAAGAAAAAGATGAATCAGCAAAAGCTGATAAAGCTGCAAAAAAAGTAGTCAAGAAACCTGACACAAAAGACACCAAGTCTGAATCAAAGGACTCAGTAAAGAAGTCAGCGGATAAGAAAGAGTCAGCGAAGAAGTCAGAGCCCCAGGAATCCGCTAAAGCGAAAAAGTCAGATGAAGTAAAGAGCGCTCCTGCTCTCAGCGCAACTTCTCTCATTTTCAAGGCACCAGATCTTCCAGCTGTAGAGCCTCGCAAGAAGGGTGCGTCTAAAAAATCCAACGAGGCAGAGTCAGAATCACACCTACGCAGGCGCTCTCGTCGTCGAGCTGGCGAACCCATCGATGTTAATCCAGATGCTCCGAATGTGGTTGTAAAGGTAAGAACCCCACGTGCTCCGAAGGAGCCAAGCAATGAGCCGCAGCGCGTAAAGGGCTCTACAAGACTTGAAGCTAAAAAGCAGCGACGCAGAGACGGACGCGACGCCGGAAGAAGACGTCAAACCATAACTGAAACCGAGTTCTTAGCTCGTCGTGAATCAGTTGATCGCATGATGCTGGTTCGATCCAAAGACAACAAGATTCAGCTTTGTGTTCTTGAAGACAAGGTTTTAGTGGAGCATTACGTCGCTCAAACCCAAGACGGATCACTTATTGGAAACGTTTACTTGGGTAAAGTTCAAAACGTTCTTCCTTCAATGGAAGCTGCTTTCGTTGACATCGGACGTGGCAGAAATGCTGTTTTGTACTCCGGTGAAGTGAACTGGGAAGCTGACGGCCTGGATGGACAGCCTCGCAAGATTGAACTTGCGCTCAAGTCTGGCGACACTCTCATGGTTCAGGTAACCAAGGACTCAGTTGGTCAAAAGGGCGCAAGACTAACCTCCCAGGTTTCCCTGCCTGGTCGCTACGTCGTATACGTTCCAAACGGCAACATGAATGGAATCTCGAGGAAGCTACCTGAGTCAGAGCGCGTTCGTCTGAAGAAGATCTTGAAGGACATCGTTCCTGAAGAAGCAAGCGTTATTGTTCGAACCGCTGCCGAAGGGGCAACCGAGGAGCAGCTCACATTGGATGTTGCGAGATTGCAGGCACAGTGGGATGGCATTCAGAAGAAGATTAAGAAGGCTACGCCTCCAACCCTTCTGCACTCAGAACCCGACCTATTAGTCAAGATTGTTCGAGACGTATTTAACGAAGACTTCCAGAAAATGATCATTTCTGGTTCGGACGCGCAATCAGTAATCACTGAATATCTCGAATCTGTTGCACCAGATCTCATGGACCGCGTTGAAATCTATGACGGTAAAGAAGACATTTTCGACCGTTATCGCGTTGGAGAGCAGATCGGCAAGGCCCTCGAGCGCAAGGTATACCTTCCCTCCGGTGGGTCACTGGTGATTGACCGCACTGAAGCTATGACAGTAGTTGATGTCAATACTGGAAAGTTTGTTGGCTCCGGTGGAAACCTTGAAGAAACCGTGACCAAGAACAACCTGGAAGCGGCCGAGGAGATTGTTCGTCAACTCAGGCTCCGTGACATCGGCGGAATCATCGTGGTGGACTTTATCGATATGGTCCTTGAATCCAACCGGGATCTCGTTTCAAGAAGACTTATTGAGTGCCTCGGAAGAGACCGCACCAAGCACCAGGTCGCTGAAGTGACCTCTCTGGGATTGGTTCAGATGACTCGTAAGAAGCTAGGACTTGGGCTTTTGGAGTCCTTCAGTGAGCCATGTGAGGTTTGCAGTGCCAGGGGAGCAATCGTGCACCACGAGCCGATTATGCGAACTCGCACCTCCAGCGAGGGTAAACAAGAGAAAAAGCGCAAGGGACACATGGATGTTGCCAACGTTGTGACCCCTGAGCGGGCCTCTGAGATCAACTCGGTAGTTGCCAAGATTGCCGCCTCAACTATTGGTTCGGGTGGCAAAGAAGCCAAAGACCAGGGGGACAAGGACAAACAGGAACCGACTCTCGAGCGGATTCTGGAGGCCCTTCCCGAGGCCAAGGCCGATTCCAAGGCTGAGCCTCAGCGCAAGCCCAGGCGGGCTACCAGCCCAGCCAAGGTTGACCCAGGCGCCTAAGCCCCATTAGACTAGGGAGCTGTTGCCCAGGTGGTGACTTCCCAAACTTAGAAAAAGGTAAATCAAGTGGTTTTCGCAGTAGTTCGCGCAGGCGGCCGTCAAGAGAAGGTGTCAGTAGGCACCATTGTGACTCTTGACCGCATCAAAGCCGATGCCAATGGAAAGATTCAGCTTCCCGCTCTATTGCTAGTGGATGGCGACAAGGTCACCACCGATGCAAGCGCACTTGCTGCCGTGAAGGTCACCGCAGAGGTCCTAAACGACCTTCGTGGACCAAAGATCATCATTCAGAAGTACAAGAACAAGACCGGATACAAGAAGCGTCAGGGTCACCGTTCAGAACTTACTCGCGTCAAAGTACTAGAGATCAAGTAAAGGATTAGAACAAATGGCATCCAAAAAAGGCGTTAGCTCCACCAGAAACGGTCGCGATTCCAATGCTCAGCGTCTTGGCGTAAAACGTTACGCTGGCCAGGAAGTAAACGCTGGAGAAATCATTGTTCGCCAGCGCGGAACTCACTTCCACCCGGGAAAGAACGTTGGCAAGGGCAAGGATGACACTCTGTTTGCTCTAGCTGCCGGTGCCGTTGAATTCGGAACCAAGGGTGGCCGCCGAGTAGTAAACATCGTCGAGGCTGCATAAGTCTACGAAGACAAAAGTTTTTACTAAAGGCGAGCCAACGGCTCGCCTTTAGTTATTTGTGAAGGAGGAAGATCATGGTCTCATTCGTTGACCAAGTGACCCTTCATCTGCGCGCTGGAAATGGCGGTAAAGGCTGCGTTTCCGTCAAGCGCGAAAAATTCAAACCACTTGGTGGACCTGACGGAGCAGACGGCGGTCGGGGAGGAAGTATCTCCCTCCTGGCAGATCCGAACACCACCACGCTTTTGGATTACCACTTCCACCCGCATCGCGCAGCAGGTGACGGAGCTGCTGGAGCAGGAGACTTTAGAAACGGAGCTCACGGCGAAGATATGACGCTTCTCGTTCCAATCGGAACAATTGTCAAGAAATCTAACGGTGAACTAATTGCCGACCTGGATGAAGCCGGAATGGAGCTGGTTGTTGCCGAAGGCGGAATCGGCGGTTTGGGAAACGCAGCTCTTTCTAGCACCAAACGCAAGGCACCAGGTTTTGCTCTTCTTGGAGTTCCTGGATGGTCGGGCGATGTAATCCTCGAGTTAAAAACCGTTGCAGACATCGCGCTGGTTGGTTATCCATCGGCAGGCAAGTCTTCTTTGATTGCTGCAGTTTCGGCAGCTCGACCAAAAATTGCTGACTACCCATTTACTACCTTGCATCCAAACCTCGGTGTGGTTCAAGCTGGAGAGACCAGATTCACAATTGCCGACGTTCCAGGACTTATTGAAGGAGCCAGCGAAGGTAAGGGACTAGGACTTGAGTTTCTAAGGCATGTCGAGCGCTGTTCTGCTTTGCTGCACGTTATTGACTGCGCAACATTGGAGCCAAACCGAGACCCAGTGTCAGATCTAGACAAGGTCCTAAAAGAACTCGACGCTTACCAGGTGCCGGAAGGTCAAACTCCTTTGACTGAGCGTCCAGCGCTTATCGCACTGAACAAGGTTGACATCCCAGACGCAAAAGAACTTGCAGAGTTCATCAGACCGGAACTTGAAGCCCGTGGTTATCACGTATTCGAGGTATCTGCTGCTTCACACACAGGCCTGAAAGAACTCAAGTTTGCGATGGCGAAGCTAGTTGAAGCAGACCGTTTCGAGAAGGCCAAGATTCCAGCGCGCCCTCGAATCCAGTTGATGCAGACCAAGAGAGAAGACAACAGCTTCAAGATTGTTCGCGAGTTCAGTGGGGTTGAAGAGTTCTTCAGAATTCTCGGAGCAAAACCTGAGCGCTGGGTTGCTCAAACAGATTTTGGTAACGAGGAAGCTGTCGGCTATCTTGCAGACCGCTTGGCAAAGGTTGGAATTGAGAATGCGTTGTTTAAGGCCGGTGCTTCCAATGGTTCGACCGTTGTCATTGGTCCTGGCGATGGTGTCATCTTCGATTGGGAGCCAACCATCGCATCAACAGCGGAGCTGCTGGTTAGTCCTCGAGGAACAGACCCAAGGTTTGGCCCACTCAATGAGCGTCGCACCAACGTTGAGCGTCGCAAGCGTTACTTAGAGATGATGGATGCTAGAGCCGCGCTCCGCGAGAAAATGGAGACGGAAAGAATCTCTGGCGCTTGGTCAACTCCAGACGACCTCGAGGAGAAGAAGTAAGTGCTAGATCACGGTCAGTGGCTAACTTCAGCCAAGCGCATAGTTGTAAAAATCGGCTCTAATTCCGTCACGGGAAAAAACGAAGGCAAGATCGACCAACTGGTTGATGCTTTGGCAAATGTGATGGAACGTGGCGCGGAGGTCGTGCTGGTTTCTTCCGGTGCAATCGCAACCGGTATGCCATTGTTTGATTTTGACGAAAAGCCGACTGATCTTGATACTTTTCAAGCCCTTGCTGCCGTCGGCCAATTTCGACTTCTAACCAGGTATCAGAAGTCTCTGGAACGTCACGGCATTATCGCGGGTCAGGTACTTCTTACTCTTACCGATATCGAGAAGCAGGAGAGTCGAGACAACGCCAAGAAGGCCCTAGAGCGCCTCTTTCAGCTTCGAGCTTTGCCGATTGTTAACGAGAACGACACCGTAGCAACTACCGAAATCCGATTCGGTGACAATGACAGACTCGCGGCCATGGTTGCCATTTTGCTACAGGCTGACGCGCTCGTGCTACTTAGCGATGTTGATGGTCTATACGACATGCCGCCTACGAACCCCGAGGCAAAACTGATACCTCGAGTTGCATTCGGGATGGATCTTGCAGATCTTGAAATTGCTGGGACAAATACAGGAGTGGGTACTGGCGGAGCGATAACTAAAGTTGCCGCTGCCGCTAGCTGCACCGAGGCCGGTATCGGTGTGGTGATCACTAACGCGGATAACGTCGCCAAGACTCTAGCCGGAGAGTCTCTTGGAACTTTCTTCGAACCTAATCCCGAGATCAAGATTGTCCGAAAGTAGGCTTTGGTTATGTCTGCAATCGAGCGAATCAAGCTAGCCAAGGGGGCTAGCGCGTCATTGGCTATTGCCTCGACTATTCAAAAAAACGAAGCGCTCGAGCAAATTGCAAATTTATTGGTGGCTTCCGAAAAGGACATTGTCTCGGCAAACCAAAAAGACTTGGAAAAAGCTAAAGCCGAGGGTCTCTCCGCTGGTTTGCAGGACCGACTAATGCTCAACCAAGACAGAATTGCAGCCCTTGCTAATTCCATTCGTGAGATTGTTGCCTTGCCGGATCCGATTGGGGAATCAGTTCGCGGCATGAGCTTACCTAACGGGCTCAAGCTTTCTCAGGTTAGGGTTCCCTTTGGTGTTGTAGGAGCAATCTATGAAGCTCGCCCGAATGTAACAGTTGACATTTCTGCACTGGCACTGAAATCAGGCAATGCTGTTGTTCTTCGCGGCGGGACCGCAGCCGAAAACACCAACATTGCGTTGGTCAAAGTTCTGCAGCAGGGGCTTGCCAAGGCTGGCTTAAGTGGTGATTTAGTTCAGACCGTTGATGACTTTGGTCGCGATGGTGCAACGGCCATGATGAGTGCGCGGGGGCTGATTGATGTTCTGATTCCTCGAGGCAGTGCAGGTCTAATCAAGGCTGTAGTAGAAGATTCCAAAGTGCCAGTTATTGAAACAGGCGATGGGGTCACACATTTGTTCATCGATGAATCAGCAAACCCAGAGTGGTCTGTCGAAATTGTGCACAACTCTAAAGTGCAGCGGCCATCGACCTGCAATGCCCTAGAAACACTCTTGGTTCACGAATCAGTTTCCAAGACGATTCTTCCGAAGGTGCTTGCCAGACTTGCTCAATCCGGTGTGATCATTCACGGTGACGATGCAACTCGAGCTGTTTTCCCTGAGGCTGTTGCTGCAATTGAAGATGACTGGAACACCGAGTATTACAGTCTCGATCTGTCCGTGAAAATTGTTTCTGGACTCGATGAAGCTCTAAAGCACATCGCCAAGTACTCGACGCATCACACTGAGGCAATCATTACCGACAGCGCGGCTAACGCCGAGCGCTTCTTGGCTGAAGTGGATTCAGCGGTTGTACTGGTAAATGCCGCTACTCGCTTTACCGACGGCGGGCAGTTCGGATTCGGAGCAGAAGTTGGAATATCAACCCAAAAGCTCCATGCCAGGGGCCCCATGGGGCTAAGCGAACTAACTTCTACAAAATGGCTGGTTCGCGGCTCGGGCCAAACCCGCATCTAGGTTATTCTGGAGATACGAGACTCCGAGGAGAACAAATTGATTTCATTGCTTACTGAGGGTACTGAGGGACCCTTCATCCAGCACAGCGAGCTGCCGATTCCTCCACTGATGTTTGGAATCATCGCGATGTCCATCTTTATCCTTCTGGCTTTTGTGACTTTCTCTTACCGTGATGTAGCTAACCGCCACGATCACAAAAACTCCAGCTCTCAAGGTCACTAGGCTTCTAAAGCTTTTTAGCATGGCAAAAATCCGACTGGGCGTTATGGGTGGCACTTTTGACCCAATTCATAACGGCCATTTAGTTGCGGCCAGCGAAGTAGCTGCGGCACTAAATCTTGATCAAGTAGTTTTCGTCCCAACCGGAGCCCCCGCTCAAAAACAAGAAGTCACTGGGGGAGAGCATCGCTATCTAATGACAGTGATTGCAACTGCAGCCAACCCTCGATTCATGGTCTCTCGAGTAGATATCGATAGAGACAAGCCAACCTACACAGTAGATACCTTGCGGGACCTGAAGGCCGCCTACCCGGATGCTGAGCTCTTCTTCATAACCGGAAGCGACGCTATCGCACAAATTCTTGCATGGCATGAAGCTTCCAAGCTATGGGATTTAGCTCACTTCGTAGCTGTAAGTAGACCTGGTCACATATTGGAAATTCCAGACGTTCCCGCAGGTGCTGTAACTTCAGTTGAAGTTCCGGCTCTTTCTATAAGTTCAACCGATTGCCGCAATCGAGTGGCAAACGGCGAACCAATTTGGTACCTCGTGCCAGACGGAGTTGTTCAGTACATCGGTAAGCATGGTTTGTATCGGGGTGTAGCTTGAGCGATTCAACGATGTACCAATCTAGACGCGAGAGAAGAGAAGCCGAGAAGAAGGGGTCTTCGGCACCTTCGGCTCCGGTAAGTTTTGCCGAACCGACCATGACCGCCCCGAATCCTGAAATCAAAGAACCAGATATTTTCTTAGAGCCGGTTAAGAGTGCAGATTTTGGATCAACTAGCAACCTCGGCGCTGAACCTGTGACCGCATCGATAATCATCGATACAGTTCCTGACTTGGACAGCAGTCCAATTGTCATTGCAGGGACGGGTGTTGTCATGACAACTGGGTCCATTGAGGTTCCACAGATAGACCCAACAACCGGAAGCATCGCTGTGATTTCGGCTAGCCAAGAAGCCGACGAAGCCTTAGTGGAGGATAGCCTCAACTCATTTGTTTCATCTGTTGCCCCTATTCGAGCTGCGGGAATTGCCAAGACCAGAGCAAGAACTGTTGAGCTAACTCTTGTAACGAGAAAAGGTCAAGGGCAGGTCTACGCAGTTATGTCTACCGCCGTACTGATGATCACGATTGGGGCATTGATTGTCGCAGCGTTTATGCTTGGAATCTTCCAATAGATAGGGATTTGTGACCGCTAGTAAAGAAGCACTCAGAATAGTTCAAATCGCAGCTCAGGCTGCATCTGACAAGGTAGCTGAAAACTTAGTTGCACTAGATGTGACCAATCCCATGCCGCTGACGGATATCTTCCTAATTGCTTCTGGCCGCAACGAGCGTCAGGTAATGGCTATCTCGGATGGCATTGAAGAGGCTCTTCTTGAAAACGGCGTGAAGCTGCTTCGCCGAGAAGGCAAGACATCCGGCCGATGGATTCTTTTGGACTTCGGTCATGTTATCTGTCACGTGATGCACGAAGAAGAGCGTATGTATTACTCTCTTGAGCGAATCTGGAGTGATTGCCCGGTCGTACCTCTCGAGGTAGTTTCGGCCGAGAGCAGTTTGAGCTAAACTAACCAAGTTCCAAAAAAGATGGGCCTGTGGCGCAGCTGGTAGCGCACCTGCATGGCATGCAGGGGGTCAGGGGTTCAAGTCCCCTCAGGTCCACAAAAGATAAATAGCCCTTCGGGGCTATTTTTCTTTTTAAGCCTGACTAAATAAAAGGCAACAAAGAGTCGAAGCTAGGGGCAACAGTCATTTATCGCTGAGACGGAATAAAGCTCTTTTTTGAAGGTTGAATTGATTTCGAGAAAGTATTTAAGGAGACAAATTGACCGTAAACCCAGCGGGCCTTCATCACGTGACGGCAATTGCCTCGGATCCTCAGAAAAATGTTGACTTCTATACCCAGGCTCTAGGGCTCCGGTTGATTAAACAAACAGTGAACTTTGATGCTCCCCATATCTGGCACCTCTACTACGGAGATGAAGCCGGGTCCCCTGCAAGCATCTTGACTTTTTTCCCTTGGCCCGGAGTTCAGAGGGGTAAAGAAGGCGCCGGCTTAACTACCGCTACTAGCTTCAGTGTTCCTGCCGAATCCATCGGGTTTTGGCAGCAGAGGTTTGCGAAGCTAGGGATAGAAACGGATGCCCCCTTGATTCGCGGAGACGAGACGGTAATTACTGTTCGGGATCCAGATGGCATGAAACTTGAACTAGTCGGAACTGAAGGCGATGTCAGGAGTGGTTGGGATGGCGTTGCCAGCATCCCAATGGAGCACGCAGTGCGTGGTTTACATTCGGTGACTTTGGAACAAGCACATCTTGACCCAACAGCTGGAATGCTCACGGGGCTTTTGGGTATGGGGCTTGGAGCTGAAGGCGCTAATTCTGCAGTGTTTGAAATGGACCGTGGCGCATCCGGTGCACTGGTAAACGTGATAGCAGGGGTGAGCGACCGAGGTTTGCAAGCGGGGGGTACTGTCCACCATGTTGCATTCAGAGCACCAGATATAGACACTATGACATTGTGGCAGCAGGAACTTTCTTCGAAGGGCGTACAGGTCACGCAGATTATGGATCGTCAGTACTTTAAGAGCATCTATTTCCGTGAGCCGGGAGGGGTGCTATTCGAGATTGCCACTGACACCCCAGGGTTCGACATCGATGAGCCACTTCTTGAATTAGGTAAGAAACTGAAGCTTCCACCGTGGCTTGAACCAACCAGGGAGCAAATTGAGGCAACACTTATCCCCATCGAGCTCAAGGAGGGCGAGTACGTAGCATGAATGGATCTGAGCTAACCAGGCCTCACGTTTTTGAGACCGGAGCGGACATCCGTTCGGGTAGGACGCTTTTGCTGCTTCATGGAACCGGAGCCGACGAGTTTGACCTTCTTAACCTTGGAAAGGCAATTGATCCACAGGCTAATCTGCTCTCACCTCGAGGATTGGTAGACGAGAACGGAATGAACCGATATTTTATTCGCTACCCAGACGGAACTTTTGATGAAGATTCCATCAAGAAAAACGTGGACGAGCTCGCATCATTTATTCGCAAGGCAAGTATTCACTATGGCTTTAGCCTCGAGAATGTTGTGGCGGTTGGCTTTTCAAATGGCGCAAACACCGCAGGGGCTCTGCTTGCCCTGCACCCGGACACTGTTACTGCGATTGTGGCATTTGGAACCACTAAGGCTTTTTCCTCAAGCCCAACCACTCCCGACTTGAGGGGCAAGAAGGTTTATATCGCCAACGGCGAGATTGACCCTTATTCACCAAAGGATAAAACAACCCAGATGATTGCTGAGTTTGAAGGTTTTGGAGCCGAGGTGACCCTCCTGATGCATCCCGGGGGCCACCAGATCAGTTCGGAACACATCCAGACCATTGCAAGTGCCCTTAAGAGCTAACATTCAGCATTCTCAAAGGAATAAACCCTAGACTCTTAGCTGTTGACCCCTATGAAAGAAGGAGATTAGCGTGTCCCACAACCCAGTATTCAACCGCTCAATGCAGACCGGTCTTCAGGCCGCCCGTGAGGTTCCTCAGGATCTAGTGGACGCAGAGTTTGCAAAGATTGCTGCAAAGTCTGAGCCAATGACCGTTGAGGGTACCGCTGGCAAGGTCATCGCTATCTTCACTGTGCTGCTTGCAACCGCAGCAGCAACTTGGTTCTTTACTCCGCTGCAGTCACTAGTATTCCCAGCCATGCTGGTTGGGCTTGGCCTTGCACTGTGGATTACTTTTTCAAAGAAGGTAATGCCTGCAGTTATCGTGGCTTACGCAGCTGTTGAGGGAGTATTCCTCGGTGGAATCTCTGCAATGTTCGAGTCAATGTACCCAGGGATTGTGCAATCAGCTGTTTTGGCAACCCTTACTACCGCAGGTGCGATGTTCGCTGCCTACCGCTTTGGCTGGATCAAGGTTGACGCAAGATTCACCAGAATCATGACTTTCGCAATCATCGGATACATGATCTTTGCGGTTGTCAACATCGGATTTGTTCTGATCACCGGAGGCGCTGGCGTCTACGGCTCTGCTTTTGGTTGGCTAGCCGGACTAGTTGGTGCCGGTCTTGCTGCTTTCACCTTGAACCTAGATTTTGAAACCATCATGGTTGGTTCTCGTGACAAGTGGCCAGTTGAGATGGAGTGGCGTGCAGCCTTTGGTCTAGCAGTGACTCTTATCTGGCTATACGTCGAGATTCTTCGACTACTGTCAATTTTCAACCGCGACTAGTTGGTTCTTCTGGCGGTACTGTTGCCAGAGCTGATTTAGGTCCCAGGCGTTTTCGGCCATAATCGAAACCCCCTTTACTCCGGTGCGCCTTGTCTTGCCTGAAATCAACAGCAGCTTGGTGTTGAATAACACTCCACTGGATCTAGTTTGAGCCTCATCAAAGAAAGTGGCATCGCTGCAACCGGTGCCATCATCGAGAGTGATGAAGACCACTCGCTTACCCGAACGCATCGGGGGGCTTTGGGTTGCAACCCTAACCCCGGCTACTAATACATCAGTTTTTGACCTAAGAGCCACCAGCTCACTAGATCTAACAACACCCATCTGATCAAGCATCGGTTGATACTTTGCAAGTTGGTGGTCTGTGATATCCATGCCCAGCAGCTCAAGCTCGGCTTGAATTTGCCCAGCTGACGATATATCAGCAAAGCCAGAAGGCATTTGCTCCTTCGCTTCAAAATCGAGCATCGGCTGATTCTGATCCAGCTTTGGCTTAGTTTTCAGAGCTGTCAGTTGACGCACTCGCTCAAGGATGTCGCCTCTGGTGTGATCACTCGAGCCACCGGCTAACTCATCAAGTGCTCCAACCAAAGCTAAGCGCTTGATTGTTGCCCTGGAGGGTGATGCCCGCAGGTAGAAATCCGCCAAATCAACAAACGGAGCTTGCTTGATGATTCGCGAAATTTCTGAATTAGATATCCCATGCAGGTCAGTGATTGCCATGCGGATACCTGTACCGTCGATAGTTTTTTCAACCAGATACTCATCTTTTGATTTATTGACATCAAGTGGCAGTATCTTCACTCCAAGCCTTCGAGCTTCAGATAGCAGTAGTCGTTTCGGGTACATCCCAGGGTCGTGCGTGAATAGACCAGCCAGGAACTCAGTAGGGTAGTGGGTTTTTAGCCAAGCGCTTTGGTAAGTGGGAAGGGCAAAGGCAGCGCCGTGCGCCTTGCAAAACCCGAAGCTACCAAAGCCCTCGAGTACGCTCCAGATCCGATCAACAATTGCTTTTGAGTAGCCGCGCTTTGTTGCGTTCTGCCTAAAGAAACCCTCAACGTGGCGCTGGTTTTTCTCGAGGCTTCTTCGAAGCTCATCTGCCTTGGCAAGAGAGCATCCAGTCATCACGTTCAGAATCTTGAGAACCTGCTCGTGAAAGATGACAACTCCTTGAGTTGACTTAAGAATCGGGGCCAGGTCTGGATGAATTAGATCGGGCTTTACAAAACCGTGCCGGCCATCCAGGTAAGGGGCAATCATGTTGCCTTTCATCGGGCCTGGTCTAAACAGTGAGATCTGAATAGTTAGGTCATTGAACTCAGTTGGTTGGTGCTTGCCAGTTAGCTCTCGTTGACCTGGACTTTCAATTTGGAACACCCCGAGGGTGTTGGTGGTTCTAATTTGCTTGAAGGTTTCCTTGTCGTCGCGAGGTATTGAGTCAAGGTCAATTGCCTTGCCCGAGACGCGTTCTATCTCCCTGATCGCGTAGGCCATGCTGGATTGCATCCGAACTCCAAGAATGTCCAGCTTGAGCATTCCCATCGGATCCATATCGTCCTTATCGAATTGGCTCATTGGAAGACCTAAGCCGCTTGGTTCAACCGGAGTCAAAGAAAGAAGATTCTCATTTCCCAGAATCACACCACAGGGGT
>CAYVZV010000005.1:0-44418 GCA_964456485.1 uncultured Rhodoluna sp. | reverse complement strand
AATGGACTCTGCCGCAGGGGAGACAAGGCGAAATGAGACAAAACACCATTTTCTAAAAATTATGTTTTTGACCTGCGTGCTAAAAACAGGAAGCGACACAAAATGCACATTCTAGATTCAGTAGACAAAGCTTCACTAAAGACCGACATCCCAGAGTTTCGCTCCGGTGACACAGTCAAGGTCCACGTAAACATCGTTGAAGGTAACCGCTCACGTATCCAGGTTTTCCAGGGTATTGTCATCCGTCGCTCAGGCGAGGGTGTCCGCGAGACCTTCACCGTTAGAAAAGTAACCTTCCAGGTTGGTGTTGAAAGAACTTTCCCACTTCACTCTCCAGTCATCGACAAGATTGAGCTAGTGTCCCGTGGTCAGGTACGTCGTGCGAAGCTTTACTTCCTACGCGACCTACGCGGCAAGAAGGCCAAGATTCGCGAAAAGCGCGAAAACGTTTAGATTCCGTAGCAAAGCACACTAAAACGTGAGCGACCAGCAGGAACCTACAGCGCCTCTTCGGCCAAGAAAGAAAAGTAGCGATCGAAGACGAAAGTATCGTCGCGCCCGTAAGAACTTTTTTGTAGCATTCCTGATTGATCTAGTTGTAGTTCTAGGCGCTGCACTAGTGCTGTCATTGCTGATCAAGACATTCCTAATTCGCTCATTTTTTATTCCATCTGGTTCGATGCTTGAGACACTTCAAATCGATGACCGAATTATTGTCAACCAGCTAACTCCAGCGCTCTACCCAATAGAGCGCGGCGATGTTGTGGTCTTTAAAGATCCAGGCGGTTGGCTTGGCCCGAACGTGGAAGAGCCAACGGACCCCGTAGTTGTTGCCGTTGATTGGTTCCTGTCAGCTTTTGGAATTACCGCTCCCGATAGCAAACAGCACCTTGTCAAAAGGGTGATTGGCGTAGCCGGCGACAAAGTTATCTGCTGTGATGCCAATGGCTTAGTCACCGTTAACGGAGTGCCAATCACCGAGCCATACATTGCCCCAGGACAAGTCCCATCAAGTGTGGAGTTTGATGTCACCGTTCCAGAAAACTCGCTCTGGGTTCTTGGAGATAATCGAGGCAACAGCGAGGACTCTCGTTTTCATGGAGATCTTCCTAGTAAGGGATTTGTCTCAAACGACTGGGTTGTAGGAAGAGCATTCATTATTAGCTGGCCAGTAAGTAACTGGAATTGGCTAGATAACTACCCTGATGTCTACAAAGACGTACCCAACCCTTCTAACTGAGTCGAAGCTATTCGAGCGGGGTAACCGTTTCGTTATCGGCATTGATGAAGTTGGCAGAGGGGCAATTGCAGGTCCGGTTGCAGTTGGGTTATCGCTTATTGACAAGCTCAATCCAGCCCTAAACTCCTGGCCAGAAAAACTTCAAGACTCTAAGCTCATGACGCCAAAATCCAGGGCCGAGATTTCCGAACCGCTTGAGCAGTGGGTCGAGGGATTCGCTGTTGGCTATTCCTCTAATCAAGAGATTGATGAGCAAGGAATAAGTGAAGCCCTTCGATTGGCAGCGTCAAGAGCGCTGACAGATTTGCTTTCGGTTGGCTCGATGCGTTCAAAGCTAGCTTCAGAGGGCGCAGTGATTTTGCTGGATGGATCGCAAAACTGGCTTGGTAAGCAAGCTGCTGGATTAGAAGTCGATCTTCAGGTCAAAGCTGACACCGCTTGCGTTTCAGTTGCCTCAGCAGCTGTCCTGGCAAAGGTCAAAAGAGACGCCGTTATGGAGCAGCACGACAGCACTTACCCCGAGTATGGCTTTTCAGGTCACAAAGGGTATGCCTCAGCAGCCCACATTCAAGCCCTGAAAACCTCAGGTCCTTGCGCTATCCACCGATTGACTTGGCTGACTAGGATTCTGGCCTAGAGCAGGAATAGACTGGGACGACAATGGAAGAAAACGAGTTCGAGGACTACGACAGACAAGCCGAAGTTGCGCTTTATCGCGAATACCGGGATGTCGTTGGCACCTTCAAGTATGTGATTGAAACTGAGCGCAGGTTCTATCTAGCTAATGAGGTTGAACTCAAGAGAATCGATACCTCAAGTGACTTCTACTTCGAGCTGAACATGTCTGATGTTTGGGTCTGGGATATCTACCGCACCGACCGCTTTGTCCAGTCAGTTCGAGTACTCACCTTTAAGGATGTAAACGTCGAGGAACTATCCGGCAAGGCTTACGAGCTTCCTAAGGAGCTCGCCGTCGGCGAATAGGTTTTACACACCTTCTGCTTTCCCCAGCATTTGAATTCCAGTTCTTGAAATAGTTTTGCCATGGGCAAATCTGCAATTCTTAGCGACCAAGAACTCATCGCTCTTTCTTCCCCCTTCCAGCCTGAGGCCTACACAAAAGATCGAGCCCTCGCATTGGTTGCGGCTGGTGCCATCGCCATGGTCACTGAACCTGGCGACCGAATGGCCGGAACCTTAGCCAGAAGCCTTGGACGGTTAGGGCTCGTCGAGCTGATGCTTGAAGGCTTGGAGACCGGAGCTGTCCTCGCCGCACTAAAGTCAGCAGGCGAACTTGAGGCTTGCAGACAAAGCTTTGGTGATTTAGAAGCCACGCTAAATGATTCAAGGCAGCGTTGGTTACCGCGGCTTTCCAAGTCTCGACTTGTTCACCTGTTTTACCAAAGCGCAGCTTTGAAGTTAGAGCTGTTGATTCCAGAGCAAGACCATTGGCCAAAAGGGCTAGATGATTTACAAGACTCCACACCAGCGATGCTTTTTGTTGAAGGAGACCCCAAGGTCCTTAGCAGTCTGAATTCAGCAGTTTCTATTGTTGGGTCTCGAGCGGCATCGCCTTATGGCCTTCAGGTGACTAAGCGTTTGGTGACAGAGCTTTCAAAAGTGTCGCGCGCCACAGTGTCTGGAGGTGCTATCGGGATAGATGCTCAGGTACATGCAACCAGCGTGGATCAGAATCTGCCAACGGTTGCAGTAATGGCTGGGGGACTTGATAGGAAGTACCCAAAGGCTAACTTTCCTCTGTTCACAAGAATTAAGGCAAGGGGAGCACTGATTAGCGAACTACCACCAGGGGTTGCGCCAACACGGTGGCGATTTCTTCAGCGTAATCGCCTAATTGCTGCACTGACTCCAACAACTGTTGTTATCGAAGCTGGAAAGCGATCTGGATCGATTCGCACAGCAAATAATGCACTGGAGCTAGATCGAGAATTACTTGCTGTCCCAGGATCAATTCTGGCTGGGACATCTCTCGGGACCAACGCGCTGATTGCTGATAGCAAAGCATTGCCACTTTGTGACTTAAGGCAATTCGCATCAGGGAGAGCCGATTATTCAACCTCGTTCTCCGAAAGCGCTTTAGCCAAGCGTGCCTATGACGCTGTAAGGGAACTTGGCTATCCAACCGAATTTGAGATTGCAAAGGCGGCTGGTTTAACTGACTTTGAATTGAAACTGGCCCTTAACGAATTGACGGAAACAAATATGCTGCTGCAAGACCGCAGTTCTTCGGGGATGGTCCATTACGCTTTGAAATATGCCCACTGAGCTTTCTTACCTTCTCGAGCAGTTCGCATCCGAGCTATCAGTGGGAAAGGGCTTTTCTCCAAATACCGTGAAGGCTTACGTTTCGGATGTTTCTGATCTTCAAGCTTTTATGGAAAGCAAAAGCCAAACCGAGATTGAGGATTTGGATCTCGAGCTGGTTCGAGACTGGCTCTGGAGAGCGAGCGAAAAAGGTCTTACCAAAACAACTCTCGCTAGAAAGTCCGCTGCTGTTCGAGCATTCACTGCCTGGCTTCACAAAAACGGAAAACTGGATTCGGATCCAGGCCTAAAGCTTCGATCTCCAAAAGCTTCAAGGACCCTACCTAAAGTGTTATCACGAGAGGCTATGTCTGGAATCTTCGAAAAGCTTGAACCGCTTGCAACAACTGATAACCCATCCGGCATGCAAGATCTGCTGATGGTAGAGCTTTTGTACGGTAGTGGTATTCGAGTCAGCGAGCTAGTTGGATTGAATCTTGAAGATATTGACTACGGCAGAAAGATTCTGCGAGTCACAGGAAAAGGTAACAAGCAGCGGATGGTTCCCTATAGCGATCCAGCCAGTGACGCTTTAGGGGCCTGGATTCGCTCTGGTCGGATGCAGTTTGAAAACGAAGTTAGCCAAAACGCCCTACTTATAACTTCTCGAGGAAAGAGAGTTGGTGTTCGCCAGGTCTATGCACTGGTTGCGTCTTTACTGAGTGAAACTGCAGTCGGGCAGGCTGGACCACATGCGCTCAGACATTCCGCAGCAACTCATTTACTTGACGGCGGAGCTGATCTTCGCGCAGTCCAGGAGCTTCTTGGCCACTCTTCTCTTGCGACCACGCAGATTTATACTCACGTTTCAGTAGATCGACTGAAGCAGGGGTATCTCAAGGCGCACCCTAGAGCGTAGTTTCAAGTTGCTCGGGATCCACCCATGGTAACAATCGAGAGTTTTTGAGTTCCCCGGTGAACCACAACGGTGATAGATATTCACCATCTTTCCTAATGGAGAAGTGAAGACAGGGCTGGTTTTCGCAATGAGGTCGGTAGGTCTCATCGCCTTCGCAGACCTCGCCAATCAACTGACCTTCCTCAACACGCTCGCCTTCAGTCAGCGTTGAGCAAACTGGCTCAAAAGAAGTCAGTAGCTGATTCTCGTGTGACAGGGAGATCAACTGCCGGTTTACAACCGTCCCTACAAAGTGAACCGTTGCATCAGCTGGCGCAAATACCCCTTGGGCAAGCGCAACTTCGTAATCCACACCGCGGTGGCCGGCGCTGTATGGGGTTTCGGATTGCCGGTATTGGTGAACTACTGACGATCCAACTACTGGGGGAATGAACTGGTTCTGGACAGCCTGGCTTGGGGTTGAGATCTGCCAGCTCAGCGAGAGCGCCAGAAAGCTAGCTAACTGCAGCATGGCTAGGCGTTGGGGCTCGATCACGTTTCAAATCTGCCCTGGATGGCTGTTCCTGTGAGGGCTTATAGGTAGGTTGTGGAAAAACCAGGGCTTTTTGACCAGGTGTCTGGCTGGTATGCTTGGAACTAGCGGCATTCTCGCTAAAAATCATTGATTTTGAAAATGTCGACTTCGCGTGCCGACCAAGATGGTTTCCACTCAGTGGCCCTAACGGGCTTGTGGGAAAAATCCGGCACCAGGGGTTCTTGGCAACCGCCAAAAACCATTAACTGAGTGGGCGCATTTGTTGCGCCGAAAGGAAGTTCGACTCTATGTCAGTCGTAACCACCAGACAGCTGCTAGATAGTGGCGTGCACTTCGGACACCAGACCAGACGCTGGAACCCGAAGATGAAAAGATACATCCTTACCGACCGTTCTGGTATCTACATCATCGATCTACAGCAGTCACTTGCAATGATCGACAACGCGTACCAGTTCGTAAAAGACACCGTCGCAGCCGGCGGATCAGTTCTTTTCGTTGGTACCAAGAAGCAGGCCCAGGAAGCAATCGCAACTGAAGCACTTCGCGTCGGACAGTCCTACATCAACCAGAGATGGCTGGGTGGACTACTAACTAACTTCCAGACTGTGAGCAAGCGTCTTGCCAGACTCAAGGAACTTGAGACTATGGACTTCGCAGACTCCGCAAAGTCAGGTCTTACCAAGAAGGAGCTTCTAATCCTTCGTCGCGAGAAGGACAAGCTAGAAAAGTCCCTCGGTGGTATCCGCAACGTAACCAAGACCCCTTCAATCATTTGGGTTGTTGACACTAACAAGGAACACCTTGCAATCACAGAGGCAAGAAAGCTTGGAATCCCTGTAATTGGAATTTTGGACACCAACTGTGACCCAGATGACGTACAGTTCGGTATCCCTGGAAACGACGACGCAATTCGTTCAATCCAGCTACTAACTCGCATCATCGCTGACGCAGTTGCAGAAGGTTTGATTGCTCGTCACTCAAAGCCAGAAGCTGCGGCCGAGCCACTTGCTGAATGGGAGCGCGAGCTTCTAGAGCAGGGCAAGGAAGCTACCGAAGAGAAGAAGGCGTAATTCATGGCTAACTACACAGCAGCAGACGTAAAGGCACTTCGCGAGAAATCCGGTGCCGGAATGATGGACTGCAAGTCCGCACTTGATGAGGCCGAAGGCAACATCGAAAAGGCTTTTGAGGTTTTGCGCCTCAAGGGTCTAAAGGGTGTTTCCAAGCGTGAGGGCCGTGCAACTAGCAACGGTCTAATCGTTGCTCGCGTTTCCGGAGGAACCGGCTACCTAATCGAACTTGCTTGCGAGACTGACTTCGTTGCAAAGGCTGAAAGATTCGTAGCCCTCGGTGAAGAAATTGCTGACGCAATTGTTGCCGCAGGTGCCAAGGATCTAGCATCAGCTCTTGCTGCCCCACTCAAGGGCAAGAGCGTTTCTGATGCAATCAACGACGAGGCAGCTGTTCTCGGAGAAAAGGCAGAGCTTCGCCGCGTAGGAGTTATCTCTGACGTTGCAGTGGATGCTTACCTTCACCGCACTTCAAAGGACCTTCCACCTCAGGTTGGAGTTTTGGTGGCATACGACGGCAGCGCTGAAACCGCTCACGATGTTGCAGTTCACATCGCGGCCTTTAGCCCATCAGTTCTAAGCCGTGATGAGATCTCAGCTGAAACAGTTGAGACCGAGCGTCGCATTGCTGAAGAGACCGCAAAGAACGAAGGCAAGCCAGAAGCGGCTCTGCCAAAGATCGTTGAGGGTCGCGTAAACGGATACTTCAAGGAGAACGTTTTGCTGGAGCAGGACTTCGCCAAGGACAACAAGCTAAGCGTCCAGAAGGTCCTTGACCAAGCAAGCACCAAGGTTTCGGCCTTCGTACGCTTCCGCGTAGGAGCCTAAAGAACTTGAAAGACAAAAAGACTCGGCCCTTTGGGGCCGGGTCTTTTTCTTTGCCCGCCTAGACTAGAGCTAAACCCTTTGGAGGAAGTACCGTGCCGCTAAAACGACGCAGAGTTTTGTTGAAACTATCCGGAGAAGCCTTTGGAGGCGGAACCGTTGGGGTAAATCCAGATGTAGTTGCCGAACTGGCAAAAGAAATCGCTGAAGGTTCAAAATCAGCTGAAGTTGCAATCGTTGTTGGTGGAGGAAACTTCTTCCGCGGAGCGGAATTGTCTCAGCGCGGTATGGAGCGTACCCGTGCGGACTACATGGGAATGCTTGGAACCGTAATGAACGCTCTGGCGCTACAGGACTTTCTCGAGCAAGCGGGTGTTAGCGTGCGCGTTCAGTCAGCAATCACCATGGCTCAAGTCACTGAGCCATACATTCCACTACGTGCTATTCGCCACCTTGAAAAAGGAAGAGTTGTAATCTTTGGTGCTGGTGCAGGACTGCCATACTTCTCAACGGACACCGTTGCCGCGCAGCGCGCACTTGAAATCAAAGCCGATGAGGTTTTGGTTGCTAAAAACGGAGTCGATGGCGTCTACTCATCAGATCCGAAGAAGAACGCCGATGCCAAGAAGCTTGAGAAGCTGACCTACCAAGAAGCACTGGTCCAGGGCCTCAAAGTGGTTGATGCAACCGCTTTCTCTCTGTGCATGGACAATCAGATGCCAATGAGGGTATTTGGAATGCAAGGCAAGGGTAATGTCACCGATGCCATCAAGGGTAAGAAGATCGGTACCACGGTCACCGCATAGGTTTGAATCAAAAGGAAAGTGAGCACCAAATGATTGACGAGGTTCTAAAAGTAGCCGCCGACAAGATGAGTAAGGCAGTAGATTCCGCCAAGGAAGACTTCGCGACCGTTCGAACCGGCCGCGCCAACCCTCAGATGTTTCAAAAGATCATGGTCGACTACTACGGCACTGGAACCCCGCTAGCCCAGCTCGCATCTCTTCAAAACCCAGAGGCACGGACAATTGTTATCACCCCCTACGACAAGAGCGCCCTTGTGGCTATCGAAAAGGCCGTTAGAGACGTTCCAAACCTGGGTGCGACTCCAAACAACGACGGAACAATCATTCGCGTCACACTTCCTGATCTCACGGAAGAGCGTCGTAAAGAGTATGTGAAGCTTGTTAAGACCAAGGCCGAAGATCACCGAGTGTCGGTTCGAAACATTCGCCGCAAAGGCAATGACGAGCTAGAAGCTCTTAAGAAAGACGGTCAGGCCGGAGACGATGAAATTGCTCGTGCCGAGAAGGAACTTGACGCTCTAACAAAGACTCACGTAGACGCCATCGATGACGCCCTGAAGCGCAAAGAAGCCGAACTACTCGAGGTATAAAGCTAAATTGTCTGAGGTAAAGGCCCCGGGTGGCAGGTCGCTATCCAAATCAATTGCAGTAGGCCTATTTCTTGCAGGCATCTTCTTGGCATCGCTCCTGGTTTACAAGGAACTATTTATCTTGCTAGCGATTGCAGCAACTGCAATTGGGGCATGGGAGTTATCCACCGCTTTGCGCATCAAGGGTTGGTATGTTCCCAGAGTCCCAGCTGTTGTGGGATCGGTCATCATCATGCCTGCTACCTACTACGGTGGACCAGTTATTCAGTGGCTAGTTAGCCTCGGGATTGTTGCGGCACTTATTCTTTGGCGAACCGTTCACTTACTTTGGGAAAGACGCAAGGCAAATTTCCAGACTTTCCTGCACACCATTCGAGACTTTGGCGCAGCGGCATTTTTGGTTATCTATCTACCGCTGTCACTAAGTTTTTCAATGCTTCTGCTTAGGCGAGAAGATGATGGCGCTTATTGGGTTCTCACCTTTGTTGCAACAGCAGCTTTGATTGATTCAGCGGGCTACCTTTTCGGTCGAGTTTTTGGAAAACACAAACTAGCTCCTGGGGTAAGTCCCAAAAAGACCTGGGAGGGGCTACTGGCGTCAATTATCTTTGGAACCGCAACAGCGGTTTCACTCACCGTTTTCTTACTAAATGGACCGTGGTGGGTTGGGCTGATACTTGCTGCTGGAATCATTCTTGCTGCGGTGTTTGGAGATCTAGCAGAGTCTCTAATCAAGCGTGATTTAGGGGTCAAGGACATGTCTAAACTTCTTCCCGGTCATGGCGGAATGATGGACAGGCTAGATTCTCTTTTGCCTTCAGCTTTGATGAGCTATCTCGTGATGGTGGTTTTCTTTGGTTGATACCCAGGGCTTTACCAGAGTTCAGGGAATGGGATACAACCCTGAGCAAGTCGATGCACTCCTTGACCTTGCCAAACGTCAGTACGAATCCCCAGATCAGATCCTGCTGCGCGCCTCAGATCTCCGAGGTTTGAGACTGGACTTGGTTAGCGGCGGGTATTCCATTTCACAGGTCGATGCTGCCCTGGACAATCTTGAGGATCACTTCATCAGGGCTGAGGTTAGTGCTTTTAGAGAGCGCTTTGGCGATGCTGAACTTGCAAAACGATTTGAAGAATTACAGCAAACCCTTGTTCCAAGGTTAGGAAGAGACAAAGGGAAGCGCTTTACAAAAGTGTCTTGGCTTGCCCGCGGGTATGACAAGAAAAAGGTCGATGAGCTGTGTGATCAACTGGTTTCGCACTTCAACGGGGGAGCCAAAGTTCGCGTGGCTCAAGTCAGGCGTGCGCAATTCACCGCGACGAGGTCTGGCTATTCTATGCCGCAGGTCGATAGCTTCTTGGACAAGGTAATTGAGGCGCTTCAACTTGAAATCACTGACTAACTATGGCTGCCTTGGCCTAATCGGCATACTTTTCCTAATCTACGTCGCACTCTTTGGATCCGGTGGGGATCGGTCACCTACCCCAACTCCAACGCCAAGCATCACTGAATCCGTAAGTCCAACACCGGAGCCAACTGAAACAACCGAAGCTATCCCAAAGAAGAAAAGGGGAGAAGCTCTACGGGCTCTTGCAAAGCTACCTATCAAGGGACGTGCTCCAAAAACCGGCTACTCGCGAGAAATGTTTGCCGACGACTGGGACTACTACAACGGCTGTGATGTTAGGAACCGAATCCTGGCTCGAGATCTTGTGCAGTTCAACTACAGAACAGGTTCTTACTGCATCATCGAAACCGGGGTTCTTGAGGATCCCTTCACTGGTCAAGTAATTGGATTTGTCCGCGGGGTTAGGACCTCCCTCGATGTTCAAATTGATCATGTTGTGTCTCTTAGCGATGCTTGGCAAAAGGGTGCCCAGCAGCTTTCCAGCTATCAACGCTTTATGATCTACAACGACCCATTGAACCTGTTGGCAGTTTGGGGCCCAGCAAATAGTCAGAAGAGCGACTCAGATGCGGCCAGCTGGCTGCCTTCGAACAAGAGCTTCAGGTGTTCATTTGTGGCTCGTCAGATAGCCGTGAAGGTCAAATACGAGCTCTGGGTCACCCAGGCTGAGCACGACGCAATGGCTCGAGTGTTAGCTACTTGCCCCAAGAAAGGGCTCCCAAGCTAGCTATTCCTAGCCCTTCTAGAACACTCAAGGTAGACTTGAAGGTCGCAGGCAGCTTTTGGAAAGGGGTTTGTTGTGGGCAAGTACGAAGCCATTAGACCGACCCTAGCCAAGCGCATCGTTTTGTCATTTGACGAGGCTCTTGCAAAGCGGGGGTTGAAAAGACCGCATCTTCCAAGAGTCACAAAGGCAAGAGCTTTCCCAGTCCTGGGCTTTGTATTCGTAATGAGTTTGACCTTGGTCTACGTGGTTGACCCATACTCGGGAAATCTAGCCAGCGCATCAACAATTCAGGTCTACGATCCAGACGATGAACAGAACCAAAGCTTTGCTTTTGATGAGGAATACAGCGTCAGTTTTGAGCGCGGGGGATACCGGATGATTTCGGGTACTGCCGCTAAGAGCTACTTCATTTTGGCAGCCCCAATGCCAGCACCTGGATCCTCGCAAGCCTACGCGCTTGAATACATCTCCAAGCGCGATTGGGGTATGGATCAATTCTCCTGTCTTGTGAATCTTTGGAACAGAGAGTCAAACTGGCGCCACCTTGCAAAGAACCCCTCCAGCGGTGCTTACGGAATTCCTCAATCTTTGCCTGGGTCAAAAATGGCAACTGAGGGAGCAGACTGGATGACCAACCCTCAAACTCAAATTCGCTGGGGAGTGAAGTACATCGCAGCCCGATACAAGAACCCGTGCGGCGCATGGGCGCATTCTGAAGAACACAACTGGTACTGATGAAATCTCGTCGCAACCGCGGTTCCAAGTGGGGTGCCGAGTTTCAGCCACTCGATCTTGAGAGAGTTCGAATCGGAGTAAAGCGAACCGAATTCAAGCGCGGAGTCGAGTACGCAGTGCAGACCACTTCAGGTCTTCGAGCTGAGGATGACAAGAGCTGGGTTTGCCCCCACTGTCATCTAGGAATCTCAAGAGGTCAAAATCACACGGTTGCCTGGGATGCTATTCGAGGAGTTGAAACAAGAAGACACTTCCACAACGCCTGCTGGAAAACTTTTCAGGGACCTCTACTTTGATCGAAATAACCTCTTCAACCGAACTCCCCTCAATTCGAGAGCCTTTGACCTTAACAACTTCCGACAACCTAAAGTTGGTTGCCGAGCTTGCTATGCCAGTGGCCAAGCCGCCAGTCGCGGTCCTTCTCACACTTCACCCACTGCCAACTCATGGCGGTTTCATGGAATCCCACATCTTGCGCAAGGCAGCAAACCGCTTGCCAGCTCTTGCAGATCTAGCAGTGCTTAGATTCAACACCCGAGGAACTTCCAGTCCACAGGGAACCAGCGAGGGAAATTTTGGCGACGGGATAGACGAGAAGCACGATCTCGAAGCAGCTCTGGAATTCTTGAGCTCCCGTCAGCTTGGACCAGTGTGGCTAGTTGGTTGGTCCTTTGGAACTGAGCTTGCAATCAAATACGGGTTCGACAAGGACATCGCTGGTGCGATTCTGCTCTCCCCGCCGCTTAGAAGAGCTGGTGAGTCGGATCTAACGAAGTGGATAGGAAGTGGCAAAAAACTAATTGCGCTAATCCCTGAGCACGATGAGTATTTGCCACCTGGTCCTGCGGTTGAGCGCTTTAGCGCTCTGCCAGAAGCAGAGATCATTGCAGTTGATGGGGCGAAGCATCTTTGGGTTGGAGAAAGTGCCACAAAGCGGGTACTAAACGAAATTGTGCGCGCGGTAAACCCTGCCAAGTATCCGTTGCCGGAGAGCTTCTAACGCTTGTTTTGGCGAGGGATGAATATCTCTCGAACAATAAAGATTACTGAAGCCGCAAAAGGAATCGCCACCAAAGCTCCCAGAACTCCAAGCAAGGCACCACCCGATAGAGCTGCAATAACAACAATCGGTGCTGGTACGGAAACCGCTACTTTCATGACACGAGGGCTAATCAAGTACGCCTCGAGCTGGAGATAGACCAAGTAGTAAATCGCAAGCACGATTGCTGATGTCGGGTCTACCGCTAGGGCAACTAGAACAACCAGCGCGGCACCAGTTACAGAACCAACAAGTGGAATGATGGCCAAGATAAAGACCACAAACGCCAAGACCAGCGCAAACTGCAGCCCCAGAAGGCTCATTACGACAAATCCAAGGATTGCGTTAAGTCCCGCAACAGAAACTTGCCCGATTACGTAACGTCCAACTGATTTTGCCACCTGGTCTGAAATCTTCAGGTACCTAGCGCGCTTGCTCTTAGGAACCAGCTTCGACAGAGAAGTCTTTAGGGCTTCGAGGGATGCGAGGAAGAAAACGGTAAGTACCAAAACAATGATGAAACCAAACACACCATTGAACAAGTTGATTCCAACCTGAACAACGCCGCCGACCATAGTTGGCCAGTTGGCTGAGTCGGCAAGGAAAATTCCAACATTAGAAAGAGCTGAACCAATGGCCCCACCGAGCTGGTTATCAAGCCTAAGGACAAAAGGCAGTTGGGTGATGTCCTGGATCAGCTGCGGCGCAGTTTCCAAAAATCTAGTGCTCTCAGTTATCAGAGTTGGAACTAGTGTCCAAATCAGAACCCCCAAAAGCCCGAGTAGTCCAGCCACGACTGCGAGCACGGCAACAGGCCTTGGGAACTTAAATCTCTCAAGTGATGTGACCAGAGGGTCGAGGCCAAGAGCCAAAAAGATGGCCGCAAAAATGTAAGTAATGACATTTGCGAGGGTTGCAACTGCTCCACCGAGCAATAGCGCGGTTAGAACACCGAGTCCACCGAGAAGGCCAATCAGAAATGGATTCGAAACCTTTAGATCTTGCGCTGGCATTGGTAGTCGGACCTTTTCTAGTCGAGTGATTTTCTGGAAGCCTCAACCACTTTTTCGAGGTGTTCAAGGTAGGAACCTACTGTGCGTCGCTCAATTTCTAGCTTGGCTAGCTTGGCATTTGCCTCGTCCAATTCACGGGCCGCACGGTTCTTGGCGTCGGCAACAATTTGTCTCGATTCGGCTTCGGCAAGCGCAATCATCTGTTCGGCCTGGGCTCGGGCAGCGTCAGTGGTTTGCTTATTGATTGATCTAGCAGCCGACTCAATTGTTTCGGCCTCAAGTTGGGCGGCATTGGTTCTTGTGATGGCGGCTTGGAGTTGGGCCTTGGCGTCATCGAGATACTTCTGGGTTTGGTGAACTGCTTCCTGGTGCTTGCGGAGGTATTCCTCTTCGGCCTCTGATCTTCGTGCCGTTAGCTCAAGCTCAAGGTCAATTCGGGCCTGGTCTCCAATTAGCAGAGCTGCCTTTTCAGCATCAATTTCTCGAACCATCTCTTTTTGCAGCAAGAGCTTCTTTTCAGCTAGGTTTCGCTCAACTAGAGCCTTTAGGTTCTCAGTCTGTCGTTTAGTGTCCGCGCGTAGCTTGGCCACCTCAGTTGCAATAGCGCCTCGAATCGAGCCTGACTCACGGGTGGCCTCTTCAATAAGACGGTTACCTTCATTTCGAGCCTTCTCAACGATTTCGTTGGCTTCTGCTTTGGCTGCGTTGATCACGCGCTCGACCCTGCGATCAGCTTCTGCAACTAATGAGTCGTAGTAGTCCTTGGCCTCGTTCTTCTTCGTTTCAACTTCTTCGTTAATACTTCCTAGAATTCGGCTCTTTTCGCTTTCGGCGTGAGCTAGCAACCTTGTGGCCTGATCTTCAGCCGAGGCCAGAATGATCGCTGCTTGGTTTCCGAGTCCGGCGTAGGTTGGGGACTGCACCTCCTCTAGTTTTGCCGTGAGCTGTTCAATTTGGGATTTGGCTTGTTTGAGCTCGTCAGCTAGCTGGGCATTTTGAGTCGATAGTCGCAAAACATCACGATTGAGGTCCAAAAACGCGTCGTCGACGGCAGATTTCGAGTAGCCGCGCATCGCAGTTGGGAACGAGGTCGCATCACCTGACAAATCGGGCCTCCAGCACGGTTTCGGTAGAATGGGGTAGGCCCTTAGGCCAGACTCTCAAGTTTAGCTGGAATGGATAATCATGCGCTTTTTACTTGCTGCACTGCTGTTTATCCTTGCTATTTCGCTACTTTTGCTGGGTTTAGCCCAGCGCACCATCTGGGCTCCGCCAGACAATTTCTCCGTCAATTTAACCGTTTCAGGCAACCAGCCTTACTTGGTTATTCCAGCTGAAGAGCTAGCGCTGATGCCTGGAGACCCGGTGGTTGGAGGCATTGGAGAAGGCAAGGTGTTTGTGGCTTTCGGCCAAGAAGCCGACGTTTTAGCTTGGGTTGGTCAAACCAACCATTCCGAGGCTGTGACCTCCGACGACGGAACCGCCATAGGTGTTCGCGATGTGGTGGGAACGGGAGACCTTGCAAACCCCAGTGGATCTGATCTCTGGATTGGGGAAAGTATTGGGGAAGGCTTTGCTGAACTTGCTGTGACGTCAGGGGCCAAAAACGCTGTACTGATTGCCAGCGATGGTTTCGAACCGGCTCCGACTCGAGTGCGGATAGCTTGGCCGATTGAAAGTTCAACAATAGTCTCCGATGTGTTCCTTGCAGTTGGATTTGGCTTTCTCATGGCTGCAATCTTGCTCAACCTTTTGGCTCTTCGAAAGATGTTGATAAATCGCGGCCCTAGGAGAAAGTTGCCTAAGGCTCCTCAGGGGCCGAAGTATCGACCAAAAAAGACAAACTTTGATGTTCCAAAACGTGGAAGAAGAGCTGCTCGATCAAAGATAGCGATAGTGCCAGTTGGTATTGCATTGACTTTTGCTTTGTCAGGTTGTTCCGTCGCACCCGCACCAATTGCTTCTCCAACTCCGAGTGAATCTGCAACTGAAAGCACGGTTGAGACTATTCCTCCGGTTGTAAACGTCACTCAGGTACGAAAGATTCTCCGCGAGCTCCAAGAGGTCGTTGCCGAGGCGGATCAGTCGGGAGATTCAAGCTTGCTAGAAGCGAGAGTCGCAGGTCCGGCACTACTTTTCAGACAAGCGCACTACTTATTGATGACTAAATCCCCGGAGATTCAACCACTTCCTCCGATTTCAGGTTCAGCAATCTCTATAACTCTTCCTGCCAGCACTAACACTTGGCCAAGGTCGTTCATGATTGTGACCGAGGGGGATGGTTCGGGTGAATTGCCTCAGATGCTGGTTCTGCAACAGGCCTCACCACGAGAAAGCTACAAGCTTTGGTACAACATTCCGTTGCTGCCAGGCTCCGTTGTTCCAGAGGTTGCCGCTCCCGAAGTTGGCGCAATTCCAATTGCTACCGATTCATTGTTCTTGAAGCTTTCTCCAAACCAGTTACCGACGGCCTTCGGAGACGTAATTGACAATGGAGAATTTAGCCAGTTCTATAACTTGTTTGATCTGACCGAAGACGAGTACTACAAGCAGATCTCAACTAGTCAGAAAGAGCAGATAGAAAAACTTAGGCGGGCTGAAATCACCTTCTCCCACGAGCTTGGCGATGAGAATGTGATTTCGCTTTCTACTTCTGACTCTGGTGCACTGGTTGCGGTGATGATGACGGATAACTACCTGATTCGCCCGACCCGTGAAAACGCAGCCGTAACAGTTTCTGGAAACGAGAAACTACTTCTTGGTGCCGAGGGTAGCGCCAAAGGCGTAAGAACCCAATACGCGGGAATGTTACTGTTCTACGTTCCAGCTGCAACAGACAATGGAAAAATCACCCTCCTGGGGGCAACTCAGTCACTCCTAAGCATCAGAGGGCTGTAGATGACCATCGAGTTTGGTGCGCCCAAAGCAAGCACTGAGACCATAAACGTCCCCGCTTTGGTAATGCAGGTTGACACCTCATCAATCAGGGACTACCTCCCCCTTTCAGAGAAGATCCCGATTCTGATGCTGTTTGTTCAAGCATCTGACCCAGCCTCCGAGAGCCTAGTCAAGTCAGTGACTGCCTTGGTTCAAAAAACAGCAGGGGCCATGATTGCTTTGGTAGTTGATGCAGCGGCTTCGCCAGAACTAGCTCAAGCGTTTGAACTCAATCAAATCCCAAGTGCCTATGGGCTTTTGAAAGGGCAACCGGCACCGCTGTTTGTTGGCAATCAACCAATGGAACAAATTCAATTGGTGATCACAAAAGTCCTCGAGGTAGCCAAGGAAAATGGGCTCACCGGCAAAGCAATTGTCAAGGAACCAGAAAAAGAACCTGAGCTAAGCCCAACTATGACCGCCGCTTACGCAGCAATTGATGCAGGCGATTACCAAAGCGCTTCGGCTCTATACGAAAAGGCATTGCTGGAAAACCCAAATGATTCTTTGGCTGAAGCAGGATTAGCCCAGGTCAAATTGTTGATTCGTCTTGAAGGCAAGGACCTTTCGGTAATCACTACCACCGAACCTAGTTCACCAGAGGGGATCCTTGAAAAAGCTGATGCCCTTATTGCAACTGGCAATGCTGGGTTGGGATTTGAATTGCTGCTTTCGCTGTTTGAAAAGACAGCTAAGGACCAGCGTGAGCCGATCAGGCTTCGGCTAGTTGAGATGTTCCTGGTTGCCGGTAATGACAACCCAGAAGTTATCGCAGCGCGTAAATCTCTTAGCTTGATGCTTTTTTAGGCCTGAACCAGATTCCACCAAGCGGAGGGATTGAGACTCTAGCTGAATGCGGCTGAGAGTTTGCAGCTGGCCCATCGGCCATTACTTGTCCCATGTTTCCAACGCCGGACCCACCGTAGGCTGCAGCGTCGGTGTTTAGCAGCTCTTCCCAAGCGCCACTGACTGGCATCCCTAGAACAAAATCATGGAGGGGTGCGCCGGAGAAGTTAACTACGGCAACCAATGGCGAACCGCTTGAGTCGAAACGCACAAAACTCACAAGATTCTGATCGGCATTGCCGCCGTCTATCCAAGTGAAGCCAGTTCGGTCATGATCTAATTCCCAAAGCGCTGGTAGCTCACCGTAGAGACGGTTTAGGTCGCCTACAAGCTTTTGGATTCCTGCGTGAGCTGGCTGCTCAAGTGCCCACCAATCCAGTCCGCGAGATTCGCTCCACTCACTGGACTGGGCAAATTCTTGTCCCATGAATAGCAACTGCTTTCCAGGGTGGGCCCACATGTAGCAAAGGTAGGCACGCAGGTTGGCAAATTTTTGCCAGTGATCCCCAGGCATTTTAGAAAGCATGGATCCCTTGCCGTGCACCACTTCATCGTGGCTAATTGGCAGGACAAACTTTTCATCGTATGCATAGAGCATCGAGAAAGTTAGTTCCCCGTGGTGATACTTGCGATACATCGGGTCCTTGGAGACGTACTGCAAGCTATCGTGCATCCACCCCATGTTCCATTTGAATCCAAATCCCAGTCCGCCGCCATCTGTAGGCGATGACACCCCGCCCCAGCTGGTTGATTCCTCGGCAATCATCATCACCCCTGGATGTTCGCGGTAGGCGGTGGCGTTTACTTCCTGCAAGAACTTGATCGCGTCTAAATTCTCTCGGCCTCCGAATTCGTTTGGTAGCCATTCACCGCCTTCCCTTGAGTAGTCAAGGTAAAGCATTGATGCCACAGCGTCGACCCGGAGTCCATCAATGTGGAACTGATCAAACCAGTAAAGGGCGTTTGCTACAAGAAAATTCCGAACTTCATTTCGACCAAAATCAAATATCAGTGTTCCCCAGTCCGGGTGCTCGCCTCGGCGAGGATCCGCGTGCTCGTAAAGTGGCTCGCCGTCGAATTTGGCAAGAGCCCATTCGTCTTTCGGGAAGTGGGCTGGAACCCAGTCAACAATTACTCCAAATCCTGCTTGGTGTAATCGATCTACCAGATACCTGAAGTCATCGGGGTCGCCAAAACGTGAGGTCGGAGCGTAGTATCCCGTGACCTGGTATCCCCAAGAACCTCCGTAGGGATGCTCAGCTATCGGCATGAACTCAACGTGCGTGAAAGAAAGCTCGGCCAGATAATCAATTACCTCATCAGCAAGCTCACGGTAGCTTAGGCCTGGCCTCCAAGATCCGATATGCATTTCGTAAATACTCATGGGGGACTTCAATGCATCACGCTTTACTCGAGTTTCTAGCCAGCTTGAGTCACTCCATTTATGGTTTGATTCATGAACGATGGAAGCAGTTAGGGGAGGGTGTTCAAAGTACTTACCCAAAGGATCAATTTTGGATATCCACTGACCTGATTTTGTTAGGATTTCGTACTTGTACTTTGTTCCCGTTTCAACTCCTGGAATAAACAATTCCCAAACTCCGCTGGATCCCATGTTCCGCATTGCGTGGGCCTCACCGCTCCAGTGATTGAAATCTCCAATCACCCTCACTGCCCGAGCGTTTGGGGCCCAGAGTGCAAAAGCTGCTCCTTGGGTCAATCCCATGTTTCCTGAAATCGTCAGAATTTTAGAACCAAGCACTTCCCAGAGACGCTCGTGGCGGCCTTCTGAAATCAGATGCAGATCGAGTTCTCCAACAGTCGGCAAGTGGCGGTAAGGGTCATCGGCTACCCAAGCCTCCGAAGAGCCCTCGTACTCGGTTCTGATTCGATAATCAGGAGCACTGCTAGCGCTTACTAAGACTTGCCAGACACCACTTTGAAGGTGTTCAAGGGCTAGTTCGGACTCATCTTCTAGCTGCGCGGTGACAGATTTAGCCAAGGGTCTAAGGGCTCGAATTACAAAACCTTCTGGAACTGGATGAATACCTAAAACTTCATGCGGAAAGGCATAGCTACCCTTAGAGATGGCCTCCAGTAATCCTTCGTCCAGTTCTGGAAGGCTCATCGAATAACTTCAAGAATATGGACGGGCTCAGTGAATGAATCAAGTCTTACAAAGTTTGACTTTCCCCAGGTGAATTCAACTCCAGTAATCAGGTCTCTAACTTTAAACGGACTTTTCTCATCAAGACCTAGCTTCCAAAGCTCTAGGTGGATATTGGTCTCTCTTGCTGAGTGAGGGTCAAGATTTGCAACGACGATTATTGTGTTGGCCTTACCTCCAGCAAAGCGCGCATCCAAGTGCTTTGAATAGACCAAAATCTCAGGGTCATCTGAGTAGTGGATTGCAATGTTCCTTAGTTGACCAAGAGCGGGTTGAGAATTCCGAATCTCATTTAGCTGAGTTAAGTAAGGCGCTAGAGATTTTCCTGACGCGATTGCCCCATCAAAATCTCTTGGTTTGTACTGATACTTCTCGCTGTCGATGTGCTCGTCCACTCCGGCCCTGGCTACCGATTCGTATAGCTCGAACCCTGCGTATACTCCCCAGCTTGGCGCTGAGGTCGCTGCGATGGCTGCACGAATTCGATGAGCAGCAGCCCCGCCGTACTGCAAGTAAGGAGTGAGGATGTCAGGGGTGCTAACCCATAGGTTGGGTCTGAAGAAGCTATCTGATTGGTAGGCCAACTCCGTTAGGTAGCTTTCAAGTTCGGCTTTGGTGTTTCTCCAGGTGAAGTATGTATAGCTTTGCTGAAAGCCGACTTTGGCTAGGGCATGCATGATTGCAGGTCTTGTGAAAGCCTCCGCCAAAAAGACAACCTCGGGGTGCTTGGCGTTCACCTCAGCAATGAGCCACTGCCAGAAATTCAGCGGTTTGGTGTGTGGATTATCCACTCGGAATATCTTTACCCCAAGCCCAATCCACTTCAGCAAAATCTTGAGGGATTCGTTGTAGATACCCTCGGGATCATTATCAAAATTGATTGGATATATGTCCTGATACTTCTTGGGCGGATTCTCTGCGTAGGCAATGCTTCCATCTGCCCGGGTGGTAAACCACTCAGGGTTTGACTTCACCCAAGGATGATCAGGTGATGCTTGTAGGGCAAAATCCAAAGCAATCTCAATACCGAGTTTGTTTGCGACCTTCACAAAAGCTTCGAAGTCCTTTTCGCTTCCAAGATCTGGGTGGATAGCTTCATGACCGCCAGCTTCCGAGCCAATTGCCCAAGGCGATCCAGGGTCATTTTCTCCTGCTGTCAGTGAATTGTTAGGACCTTTTCTAAAGGCTCTACCAATGGGGTGAATTGGAGGAAGATACAAGACGTCAAAACCCATCTCAGCAACGGCGGAAAGTCTCTTAGTCGCAGTTTGGAAATTTCCTGAAGTAAAGGTGCCATCTGAGTTCTGTACTGCACCTTCGCTTCTTGGGAAAAACTCGTACCAACTTCCGTGACCAGACACCTTTCGCTCTGCAAGCACATTGCGAACTGGGCTGAGCGTTTCGAGGGAGCGAATAGGTTCGCTTGCGAACATCGCGAAAACATCTGCCTTTTCGGTTGCTGCAAGTTTGGCCTTGGCCGAGTAAGCCGAGTCTTCGAAAATCAAGATCAGCTGCTTGATTATCTCGAGTGATTGCTTAGACCGATTTTTATCCTTGGATGCGTTTGTAAAAAGTGCGAGCCCCTCAAGAATCATCAACTCATCATCTTGCCCGATGGCAATTTTTACAGTGGCGTTGTGATGCCAAGTCTGGTAATCATCTGCGAAAGATCTAACTTGAAAACTCCACATACCCGTTTCGTCAATTTGAACCTGAGTATCGAAAAAGTCACTGCCTCCAAAAGACTCTTGAAGCCTATGGGTTGATGTTTTACCCGAGGGGGAGGTTAGGACAAGTTCTGCGCCTACAGCGTCATGGCCTTCGCGGAAAACTGTTGCTCCAAAAACTATGACTTCGCCCAGATAAGCTTTGGCGGGATAAAGCCCACCATCAACTTCAGGCTTGAGTGAGGTAATCGGGATTCGACCGATTAGCTTTTGTAGGCCGTTAGTCATATGTCCAAACTTAGTAAATAAAGGACACCCTCGTACCTTTGGTTCTAGAAGGCTCTGATTAGTGCCATAGACAGGGGCGCCATGGTCCAAGTTTCGCCTGGAGCAAGGTTCTTGGATCCGCTTGGCTCCTCTGACGAGGAATCCCAGAGAAACTCATACCCTTGGATTCCCTCTACCGTTGGCAGCGTCACAGTGATTTCGTACTCCGCCCCGTGAACGATTACCAACATCGAGTCCAGGCTTCCATCGAGCTTTAGGTGGTCGGTCAAGCGCATCATGGTTCGACACTGAGATTCCGCCCAATTCTCATCGCTCATTAGCTCGCCACCCGCGTTGAACCAACGCATACGGTCGGAATCTTCCGTCGCTTGTTCATAATTGGCGAAGTTTCTCGGGCGAAGGCTTGGATGCTGTGCTCTGGTTTTGATTAGGAACGAAGTGGTCCTCTCCAGTTGATGCTCATATTCCGATAAGTCCCAATTCAGCCAGGAAAGTTTATTGTCTTGACAGTAGGCGTTGTTATTGCCCTGCTGAGATTTACCTCGCTCATCGCCTGCAGTAAGCATCGGAATACCCGATGAGACAAGCAGGCTGGCAAGTAGATTTCTAGATACCCGTCGGCGGAGGGCTTGGATTGCCTCGTCTTCGCTTTCCCCTTCGACGCCGAAGTTGAAGCTGTAATTGTTGTTGGTTCCATCACGGTTGGATTCACCGTTGACCTGGTTATGTTTCACGTTATGGCTAACTAAATCTGAGAGCGTAAAACCATCGTGGGCGGTTATGAAGTTGACTCCTCCAAGCACACCATGCGGGCCATCCACCACGTCTACGCTTCCAGCGAGCTTGGTAGCTAGATCAGCTACGCCATTTGGATAATGGCCAGCTTGTCTGGCAAATCCAACATCGGACAGCCAGAACTTTCGGACATCATCTCGGTAGCGATCGTTCCACTCACTAAAGCGGTCGGGGAAGTTTCCCGTCTGCCAACCGCCCAGTCCAACATCCCAGGGCTCGACAATTAGCTTGGCATCTTTGAGAGCGGGCTCATTCTCGATTGCACTGAGCAGAGGATGCTGTGGGTTGAAATGGTTATTTTCGTCTCGTGCCAGCGTTGCAGCAAGGTCAAATCGAAAGCCATCAATTTGCATCTCTTGGCTCCAATAAAGCAACGAGTCCATAACCAAGCGCACAACTGCTGGGTTTGAAAAATTCAGCGAGTTCCCACAGCCGGTTGTGTCGTGATAGTTTCCAGCATCGTCCTGACGGTAGTAGCTGGAGTTATCAATTCCTTTGAATGAATAGGTAAGCCCGCCGGCACCACCTTCGGCTGTGTGATTGTAAACCACATCCATGATTACCTCAATGCCATTTCTGTGTAGTTCACGGATAGCAGTTTTTAACTCAATGATGATTTGTTCAGGGCCCTGAGCCCTTGCGCTACTCGAGGCATATCTTGGATGGGGTGAGAAAAAGTTGATTGTGTTGTAACCCCAATAGTTGATCAGCCCCATGTTCATAAGCCGTGGTTCGGAGATGAAGATCTGAATTGGAAGTAGCTCAATTGTTGTGACACCGAGATTCTTTAGGTGTGCAATCGTACTTTCGTGCCCGAGGGCAGCATATGTTCCCCTTAGAGCATCTGGAATATCTGGGTTTGCCCTGGTTAGACCCCTGGCGTGGGCTTCGTATATAACTGCTTCGTTAAGAGGGATGTTTGGTTTCTGAACCCCCTCCCAGTCAAAGGATCCATCGATTGCAACGTTGAAATAGTTGCGAGCGCTCTTTCTAACTACACCTTTGGCATATGGGTCTATCAAGTTGATATCTGGTCTAAAACTATTTCTTGGCGAGTCAGGACCGTCAACTCGAACCACGTATCCGATGCCTGGCCGAATCAAGTCTGAGCTAACGCTCCAGATGCCCTCTTCGCTAGCTTCAAGAGCAAGCTCAGTGGCTACCTCTTGACTTTGGGAATCAAGTATTCCGAGCCAGATTTTGTCTGCGTTCGCCGAATAAAGCCCAAAATGGCCTATTTGGGGCTCAAATCGCATACCGAGACCTCGGGCGAAATTAGTACTTTGTTCGGTCACTGTATCCACCCTAGTCACTACCTCGGAGGGGAAGTTTCTGGCGTGGTGAGGAAGAAACTAGGCTTAAAGACATGCCCGTTTACTTGGATCACGCCGCCACTTCGCCAATTCGGCCTAGTGTGTTGGCGCACTATTCCAAGGCATTGCAGCAGGTTGGCAACCCAGCTTCTGTGCATTCATTTGGCCAAAGCTCACGGCAAATGCTGGAAGAGGCCCGGGAGATTATCGCCGAAAGCATCGGCTGTGACAGAAATGAAGTTATCTTCACTTCCGGCGGAACCGAGTCAGACAACTTGGCCGTTAAGGGTCTCTATTGGCAACGCAATTTCAAGGATTCAAACAAAAAGCTGATTATTACATCGACCGCTGAGCATGCGGCAGTTCTAGATGCGGTGAACTGGTTAGTTTCTGAACAAGGGGCCGTTGCGCACTTTGTCCCTATGGATCAAGAAGGGGTGCTTGATCTAACTGACCTCTCCAAAGTTATTAGCGAGCGAGCCAACGAGATTGCGCTTGTGAGCTTAATGTGGGCAAACAATGAAATTGGCGTGATTCATCCGATTGCCCAAATTGCAGGAATGGCAAAAGAACATTCAATACCAGTTCACTCGGATGCCATCGCAGCACTTGGTCATATCCCAGTTAACTTCAGAGACTCTGGCCTACAGGCACTGACCATCACTGGACACAAAATCGGAGCTCCGGTTGGAATAGGAGCACTCATTCTCGCCAGATCCGAAAAGCTCACTCCGGTTTTACACGGTGGCGGACAAGAACGAAACTTGCGCTCGGGCACACCCGATGCCGCCTCCGCTTCGGCTATGGCTGTTGCCGTTAGGGAAGCAGTGCAGGAACAGCCACACAAACACGAGCTTCACACCAGGTTGTCAAAAAAGCTAATTGCTGGAGTTAGGCAGATTGCACCGGAAGTGAAGGTATCTTCAGAGAATGTGCCAAGACTTTCAAACAACGTTCACTTCAGATTCCCGGGTTGCCTTGGAGATAGCTTGCTGTTTCTGATGGATGTGAATGGAGTTTCGATCTCAACGGGTTCTGCCTGCGCCGCAGGTGTCAGCAGTCCGTCTCATGTTGTTCTCTCTCTTGGCGCAAACGCCGATGAGGCAATGGGAACTATGCGAATCACCTTTGGGCACACCACGACAGAAGCTGATGTAGATGCGTTTTTGGAAGCGTTCCCGAAAGCATATGAAGGTGCCAAAAAGGCGGGGTTGACCAGACGATGAAGATTCTGGCTGCAATGAGTGGGGGAGTTGACTCTGCCGTGGCTGCGGCACGCGCTGTGGAAGCAGGGCATGAAGTTGTTGGCGTTCATCTAGCTTTATCTCGCATGCCAGGTACTTTGCGAACCGGGTCCAGGGGCTGCTGCACAGTTGAGGACTCCATGGACGCCCAGCGTGCAGCAAACAAGATAGGTATTCCGTTTTATGTTTGGGATTTCTCTGAGCGATTTAAGCAGGATGTAGTCGATGACTTCATCTCGGAATACTCAGCCGGTAGAACACCGAATCCTTGCATGAGATGCAATGAGCGAATCAAGTTTGCCGCTCTACTGGAGAAGGCTCTAGCTTTGGGCTTTGATGCTCTTTGCACCGGGCATTACGCAAGCGTAGAAAAAGATGCTGAAGGAAACCTAGAACTTCATCGCTCCCTAGCCATGGCCAAAGATCAGTCATACGTTCTAGGTGTTCTCAATGAAGAGCAGCTCAAACACTCCTACTTTCCAATTGGCAAAGCGGCGAACAAGGATGACATACGAAGGGAAGCCCAGGAACGGGAGCTATCGGTTGCCAACAAGCCTGATAGCTACGACATCTGCTTCATCCCCGAAGGTGACACAAGAGATTGGCTTTCCGACAAAATTGAGCTGACGCCTGGGTCAATTGTTGATATGGAAGGCCAAGAGCTTGCCCAACACGATGGCGCACTCGGTTACACAGTTGGCCAGCGCAAAGGGCTAAACATTGGACGTCCAGCCAAGGATGGTAAACCTCGCTACGTGCTCGAGATTAGACCCAAGGAAAACGTTGTGGTGGTTGGGCCCGAAGAGGCATTGACTATTTCCGAGTTATCTGGAGAGAAGTTCTCGTGGTGTGGCAAAGCCCCCAAGAACGTGGTCGATTGGTTCGATGCTGAGGTGCAAGTCCGTGCCCACGGTGAGTCACATCCCTGCAAGCTTCGAGTTATTGATGGGCAGATGGTAATAAGACCCAACCAGCCAATTCGCGGGATCTCTCCTGGACAAACAGCGGTTGTCTATCTCGGCGCTCGAGTCCTGGGTCAAGCAACAATCGATAAGACTGTCTCGGCAGTCATGGAGCAGGTCTAATTTTGGAAAAGAAGGTAGTCGATCGCGTCGCGGAGCTTGTTGATTTAATCAACCAACATCGCGCCGCTTACTACCAGTCCAATACTTCTTTGATTTCGGACGCCGACTACGACAAGTTGATGCGCGAGCTCGAACAGCTTGAGGCCAAGTACCCGGAGCTAATTACCGGCGATTCGCCGACCCAAACTGTAGGGGGAGAAGCTAGTCAGACATTTGCTCCAGTTGAGCATCTAGAGCGCATGATGAGCCTCGACAATGTCTTCTCGAGCGAAGAGCTGGATGCTTGGCTTGAAAAGACCGGCGGAGGCCCGTTTCTTTGTGAACTCAAGATTGATGGACTTGCAATCAACCTGAGATACGAGAAAGGCAAACTAGTTTCTGCTGCCACCCGAGGTGATGGCGCAGTTGGCGAGGACGTCACAAGAAACGTGATGACCGTCAAGGGCATCCCTCACTCTCTATCCGGTAAGAACCACCCTGATGTAGTTGAAGTCCGTGGCGAAGTGTTCTATTCGCTGGCAGATTTTGCCAAGCTCAATCAATCACTAATTGATGCCGGCAAAGCGCCGTTTGCTAACCCAAGAAACTCAGCCTCTGGGTCGCTTCGCCAGAAGGATTCGAGCGTGACAGCCTCTAGGCCACTCCAGATGATCGTTCACGGTATTGGGGCTTGGGTTGATAAAGGTGTTGTTAGCCAGTCTGAGCTCTATTCGCATCTAAAGAGCTGGGGACTTCCTACTTCATCCAGGTATCAGGTGCTAGATAGTGCAAAAGAAGTTAAGAAGTACATCGCCGACTTTGAGGCCAAGCGCCACAAACTCGAGCACGAAATCGATGGCGTGGTTGTTAAGGTAGATGAGCTTGCTAGGCAGCAAACCCTCGGCTTTACTTCCCGCGCTCCTCGCTGGGCGATTGCCTACAAGTATCCGCCGGAGCAGGTCAACACCAAACTTCTGGATATCAAAGTTTCAATCGGAAGGACTGGAAGGGCTACTCCTTACGCCGTTCTCGAGCCCATTCGCGTGGCAGGTAGCGAAGTTGAGTTTGCAACTCTTCACAATCAAGAGGTGGTTGTTGCTAAGGGAATTCTGCTGGGCGACACCGTGGTTCTTCGCAAAGCAGGAGATGTAATCCCGGAGATCCTGGGACCAGTGGTGGCTCTAAGAGATGGCACAGAGAAGAAGTTCGTAATGCCAAAGAATTGTCCTGACTGTGGCTCAAAGCTTGCGCCAGCGCAAGATGGTGATGTGGACCTCCGGTGCCCAAACGCCAAGTCTTGCCCAGCCCAGCTGCGCGAAAGAATCGCGTACATTGGCTCGAGGTCAGCGTTGGATATAGAAGCTCTGGGATTTGTAACCGCTGTTGCTCTCACTCAGCCCATAGAGCCTAAGGTGCCTCCCGTTAGGTCCGAAGCTGATCTATTCACTCTGAAGCTTGAAGACCTGCTTCCAATCAAGTCCCAGGTTGTTGATGCCGATACTGGAGCCGTCAAGCTTGACTCCGAAGGTAAGCCGAAAATCGTCGAGTACTTTAGGAAAAAGGATGGCTCTCCAGCAACTGTTGCAACCAAACTTCTGGAGGAACTAGAAAAAGCAAAATCTCAACCTGCTTGGCGGGCTCTAGTTTCTTTGTCCATTCGACATGTGGGACCAGTTGCAGCCAGATCACTCATGAACTCATTCGGGTCAATTGAGAAGATCTTTGCTGCTTCCGAAGAGGAATTAGCGAGCGTTGATGGAGTAGGCGCTGTCGTTGCCAAGACGATCAAAGAGTGGATTGCAGTTGATTGGCATAAAGAAATTGTTCAAGCCTGGAAAAAAGCCGGAGTTAACTTCACTCAGGAAATAGCAACTTCTAATTCTGGTGTTTTCCAAGGACTGAGTATCGTTGTCACCGGAACTCTTGAACAACTAACTCGCGATCAAGCCGAGGAAGCCATTATTTCTCGAGGTGGAAAAGCAGCCTCATCGGTTTCTAAGAACACGGCATTTGTTGTTGCTGGAGCTAACGCTGGATCAAAGCTGGCCAAAGCTGAATCGCTTGGAGTTGAGGTAATTGATGAAGCTGAGTTTGCTAAGAGGTTAGCTAACTAGTCTTTTTTGTCCTCGTATGACTCAACCTCGATCGCGTCATACTGTCCCTGGGTTGAGCGAGGCTCTGAATAGTCCACATTGGTCTCGAAGCCATCAGTGATGGAAGGCGAGGATCCTTCAAGTTCGGTCTGAGCCAAAGTCTCATCAGCAGCAACCATAGATTCTGTAGACATCAATGACTTCAGGGTGTTCAGGAAGTCATCAATCTCGTTTGCTTCGGACTCCCAGCGAGATAGTCGCTCCTGGCCATCAACAATCACAGCATTTGCGTAAGCCTCAGCCTTGCGCGCTAGAAGCTCGGCACGACGGCGTGACTGGTTGATCAAGTTTCCGGCGTTTCGCTGGGCATCTTCGGTCAAGTTGGCTGCAGTTACCTTTGCATCGCGAAGGTTTCTTTCAGCCTCGGAGTTCAATTCGGCAGCAAGTCGCGATGCTTCAGCAACTGCTTTGTTGGCTTCTTCAGTTGCCTGCTGAGCCTGCTTTACTGCTGACTCGTAAATCCTCAGAGCTTCCTGCTCGCCTTCGTCACGCTTGGCCTTGAGTTCTGCCTCAAGTTCCACTCTGGACTGCGCGGTGCGCTGCGCAAGTTCGGTAGCTAGGGCACGAGCCTCTTCGGTTTCGCGGTGGACTGAGGCGCGAAGTTCTGCCGCATACCTTTCGCCCTCTGAGCGAATAGCTGATGCTTCACGCTGCGCGTGAACAATCTTCTCGGTAGCTTCTGATTCCTGAGTCTTAGCCTGAGCAAGGATTTCTGCACTGGTGCGCTCAGCATCTAGGCGGATTTCCTTAGCCTTGGATTCAGCATCGGAAAGAAGTTTCTGGACAGCAGCTTCTGCCTTACGGGTTAGCTGCTCTGCTTCTGCCTTAGCGGTCTCACGAACACGAAGTGCATCCTGGCCAGCATCGGTCATAAGCTTTCTTGCTTGCTCTTCAGCAACGCGAAGGGTCTGCTCAAACTGAGCACCAAGTTCGGCGTATCCGGTGCCAGCATCGCGCTTTAGGCGCTGCTTTAGGCTTGCGATCTCAGATTTGAGAAATTCGACTTCACTGGCGGCCTTGTAGTTGTAATCACGAACGTGATCTAGCTCTTCGCGCATTGCGGAGACGGCTGCGTCTACCTCATCCTTGTCGTAGCCTCTAAAGACGAGCTGAAATTCTGAATTGTCCACGGGTATTGACCTTTTTATAGGGGGCTTGGGGTTTACTACCTAGATACCTACTTTAGCGGGGTATTTTGGCCCAAATTCAAGAATTTTCTTTGTTGCTAGAATGGGCCAGCTGGGGCGAAAACCCCTCCAATCCAGAGTTTCTCTAAACCGAAGGTTTCCATGTCCGAGATTACCCCTGAGCTAGTTAGGCACTTAGCTGGCCTTGCCCGCATTGAGGTTAGCGACGCTGAAGTTGCCCAATTTGCTAGCCAACTAGCTTTGATTGTGGACTCGGTTGCCACTGTAAAGGCGGCTGTAAACGATGAGATTCCAGCAACTAGTCACCCTATTCCGATGGCCAATGTCTTTAGGGAAGACACTGTAAAGCCCTCTTTGACCCAAGCCCAGGCTCTGTCCGGAGCTGCCGATAGCGAATCAGGCCGCTTCAAGGTTTCAGCGATTCTGGATGAGGAGTAAGCCAGAGTGACTCTTCTAGACAAGTCCGCCAGCGAACTGGCTGCCATGCTGAGCTCTAAGGAGATTTCCTCGGTGGAGCTGACCAAGGCTCAGCTAGATAACATCGACAAACTAAATCCCAAGATCAACAGCTACCTAACCGTCACTCGCGAAATTGCGCTATCCCAGGCACGCGAGGTGGACGAACTTCGCGCCAAAGGTGAAAAGCTTTCCGCGCTCGCTGGAGTTCCAATTGCCGTCAAGGACAATCTGACAACTATCGGCATTGAAACCACCGCAGGTTCAAATATCTTGAAGGGCTGGATACCTCCATACAACGCGACAGTGGTTGAGAAAATTCTTGCCCACCGCATGCCAATTCTTGGAAAGACCAACCTCGACGAATTTGCTATGGGCTCCTCAACCGAGAACTCGGCATACGGTCCATCGCTTAACCCATGGGATCTGACACGAACTCCCGGTGGCTCAGGTGGGGGGTCTTCATCAGCAGTAGCTTCGATGCAGGCTCCACTGGCTATCGGTTCTGACACCGGAGGATCCATTCGTTTTCCAGCTTCGGTCACGGGAACAGTTGGCGTGAAGCCGACCTATGGAGCCGTTTCTCGATACGGCCTTATCGCTCTTGGGTCTTCCTTGGATCAAATTGGCCCAGTGACAAGAAACGTGATGGATGCTGCCATGCTGCAAGATGCCATCGCGGGTCATGACGCTATGGACGCCACCTCGCTTCCAGAATCCCTGGGCTCAATGACCGAAGCAGCCAAGAATGATTCAGTCAAGGGACTCAAGATTGGAATCATCAAGGAACTTACCGGCGAGGGCTTCCAAGCTGGAGTATCAGAGCGTTTCCAGGAAGCCCTCGATTTACTGGTTGCAGCCGGTGCCGAAATTGTTGAAGTTTCGTGCCCAAGCTTTCAATACGCAATTGCTGCCTACTACTTGATCCAGCCAGCCGAGGCTTCCTCCAACTTGGCTCGTTTTGATTCAGTGCGGTTTGGACTGAGGGTTATGCCTGAGGGTCCAGCCACGGTTGAAAAGGTTATGGCTGCTACCCGCGAGGTAGGTTTCGGTGCTGAGGTTAAGCGACGAATTATCCTTGGAACCTACGCATTGTCCTCGGGATACTACGACGCTTACTACGGCAGTGCTCAGAAAGTAAGAACCTTGATCCAGGCAGATCTTGCGAAAGCGTTCGAAAAAGCAGATGTTCTAGTTTCACCAACTGCTCCCACCACAGCATTCAAGTTGGGGGAGAAACAAGAAGATCCACTTGCGATGTATCTAAACGACATCGCAACTATCCCGGCGAACCTTGCCGGAGTTCCAGGAATGAGTCTTCCAGTTGGTCTCGCTAAAGAAGACAACCTTCCGGTTGGAGCTCAGTTCTTGGCTCCAGCTCGCCAAGATGCAAGGCTGTACAAAGTTGGGGCGGTCCTTGAAAAGCTACTCGAGAACAAGTGGTCAAAGACCATGTTAGATTTCGCACCAAAGCTTGAGGTGAACTAATGGCTAAAGATCAGCTAATGGATTACCAGAAAGCTCTTGAAGCTTTTGAGGTGGTTATCGGGCTCGAGGTACACGTTGAACTAAATACCAATACCAAGATGTTTTGTGGTTGTGCAAACGTGTTTGGTGATGAGCCAAACACCAACGTCTGTCCAAACTGCTTGGGTTTCCCAGGAGCGATGCCGGCTGTAAACGGCAAGGCAATCGAGAACTCCATCAAGATCGGCTTGGCATTAGATTGCCAAATTGCCGAAACAGGCCGCTTCTCCAGAAAGAACTACTTCTACCCAGATCTAGCTAAAAACTTCCAGACTTCGCAGTACGACGAGCCAATTGCTTACAACGGCAAGATTGACATTGAAGTTCCATCCGGAAAAGTTTTCACCGTGGAGATCGAGCGTGCCCACATGGAAGAAGACGCTGGCAAGCTGACCCACGTTGGTGGTTCGACTGGTCGCATCCAGGGAGCAGAGTTTTCTCTTGTTGATTTCAACCGCGCCGGCGTTCCACTGGTTGAGATTGTGACCAAGCCAATTTACGGAGCAGGCGATGAAGCCCCAGAACTTGCCGCGGCTTACGTTCGTTCCATTCGTGAGATTGTGAAAAACCTTGGAGTATCCGATGCCCGTATGGAACGAGGCAACGTGCGTTGTGACGCCAACGTTTCAATTCGCCCTAAGGGTCAAGAAAAACTTGGCACCCGCACTGAGACCAAGAACGTAAACTCACTTCGCAGCATCGAACGCGCGGTCAAATATGAGATTCAGCGCCAGGCGCACTTACTATCTCAAGGCACCGCAATCATTCAAGAAACTCGTCACTGGCACGAAGACCGCGGAGCTACTTCGTCCGGTCGACCAAAGTCCGATGCAGACGATTACCGCTACTTCCCGGAACCAGATCTAGTTCCAGTTCAGCCTTCCAAGGAATGGATAGAGCAGCTGCGCGCAACTCTGCCAGAAAAGCCTGCGATTCGGCGCAAGCGTCTTCAAGAGCTCTGGGGCTTTAGCGATCTAGAATTCCGCGATGTGGTTAATTCAGATCTGCTAGATGAAATCGACGACACTGTGAAAGCCGGAGCAAAGCCACAGGCTGCCAGAAAGTGGTGGACTGGTGAACTTGCTCGAATCGCAAACAGTGAAGACAAGGAAATTGCAGAGCTCTCAATCACACCAACTCAGGTTGCCCAAATTGCGGAACTTGTTGAATCAGGCAAGCTAACCGATCGTCTAGCGCGTGAAGTTCTAACCGGAGTTCTTGCAGGCGAAGGCGACCCAGCCGAGATTGTTGCCAAGCGTGGACTCGAAGTTGTATCCGATGATGGAGCACTGCTTGCCGCCATCGACAAGGTGCTTGCCGAGCAGCCCGATGTCCTTGAGAAGATTCGCGAGGGCAAGCTACAGGCGGCCGGAGCCGTTATTGGGGCTGTGATGAAGGCCATGGCTGGCTCAGCTGATGCTGCCAGAGTCCGAGAGCTAGTAATTCAGAGGGCAAACGAGCTCTAGAAGTCGATTTAGGGTCGTTTTGCCAAGGTGCATAACTCTGTGGATAACTTGAAGGTTTCCCTGAAGGTTAGGGCTTTTAGCTGGGGAGAACTCTCAACCTAGACTCCAGAGTTGAAGGAAGGCCTAGCTCCAACCAGCTGGACCGCTTTAGAACCGGCAGCCACCCCTGCTTCCAGGGCCAGCTGGACCAATTCTGGCTCCAGTTTCTGGAAGTTTTGACCTGTAATCATGCTGGCCAAAAAGCCAGCTGAAAACGCATCCCCGGCACCAGTTGGGTCGATCGAGTTTGTTGCCAACCCAGAAACTTCAATAGTGTGTCCATCGGCCCACCTCGCTGAAGCACCATTTTGACCTTTGGTCACAACGCTCAGCGGAATCGATCCCGATAACCCAAGAAGCTGATCTTCTTCAAGATTCGGAAAGATCAGATCTGCTTGGGAAATCAGTTTCTTAAACTCGTCAACGCCGTGGTCTTGGATAAACCCATAAGAGCCAGGATCAATTGCCAGCAACGCTCCGCAGCTTCGAACTCTTTCGGCAAAGTCCCTAATCTCGTCTATGGCTCGTCCAAGCAGCGAGTACCCCGATAGGTATACGGCCGAAAATCCAGATGGATCAATGGCTCGAAGATTCAAATCCAAATTGGCTCCGCGATCGGTGAGCATGGAGCGCGATTCACCTTGGACAAGAACCACCAGTGAACCGGTCGGCTTAGCGCTGGACTGCAGAGCAGTTTCGATACCGTGTTGCGAGAGCTCAGATTCGAGCTTCTTGACATCACTTAGCCCAACGCAACCAACGAATCTGGTTTGAACGCCAAGGAAAGCAAGCCAGGATGCAACATTGGCGGCCTGACCGCCCATGGACTTATGTATTGCTGACTTCGTGTCAGTGTTCGGACGAATATCTGCTTCTGGAATAACGATGACATCTTCGATAACGTCTCCTATGACCAGAATTTTTGTCACTTAAGTTCCGCCCAGGCCTTAGCAATGTCTCCTGCAACTGAAACATTGTTACGGGCTAAGTCAAGGTTTACCTCGAGTGATCTGCCTTTGGATTCCTCAACTATGAAACCCAACAAGAAAGGAGTCACAGCTTTGCCTGTGACGCCTGCTTTCTTGGCTGCTTCAAACGCAATGGCAAGAACTCGATCGTGCTCTTGTGGATCCCACTGCTTCTCGATTGGAATTGGATTTGCAATAACCATGCCTTGGCCGTGCCCAAGCTCATCCTGAGATTTCATGGCAAGTGCAATCTGCTCCGCAGAATCCAGTGACCAGTCCAGCGTGTAGCCAGAACGGGTGAGCCAAAAAGCCGGGAACTCCTTGGTCTTGTACCCTATGACCGGAACGCTCAACGTCTCGAGGCGCTCGAGAGTTGCTGGGATATCCAGCACTGACTTAACACCTGCGGACACTACTGTTATTGGCGTCACGGCAAGAGTTGACAGATCAGCTGATTCGTCAAAGGTTTCAATTGCCCCGCGGTGAACGCCGCCAAGTCCACCAGTTGCAAAGACCCTGATACCAGCCAAGGCGGCCAAGTGAGCGGTCGCTGCAACTGTTGTTGCGCCTGACTCTTTTCTTGCGGCAAGAATTGGGATGTCCCGAACGCTGGCTTTTGCAAGATCTTCGTTGGCGATTCGATCCACGCTTTCGTCATCAAGACCAATACGTGGAACCCCATCAAGAATTGCGATTGTTGCCGGCACCACTCCCTTGGATTGCAGGATTTGCTCAAATTCTTTGGCAGCTTCTAGATTTCTGGGTCTTGGAAGGCCGTGGGAAATGATGGTGCTTTCTAAAGCGACGATTGGTTTGCCAGTGGCCAGCGCATCTTCAACTTCGGAGGATGCAATAAAGGAGTTCATTGGATAAGGCTAACTTCTATTGATTGGGGTACTAAACAAGCCTTTAACTGGGGTGAGTAACGGGACTTGAACCCGCGACATCCTGGACCACAACCAGGCGCTCTACCAGCTGAGCTATACCCACCATGTCTTGAAGCCCAAGGGCTTCAAAGCCTTTTTATTCTATTGCGTTTGCTCCGCGCTTGTCTTGGCCTCATCGCTGGTTGGGCCGGGGGCCTCCACCAATACAGTCTTGCGGTAGTAAACCAGCTCAGCAATTGACTCTTTGATGTCGGCCAAGGCTCTATGGCCACCAGTTTTTTTAGGTAGCTGGAAGTAAACCTTCGGGTACCATCTGCGCACCAGTTCCTTGATGGAAGAAACGTCCACGTTTCGGTAGTGCAGGTGAGCATCCAGAGCCGGCATATATCTGTTTATGAACATCCGGTCTGTACCAATTGAGTTTCCTGCCAGGGGAGCGGTTCTAGCTTCTGGTGCGAAGCGCTTCACATAATCCAAGACCTGGTTCTGCGCTTGCTCTAGCTCCAGCCCATTTGGCAAAAGCTCCAACAGGCCAGATTCTTTATGCATGTTGGTAACAAATTCACCCATGCCAGCAAGAGATTCCTCTCTAGGTTTAATGACAACACTTAAGCCCTCATCCAAGATGTTTAGCTCAGAGTCGGTGATTAGCACTGCAATTTCAACCAGGCAATCTTTTTCGACGTCGAGACCGGTCATCTCGCAGTCGATCCAGACTAGGTTTTCAGAGGACTTCATAACTAAGACAGCTTAGCGTGCAGCTTCAGCTAGCCTTCTTGCTTTACCTCTTGGCTTCTTCGGTCCCTTTAGCGCTTTTCGCTCCTTGCGACCCTCGATTAACCAGTAAAGAACTGGAACGATAACGAGTGTCAGCAGTGTCGAGGAAACCAAGCCACCGATAACCACAATCGCTAGCGGCTGGCTGATAAAGCCACCACCGGTGATTCCAAATGCCAATGGCGATAGGGCAAAGATTGTTGCCAGCGCGGTCATCAAAATCGGACGAAGACGTTGACGTGATCCATCAACGATTGATTGCTGGATAGACCTTCCTTGCTTGCGGTACTGGTTGATTAGGTCGATCAGAACAATCGCATTCGTCACCACCACACCAACAAGAAGAAGCATTCCAATAAGAGCTGGAACACCAAGTGGGGTGTCAGTTAGAAGAAGCAATCCAAGAGCACCAGTTGCGGCAAATGGGATTGAGATCAACAGGATTAGCGGCTGAATCAAGCTAGAGAAGGTAGCAACCATTACTAGGTAAACAATCGCTACCGCAGCAAGTAGGGCAAGGCCCAGCTGCTGGAAGCTTTCGGTTTGCTCGGCTGAAACTCCACCGATGGTTGCTGTTGCACCAACAGGCAATTCAATTTCTGCAAGCTTGGCTGTGACGTCGCGAGTTACTGCACCTAAGTCATCAGAGTCTGGTGTTAGGGCAACCGTTGCAACTCGCTCACCCTTTTCGCTGGTGATTGAAACAGGAGCCTGAACTTCGCTGATGTCAGCAATCTTCTGGAGCTCAATTACTCCTCGTCTAGTAGGAATCTGAATCTCTTCGATTTCCTCCACGGTTGCAGGAGTGCTCTCCTGAACTAGGAAAATCGGAGTGGATTCGTTTTCAATGTTGACATTCCCAATCGATGAAGGCCGAAGAGTCGATGACACCAGACCAGAAACCTGAATCTCAGTGAGTCCGTACTCTGCAGCCTTAACTCGATCCACGGTTATCTTCAGTGTTCTTTGCTGCTCAGAAAGTGAAGAGGTGATTTCAGATAGGTTCTCAACTGAAAGCATGCCGGTACGAACCTTTTCAACTGCTGCAAACAAAGCCTCATCGCTAGTGCCAGAGATCTTGATGTCGATTGTTCCAGAACCACCAACTCCTGGACCGCCACCGGCTGAGATTGAAGTCTCGCCGATATCAGTTCTGGAATCGATGCCCTCTTGAATCGCTTCCTTGATAGCGTCGCCATCGGCATCCTTGGTCAGTGAAACCTGGATTGTCGTCGCGTTCGCGTTGCCACCGAAGTTTACGCGTCCATCGGCGCGACCACCAAAGGTCGCCAAAACTGTTTCGACACCGTCTTGCTCAAGAATCAGATTCTCAACAGCCTTAGCTGCGGCATCGCGCTGCTCGAAGGTGCTTCCAGCTGGAAGCTCTTGACGAACCGAGAATGTGTCTCCTCCAAAGTCACCGATAAAGTCGGTCTTTAGCTGAGGCACTAGAGAGAAGGTAAATCCAAGCACAGCTGCAGAGGCAATCAATGTCACAACCGGGTGAGCCTGAGTGGTGCGAAGAACTGGAATGTAGCCGCGCTGCAACCAGCTCTTCTTCTCCTTTTGCTCTTCTTCTTCGCGGGCCTTTTCCATCTGCATAGCAAGCTGGCTTTCGCTTAACTGCTCGCTTCCTGATTCAAGCTTTGGGGTCTTTAGGAACCAGTAGGCCAGCACAGGAACAATTGTTAGAGACACAATCAATGAAGCTAGAAGTGCGATTGTAAAGCTCAGGCTAAATGGCCTAAACAGCTCTCCAACCACTCCGCCAACTAGAGCAACTGGAAGGAATACGGCCACGGTTGTGATGGTCGCCGAGGTAATGGCTCCAGCCACTTCCTTAACGGCCTGAATAATGGCACTCTTTTTCTCTTCGCCGTAGGACAGGTGCCTATTGATGTTTTCAATAACCACAATCGAGTCATCCACTACTCGACCAACTGCGATAGTAAGTGCGCTCAAGGTGAATAGGTTCAAGCTGTAGTCAGAAACCAGCAAGCCTGCGAAGGTCACCAGGAGGGAGGTTGGGATCGAGATAGCGGTCACCAGGGTCGATCGGATAGAACCCAAGAACACCAAGATGATCAGAATCGCAAAGGTTAGTCCCAGAGTTCCTTCAATAGTTAGGTTCTCCAGTTGCTTCTCAACGAAAGGTCCTTGATCAAAAACGGTGCTGATTTCAACGTTGCCACCAAGTTTCTCGGTTAGTTCCTCAATCTTGGCTTCCACGCCGTTTGAAATCGCAACAGTGTTGCCGTCCTGAGTCTTGGTCACCTGAATTCCGAGTGAGTCCAGACCGTTGGTGCGCGAAATTGAGGTCACAGGTTCGTAGTCGTAAGTCACTACCGCAACATCTCCGATAGTCAGAATCTCTGGCTCGGATGGAGCTGGAGCTACTGGAATTGAAGGTGCTGCTGGGGCGCCTGGCGCACCTTGACCGGCTGCAGCGGCTGCTGCTGCTGCTTGCGCCGCAGCAGCTTGCGCAGCCGCCGCCTGTGCAGCTGCTTGAGCACTTTGGGTGTTCGACGAAATCAGAGGAAGGCTCTTGAAATCTTCCAGCGAGTTGACGTTGGTTCCGATTTCGATCTGCAGCTCGCCTTGAGTGTCAGTTATGGAACCAGCGGGAACAATAAATCCATTGGCACGAAGCGCATCAACGATTGCCTGCTGAGACAAACCGTTCTCACGCAAGACTTTTGCCTTGAGATCTAGCGTGATTTCCTTTTGCTTGCCACCGGCAACTGTTATCTCTTGAATTCCAGGAACTTGAGAGAGAATCGGGGTCGCAACATCTGCCAGGATTTCAGCAAGAGCGTCATTCTCTCCAGTTGTGGAGGCAACGGACAAAACGATGATTGGAACGCTATCGAATGATCCAGAGATTACGCGTGGGCTTACATCCGAGGGTAGAGAATCCTTGAGGTTAGCAATTACTCGATTAAGTTCTTCCTCGACAGTTGCTGTTGTGGTTCCAAAATCAAATTCGACTCGAACAACCGACAGGTTTGCACTTGAAGTTGAGCGGACTGTGACCAAGTTGTTTAGGGTTCTAACCTCATCTTCAATCAACGAGGAAACCTGAGCATCAACAATCTCAGGGGATGCGCCAGGATATGGCGTCACGATGGAAGCCTGTGGGACCTCGAACGATGGTAACAACTCTTGCTTTAGCGAAGTCAGGGACAACAGTCCCGAAGCCACAATCAGCACGGTCAAAAGACCTACGACGGAGCGATTGGCAAGAGAAGCGGTGGCGAGTCTGAACAAGGATGTCCCCTAAGTAATAAGTAATGAATTTGTGCTAACAGCTAAGCAAACCACTTTAAGCCGGCAAAGATAAGGGTACCCCCTGAATCTGTCAGCTAGTTCCCAGCCCAGAACGCCCTACTACTCAAGAGCCTGCAGGCCTTTAGGCTAGAAGGCGTGAAGATATCCAAAATCTTTGGCCGAGTCGGCCTAGTCGTCCTGTTAGCTCTGCTTATCGTTCCGTTTCTGATTCCCGTGGAAACTACAGGAACCGCCACCTATAAAGAGGTAGCTGGTGAAGGGGCCACCTTTGCAACTGCCCAGGGAATTGATATCTACTACGAGAAAACAGACTTTGTTTGCCAGGGAGATAAGGACTGCTCCAATCCGCCAGTGATCTTCCTGATGCACGGCTTTGGCGCTAATACTTTCTCCTATAGAGAGGTAATCGAACCGTTAAGCGAACTAGGGGATGTTATTGCCTATGACAGGCCTGGATTTGGTCTAACTCAACGACCAACAAGCTGGGAAGGCGAAAACCCATACGGGTCAGTTGGTCAAGATCTGATTCTTGATGAATTGATTGCTCAATTTGCCTCTGGGAGAGACGTCATTCTGGTCGGTCACTCTGCAGGAGGAACACTTGCGGCCCAATACGTAATCGATAACAAAGATGCAATTCAGGGCTTGATCCTTATATCACCCGCAATCTTGTCAACCGGCGGATCACCCAGCTGGCTCAACTGGATCTACAGCATCCCTCAGTTTGATCACCTAGGTCCGCTACTGGTGTCTTCAATCGCCTCAAGCGGAATGGACCTTCTAGACGAATCTTGGTACAACAAAGACCTGATCACCGATGAAGTCAAAGCTGGCTACCGTGAACCACTGAGCGTGATTGGTTGGGAAGAGGGCTTCTGGGAATTCAACCGTGCCCCTAGAGCCTTTGATGTCAAAGACCGACTGGATGAGATAACAGTTCCGACTTTGTTGATTACGGGAGATAGCGACACCGTGGTGGCAACAGCAGACACCGAAGCGCTCGCAACCATGATCAAAGATTCGGTTCTTTTTGTCTTCCCCCAGTCTGGACACCTAGCCCAGGAAGAAACCCCACAGGACACCATGAAGGCGATTCGTGTGGTTTGGGGCATTCTCACCAGGTAGCACTTGGGAACAAAACCAACGGATAAGTAGTTGTTCAGTGTCAACAGTTCAGTTAGGAACGAGCAAGTGGATATCAAGTTTGGCCTAGACACCTTTGGGGATATGACCCTCAAAGATGACGGCACACCCGAAACAGCAGGTCAGGTCCTTCGAAACGTCGTTACCGAAGCAGTTCATGCCGAGCAAGTTGGACTCGATAGCTTCAATGTTGGAGAACACCACCGGGACGATTTTGCCATCACCTCGCCAGATACCGTTCTTGCCGGCATCGCAACCCAAACAAATCGCATCAAGCTTGGTTCAGGGGTTACCGTCTTGTCTTCCGAAGACCCAGTTCGCGTCTACCAAGCTTTCGCAACTGTAGATGCTCTATCCAACGGTCGAGCCGAAATCACTGCCGGTAGAGGATCCTTCATTGAGTCATTCCCGCTTTTTGGCTATGAGCTATCTGACTACGGGGACTTATTCGAGCAGAAGCTAGAACTGTTAGTTGAACTTCTCAAGGAAAAACCAGTGACTTGGTCAGGAACCGTTCGGGCTCCACTTGCAAATCAAGAGGTCTACCCAAAGACCGAATCAGGTCGCATCCCACTTCGAGTCGGCGTTGGTGGTTCACCCGAGAGTGTGATTCGAGCAGCCAGGTTAGATGCCGCACTTGCTCTTGCAATTATTGGTGGAGATCCAGCGCGCTTTGCTCCATACGCCAAGCTCTATCGAGACTCCATGGAGAAATTTGGAAATGAGCTCCGCCCAATTTCGATTCACTCACCAGGACACATTGCCGATACTGACGAGCAGGCCATCGAGGAACTCTGGCCGAGCTACCAGGCAAGTTTTGGTCGCATCGGCCAAGAACGCGGCTGGGGCCCGGTGACCAAGGGTCACTACTTGGATGAGGTCAATAACGGAAGTTTGTACGTTGGATCGCCTGAGACCGTGGCCAAGAAAATGGCCTACGCAATTAGCTCCGTTGGAGCACAGCGCTTTGACCTCAAGTACTCAACCGGTCCAATGCCACACTCAAAGCTGATGCATTCGATTGAACTGCTCGGCACAAAAGTTGTTCCTAGGGTGAAAGAGCTCTTAGCAGCTGAACTAGTTGAGCACTAACCTCCCCAACTCGCAGGTATATGGCTCCTAAACTCTTTTGTTAGTACCCCTGACACAAGGAGATGAAATGAATTACAGAGCGATTCTTGGAGAATTTTTTGGAGCCGCAGTTTTAGTTGCGACAATAGTGGGCTCGGGAATTATGGCAACAGCACTGTCCGATGATTCACTGGTTCGCCTGTTAGTTAACTGCCTTTCCACCATCTTTGTCTTGGGTGTATTGATTCTCACCTTGGGTCCAGTCTCTGGAGCTCACCTGAACCCGGCCGTCACGTTGGCCCTTGCTGTTTCAAAGAAGTTGCCAGCCAATCAAGTGCTTCCTTACATGGTTGCCCAAATTGCCGGTGGTGTAACTGGAGCGCTTGTTTCAAACACAATGTTTGGTTTATCTACTCTTCAAATCTCTACAACTGAGCGGTTTCAACTTGGTACAGGAATCGGTGAAGTCATTGCGACGTTATTGCTGGTGTTTGTAATTCTGGCCCTAGTAAAGACAAAACGTTCAGACTTGATAGCAATTGGTGCACCGGCTGTAGTCGGCGCTGCCTTCTTCTTCACTTCTTCAACTTCTTTTGCCAACCCTGCCGTTTCGGTAGGAAGAATCTTTAGTGACACCTTGACCGGGATTGCACCAGCTTCGGCAGCAGGCTATATACTGGTTCAGATTGTTGGTGCGTTGCTGGCAGTTGGATTGGTGCAGCAGTTGTTTCCCAAGGCAAAAAAGGCAAAATCCAAAAAGAACTAAGTCGCTAGCCTAGGTAAAAGCTTCGGGCGGCGGACAGCTGCAAACTAGGTTCCGATCGCCGTGGACTGAGTCCACTCTTCTAACCTTCGGCCAGTACTTACCTAAATGCTGACCGGAAACAGGGTAGACAGCCAACTGTCTTGAGTATGGGTGATTCCAGTCCTCGGTGAGAATCTTGGCGGTGTGTGGTGCTTGTCTGAGCGGGTTATCTTCTGCAGACCATTCGCCACCACTTAGTTGGTCAATTTCCTTCTTGATAGCAATCATCGCCTCAACAAAGCGGTCGATTTCGTCCTTCGGCTCTGACTCAGTCGGTTCAATCATCAAAGTTCCGGAAACCGGGAAACTCATGGTTGGCGCATGGAATCCATAGTCAATCAATCGCTTAGCAATGTCATCAACGGAAACTCCAGTGTCTTTGGTGATGCCACGGATGTCGATGATGCACTCGTGAGCGATAAGGCCTTCATTGCCGGTGTAGAGCAGCGGAAAGTGACCTTTTAGTTTCTTGGCTATGTAGTTGGCCGATAAAACCGCAACGGCTGTTGCATCGCGCAGGCTCTGGTTTCCCATCATGCGGATGTAGGCCCAAGAGATTGGAAGGATCGAAGCAGAACCAAAAGGAGCGCCAGAGATTGGACCAAAGTTTGGAAGTTCAATCTGGGATAGTGAATGCCCAGGAAGGAATGGGGCAAGGTGAGACCTTGCAGCAACAGGACCTACACCTGGACCACCACCACCGTGTGGGATGCAGAAAGTTTTGTGCAGGTTCAGATGTGACACATCGCCACCCAACAATCCAAACTTTGCATAACCAACGACGGCGTTGGTGTTTGCGCCATCGATGTAAACCTGTCCACCTGCCTGGTGCACCATTTCACAGATGTCGGCAATAGCTTCTTCGTACACTCCGTGTGTTGACGGATAGGTGACCATCAGAGCTGAGAGCTTGTCGCCTGCCTCGGCAATTTTGGTTTTGATGTCTTTTAGGTCCACATTGCCAAGCTCGTCGCAAGCGACGACTACAACTTTCATTCCGGCAAGTACCGCAGAAGCTGCGTTTGTACCGTGGGCTGAAGACGGGATTAAACAAATTTCGCGCTGACTATCTCCGCGAGATAGGTGGTAGCCGCGGATGGCCATAAGGCCAGCTAGTTCGCCTTGGCTTCCGGCATTTGGCTGCAACGAAACCGCGTCATATCCCGTTACATCGCAGAGCCAGGTCTCAAGTTCAGAGATCAGTGCCAGGTATCCAGTGATGTCTTCTTTAGGGGAGAAAGGGTGAAGGTTTGAAAATTCCGGCCATGTAACTGCTTCCATTTCGGTTGTGGAGTTCAGTTTCATAGTGCATGAGCCAAGCGGAATCATGCCTCTATCAAGCGCATAGTCAAAGTCTGCAAGTCGCTTGAGGTAGCGAAGCATTGCCGTTTCCGAGTGATATGTGTTGAACACTTGGTGAGTCAAGTACTTGGACTTTCTGTCCAGTCCTGCAACTCTTAGAGTGGTGCTTGAACCGTCATAGCTATAGCTGACGTCATCGGCACCAAAGACGGAAGCGACTTGGTTCAATACTTCTTTGGTCACCGTCTCATCAATTGAGATTCCAATGGTTCTCTCATCCACAACCAGCATGGTCAAATCTTTCTCGCGAGCCTTGGTATAGATCGCCTTGGCGTCTATTCCAGTTACTCGGAAGGTGTCGAAGAAGTCATCTTCGACAACGCTCATACCGGCCTTGCGGATGGCATCTGCGAGAGCGTGTGCTTTTTGGTGAACCTCAAGTGCGATTGAGCGCAATCCCTTTGGTCCGTGGTAGACCGCAAACATCCCGGCCATCACGGCAAGTAGAACTTGAGCGGTGCAAATGTTAGAGGTTGCTCGCTCGCGTCTGATGTGCTGTTCTCGAGTTTGAAGAGTTAGTCGGTATGCCGGGGCACCGTCAGCATCAACCGACACACCAACAAGACGGCCCGGCATAGAACGTTCTAGATCTGCACGAACAGCTAGGTAGCCAGCGTGTGGTCCACCAAAGCCCATAGGAACCCCAAAGCGTTGAGTAGTTCCGACCACCATGTCCGCTCCGGCATCGCCTGGCGCTTCGATTAGACAAAGTGCCAACAGATCAGCAACTGCTACCGCCATTGCCTGCGCGTTGTGAGCGGCGTCAAAGATTGGTCTTAGGGGAGTTAGTCTTCCAGATGCACCAGGGTACTGAACCATCACGCCAAAGTAATCTCCAACAAGTTCGCTTGCCCCTTTGGATGCATCGAAGTATGCAACCTTGATACCGACTGGTTCTGCACGGTGCTCAAGCAAAGCCTTGGTCTGAGGCATGGTGTCGGAATCGACATAGAAAATGTCACCTTCACTCGAGGACGAGCGCCTCGAAAGGAGCATTGCTTCCGCGGCAGCGGTTGATTCATCGAGCATCGATGCGTTGGCAGTTTTCATTCCAGTTAGGTCATTGACCATGGTCTGGAAATTGATAAGTGCCTCGAGGCGGCCCTGGGAAATCTCAGGCTGGTATGGCGTATAAGCGGTATACCAAGAAGGATTTTCTAGAACATTTCGCTTGATTACACCTGGGGTGAATGTGCCGTAGTACCCCTGGCCGATTAGGGAAGTTGTGATCTTGTTGTTTCTGGCGTGTGCGCGAAGAGCCTTAAGGGTTGCTTGCTCGGTTAGTGGTTCAGGAAGTTTGCCTTCCCCTTCAAACTGAATTGCCTTAGGTAGTGCAGTAGCCATCAGGTGATCTAGAGAAGAGTATCCAAGCTCTTTGAGCATTTGCGATTGCTCGTCTGGGGTTGGTCCAATGTGGCGGTATTTGAAGTCTTTGTGCTCAGGAAGCAATTTTGACTTAGCCCTCTCCAGTTAGCGCGGCGTATTCCTCGTGGGTAAGTAAGGCAGGGAGTTCAGTGAATCTAATTTTGATTAGCCAACCAGCACCGAATGGATCGTGGTTTACAAGCTCTGGGTTTCCAGAAACAACATCGTTGACTTCAACGATTTCGCCATCAACCGGTGCGTACAGCTCGCCCACACTTTTAGTGGATTCGATCTCACCGCAGATCTTCATATAAGTAGTAGAGGAGCCAACTTTTGGAAGATCAACAAAAACGATGTCACCAAGCTTCTCGGCAGCGTACTCAGTAATACCTACGGTGGCGATATCGCCATCGATGGATAGCCACTCGTGCTCTTTGGTGTAGTGAAGACCCTCGCGGTTGATCAT
>CAYVZV010000004.1:0-44547 GCA_964456485.1 uncultured Rhodoluna sp. | reverse complement strand
CGTAAGCCTGTAGGAATGACACCAGAATCTCAAAGAGAGTAAAGGCGAATCCAAATATGAATGTTCCGACTCCAAATAGCTTGAAGAAGCCATCGGCGTAGAAAACGAAGAACTGGGTAGCTGAGAAGCAAAGTACAAGCAAAAGGTGGCCCGCAACCATGTTCATGGTGAGTCGAAGAGCCAGCGTTACCGGTCTGAGAATGAAAGTTGATAGGAACTCAATGGGGGTCACCATGATGTATAGGAATGGAGGAACACCTGAAGGAAACAGTGAGTTCTTGAAGAAACCAAAGCCATGTTTTTTCATGCCGGCGTAGATAAAGGTCACATAGGCTGCTGCAGCCAAAACAATCGGGAGTCCAATTAGAGACGAGGCCGCGATGTTCAGACCCGGAATAATTCCCGTGATATTCATGCCGAGAACCACGAAGAAAATTGTTGTTAGCAATGGCAAGAAGCGATCGCCCTCGACTTTTCCAAGCTGTCCGTGCGCTATACCGTTTCGCACGAAGTTCAAGGAAATCTCGCCCATCAGCTGGAACTTAGTTGGAACGAAGGTCTGATTGCGGCTGGCTTTCTGGAATGAGCGCGTCCATAGATAGAAAAGGACTATCAGTAGCGAGACAACAAGAAGTCGAATCAGCATGATTCGGTTCAAAGCAAAAGGGGTTCCCTCAAACGCAATGATTTCAGGGTAAAACTCCATGATGGATGGGCCCTGGTAATTACCGGATTCGTCAGTAACTCCTGCCTTGATGAAAAGGCTAAGCGCGTTATCTAGCAGGGCAGGCTCCTGTTTCGGGGCGATTTCTCGCGGCGATTTACAGTGTCAATGCCCCATACGTTGCGGCATCATAAAAATTGTAGCAAGAAAAAAACTAGCCCTCGACCACGGGAATTCGGGCTGAGAGCACGGCAATCGAGTCAATTACCAGGGACCCCAAAATGGCTGCGACTAGGGTCAAAAACAGAACCGGCCCGTTTATAAACTCGGCCCCCTGAAGTGACCTTGCCAAAAGAGCAAAGCCGATCAGCTTGACGAGCCAGCCGCCCATGACGACTCCAAAAAAGCCCGCCAGGGACAACTTTCTTCCGACCAGCATGCTGATAACTGTCAAGGCTCCAAAAACAAAGGCCAAAGCGGAGCCAATCAAAGCACTGAAGACTCCGTTTTCCCCCTCAACGAAATAGCCTGCTAGCGAACCGAGGGAAGCTATGAGTCCGGTAAGTAAGGCGGTTTGACCTAGGACTCTTTTGAAAAGTTGATCTGCGCTTGTTGAGGCTTTCACTTCGACTTTGCTCTCTTTCTTCTTCGTTCAATAACTGGCCAAACCGTGTAAATCAAGACTGGGATACCGGCAGCAATACTCAAAGCAAGCACCAGTTCGGCAGGCATAAACAGCAGTGCCAAAGCGCTAAGAGAGATAACGGCTGTCCAAAGATAAAAGACCATCACCGAGCCAATGTGGCTGTGACCAAAATCCTGCAACTTATGGTGGATGTGCTTTCTATCAGCCGAAAATGGCGACTTTCCGGCGCGGATTCTTCGAAGCACCGCAAGGGTCAAATCCAACAACGGCAGCATCAAGATAGCCAGAGGAAGAACAAGCGGCAAGAATGCCGGTGCAAGCAAGGACGTGGAGACAGCCCCTGGATCAACTTGCCCTGTGACAGCAAGAGCAGAAGTTGCCATTAGTAGACCTAAAAGCATGGCACCGCTATCGCCCATGAAGATCCTGGCTTTATGCCAGTTCAGTGGCAAAAAGCCCAAGCAAACACCAATCACAATTGCAGAGATTAGCGATGCAAGGTTGAAGTAGTTGGTTGGCGAGGTCTGCTGGGCAAGAAGGTACGTGTAGACAAAGAACACGCTGGTGCCAATAAGTACAACACCTGCAACCAGCCCATCCAGGCCATCTATGAAATTCACGGCATTCATCACGAGAACTGTGACGAAGATTGTGACAACAATTGAGACTCCGTAGCTGCCGATAACCAATCCGCCAATTGGCAATGAAACAATCTGCACGCCCTGCCAGGCCAAGATTCCGGCAGCCATGAACTGACCAGCGAGCTTGATGGTCCAGTCCAAATCAAGAATGTCATCTAAGACACCAATTACTGCAATCAAAGTGGCGGCAGCGGCGATAGCAAGTATGTGAATGGGGTCTTCAAAAACCGAGCTAAACCATCCCAAGGAAGCTGCAACAGCAAGCGAGATCAAGAATCCGATGAGCATCGCCAAGCCGCCAATTCGCGGAGTTGGATCGGTGTGGACATCTCTCTCGCGAATCTCAGGCATGATCGAATGCTTGCGGCTGAGGCGAAGAGTCAAAAACGTGGCTGCGAAAGTCACCACCGCGGCAACGGCCATGATCAAAAGGTAGGCTCTCACGCTCTAGCCCTCCAAAAATTCACCGAGAACCGTTGCCAGTTTCTCTTTACTAAGGGCTCCACGTCTAAGGATCTTCGCTTTGCCGGTTGTTACAATCTCACCAGATTCGGTTGCGGTGTCTTCTAAATCAGTCATGTCGACAATGGTTGATGCTTCGCCCTTGGGACTTGCGCCTCCATCGAGGTAAATCTTCACTTTAGATCCGAGAGCCTTCTCGGCCTGCTGGCAAGTTGTGGCCGCCGGTTCTCCTGTTAAGTTTGCGCTAGAAACTGCTAGCGGGCCAGTTTCTTGGAGAAGTGCCAATGCAATTTTGTGATCGGGCATGCGCAAAGCAACTGTTCCCTTGGTCTCCCCTAGGTCCCAAGTCAGTGAAGGCTGCGCTTTCAAAATCATGGTTAATGCTCCAGGCCAAAAAGTCTCGGCAAGTTTGTGTGCAAGCTGCGGCACTTGCTGCGCTAAGCCTTCCAGTGCGGCTGCGTTTCCAATCAGAACCGGTGGAGGAGACTGCCTATCTCTTCCCTTAGCATCAAGAAGTTTTTTCACAGCTTCGTGAGAAAAGGCATCGCATGCCAAACCATAAATAGTGTCGGTTGGAATAACTGCTAATTCTTTTCTTCCAAGAGAGGTCTTGGCAAGTCTCATGCCAGTTAGCAAATCAGTGTCGAGAGAACAGTCGAAGATTCGCTCCACCCAACACCGCCTATTGTCTCTGCCTCTAAGGCCTTACTGCCGAAATCATCCGGTTCTTACCGGTTAGGTCCTGACTAGAAACAATTTCCTGCCAGCCTTGAGTCAATAGTAGTTCACCGATTGCGGCGGCCTGAGTGTTGGCATGTTCTAGTACCAAGCACCCTCCTGGCCTCAGTAGATAAAGCGCCCGAGTGGATATTTCACGAATAACATCCAGCCCATCTTCTCCCCCATAAAGGGCAACACTCGGATCGTGAAGTTGGACCTCGAGATCTATGGGCACAGCGGCATTTGGAATGTACGGTGGATTCGATACAACCAGGTCGACCTTGCCCTGAAGTTCATCTAGCGCAGTTGTCAGATTCTCGTTTCTCAATTTTCTGATGTCGAGACCGTACTTTTGGAAATTGCGTTTCAAATACTCGAATGCTTCTCTAGAGAGCTCAACTGCGTAAACATTTGCAGTATCAATCTCGGTACTTAGCGAAATGGCAATTGCCCCACTGCCAGAGCACAGATCGACAATCAAGGGGCTGCTTAATTCTCGAATTTTCTCCATAGCTAGCTCAACCAATTGTTCGGTTTCTGGCCTGGGGATAAAAACACCTGGCCCAACTTCAAGCTCTAGGTGTCGGAATGGAGCAGATCCGGTTATGTGTTGAAGCGGCTCGCGCTTTTCACGCCTTTGGACTGCTTCAAGAAATTCAGGCAGCTTGTTCTCAGGAAATGATTGATTGTCAATTGCAAGAAGTGTTAGCTCTGACCTGCCAATCTCAAGGATGAAACAGCCCAGAAGCTCTGCATCAACACTTGGGGACAGAATCCCAGCTGCAGAGAACTTATCGGTCGCTAATTCCAGAGCTTCCGAGATCAACAATTACTTGTCTCCCAGTGCTGCCAGTCTGGCTTCTTCGTCAGTTTGAATAGCTGACTGCACGACCGGCTCCAAGGCACCGTCCATAACCTGGTCGAGGTTGTAGGACTTATAGCCTGTGCGGTGATCGGCAATGCGGTTTTCAGGGAAGTTGTAAGTTCTGATTCGCTCCGAGCGGTCTACCGAACGAACCTGAGATTTTCTGGCAGCCGACTGCTCGGCGTCAATTGCTTCCTGCTTCGCTGCCAAAAGTCTTGCGCGAAGAACTCGCATCGCAGCTTCGCGGTTTTGAAGCTGCGACTTTTCGTTCTGCATGGAAACAACGATTCCAGTTGGGATGTGTGTGATTCGAACAGCGGAGTCGGTAGTGTTCACAGACTGGCCACCTGGGCCGGAAGAGCGGAAAACGTCGATTCGGATTTCGTTCTGACTAATCTCGACTTCTTCAGGCTCATCCACTTCAGGAAACACCAATACGCCAGCGGCAGATGTGTGGATACGGCCTTGGGTTTCAGTTACTGGAACTCGCTGGACGCGGTGAACGCCACCTTCATACTTCAGGTGAGCCCATACGCCTTCAGCAGGGTCATTTGAATTTCCCTTGATAGCGAGCTGGACGTCTTTATAGCCACCCAGGTCAGATTCGTTCTTGTCCAGGATCTCGGTTTTCCAACCCTTTGAATTGGAGTACTGGATGTACATCCGAAGAAGATCCGCTGCAAACAAAGCTGACTCAGCGCCACCTTCACCGGCCTTGATTTCCATGATGATGTCTCGCCCATCATCTGGATCTCTTGGAATTAGTAGTCTTCGAAGCTTTTCGTTGGCTTCCTGCAGTTTCTGCTCAACACCGGGTAGTTCACTGGCAAATGCTTCGTCTTCTTTGGCAAGTTCCTTGGTAGCAGCCAAGTCTTCGTTTAGTTCAACGACCTGATGGTAGGCAGCAACAATTGCGCTTACCTCTGCGTAACGACGGTTTAGCTTCTTTGCCAAAGCTGGATTCTGATGCACTGCTGCATCGGATAACTGCTCCTGAAGCGAGACGTGCTCAGCCAGCAGGGGCTGGACTGAATCGAGCATTATTCTCCGTCGGAACCAGAAGGAATCGGCATGGACTTTTGAACCTGCATCAGGAACTCAACGTTGCTTGAGGTTTCCTTCAGTCTGTTCAAAACAAGCTCTAGAGCCTGCTGCTGCTCAAGTCCGGCAAGTGCACGACGTAGCTTCCAAATGATCTTGGTCTCGTCCGGATTCATCAACATCTCTTCGCGTCTGGTACCAGATGCGTTTAGATCTACCGCTGGGAAGATTCTCTTGTCGGCAAGTGAGCGAGACAAGCGAAGCTCCATGTTTCCAGTTCCCTTGAATTCTTCGAAGATAACCTCGTCCATCTTGGATCCGGTCTCAACCAGAGCGGTTGCAAGGATGGTTAGTGATCCGCCGTCTTCAATGTTTCGGGCGGCACCAAAGAAACGCTTTGGTGGGTAAAGAGCTGAAGAATCAACACCACCGGAAAGAATTCGGCCAGATGCAGGAGCACTTAGGTTGTAAGCGCGACCCAGTCGAGTAATCGAATCCAAAAGAACCACTACATCGTGACCTAGCTCAACCAGGCGCTTAGCGCGCTCAATTGCAAGCTCGGCTACTGTGGTGTGGTCTTCTGCTGGACGGTCGAAGGTTGAAGCGATAACTTCACCCTTTACGGTTCGCTGCATGTCTGTAACTTCTTCAGGACGCTCGTCAACCAGAACAACCATTAAGTGAACCTCTGGGTTGTTGGTCGCAATTGCGTTGGCAATTGCCTGAAGAACCAGGGTCTTACCTGCCTTTGGGGGAGAGACAATCAAACCACGCTGACCCTTACCAATTGGAGCTACCAAGTCGATGATTCGAGTCGATAGCTTGTTGGCTTCAGTTTCTAGACGAAGTCTGGTCTGAGGGTAAAGCGGAGTCAGCTTTCCAAACTCCACGCGCTCAGTTGAAGCATCCTGATCCAATCCGTTGACAGAGTCAACGCGAACTAGAGCATTGAACTTCTGACGACCCTGACCTTCGCCTTCGCGAGGCTGACGGATTGCTCCTACTACTGCGTCACCTTTTCTAAGTCCGTACTTCTTTACCTGACCAAGGGAAACGTAAACGTCGTTTGGACCTGGAAGGTAGCCGGAGGTGCGGACGAAGGCGTAGTTATCTAGAACATCTAGAATTCCAGCAACGCTAATTAGGACATCGTCTGGAGAGATTTCCGGTTCGGCTTCTTCGCGGTCATTGCCGTTACCACCGCGTCTTCCGCGATCACGATCGCGGTAGCGGTTGCGGTTTCTTGAGTTGCGGCCACCGCCACGACGCTCGTCGTCAAAGTCGCGGTTTCTGCGGCGTTCACCTGAGTCTGAGTTTGAGCTTGATTCGCTGCTTGACGATTCGCTGGAAGAGTTTTCCCTCGGGGCCTTAGCCTCGCTCGAGTCTGACTTATCTTCAGCTGGCTTTGAGCCTCTGGTGCGAGTCTTTTTTGATGCTGATTCGGTTGCCTCTGCTGGAGCGGCTGTTTCTGCTACAGCTCTGCGTGATTTGCGAACCGGCTTGTTGTCTTGGATTTCATCCATTTATTTGATTGCTCTTTCTTGAGTGTTTAGATAATCGACCCTAAAAGACCTGATTATCGCCATCACGATTTCAATCGCGTGGTATCGCAGTTAGTTTCTGCGGGGATTGCACCTAGATTTGACGCTTATTTGCCGTCTTGTTTTTGGTGTACCTCTAGCGTAGCACCTTTATTGTCCACGGCCAACAGCAGCGGCTGCCACTGTGGGTACTTCTTTTCTACCAATTCCTTGGCTCTAAGCCTCTCGGCTGGGTCGCTGGCCAGCACTAATACCGAGGGTCCGGCCCCGGAAACAACAGCAGCGTGGCCCTCGCTTCTTAGCAGCCTAATCAAAGCATCTGTCTCAGGCATGGCCGAGGCACGGTAGTTCTGGTGAAGCTTGTCTTCGGTTGCTGCAAGTAGAAGCTCTGGAGACTGAACCATAGCCGCGACCAATAGTGCTGATCTGGAAACGTTGAACACTGCATCGGCATGTGGGACAGATTCGGGCTGCATGGAACGTGCAAGCTCGGTTGACATCTTGGTGCTTGGAACCAAAACAAGTGGGGATACTCCGCGGTGTACAGAAAGCTTTTTGGTGTGCGGTCCGAACTCGTCTTCCCAAGCAATGCTCAAACCCCCAAACAAGGCAGGAGCTACGTTATCTGGGTGATTCTCAAACTCAGTTGCAAGATCAAGCATCAGCTTGTCGCTTACTTCAGCAACTCCGGTCAACAAACCCTTAGCGGCCATGATTCCGGAAACGACCGCTGCGCCAGATGAACCCATTCCGCGACCGTGAGGAATTCGATTTACTGCACGAAGAGCAAGACCCGGCGCTGGCTGCTTTACACGCTTGAAAGTCTCGAGAATGGCACGAACAACTAGATGAGATTCATCAAGTGGAACTTGACCTTCTCCCTCGCCACTTACAACAACCGAAATGCTTCCGGACTTTGTTGCAGTGACTTCTAGATCGTCATAGTAAGCCAGAGCAATTCCAAGCGTGTCAAAACCAGGGCCAAGGTTTGCGGATGTTGCAGGTACCTTTACCTTTACTACGGTTCCTTCAGCTACTGGCATTTTTAGGCCAATCCCAATCTTTCTGCGACCTCAGCTGCGTTGGTTGATACCGCTTCTGGGGTGATCTCGTTTCCAGCTTCGTCCTTCAAGGCCCAGCCTGGATCTTTTAGTCCATGGCCGGTCACTGTGATAACAATAAGTGCTCCGGCAAAACTCTCTCCAGTCTGGGACGCCTTGTACAAACCTGCTGCACCAGTAGCCGAGCTCGGCTCAACAAAAACGCCAGCCTCTTGAGACAAGAAGCGGTGCATCCACAAAATCTCCTTGTCGGAAACCGCGCCAAACTTGCCCTTAGATTTCTCTCGCGCAATCTGCGCTAGGTCCCAAGAAGCTGGATTTCCGATTCGAATTGCAGTTGCGATGGTGTCTGGGTTTTTCACTGGAGAACCCTGAACAAAAGGCGCCGAACCCTCGGCTTGGTAGCCATACATCTTTGGCAAAGCCTTTATGCGACGCGCCTTGAAATCTTCCTGGTAGCCCTTGTAGTAAGCAGAATAGTTACCCGCGTTTCCTACTGGCAGTACGTGGAAATCTGGAGCTTGGCCCAAAGCATCAACAACCTCAAACGCTGCAGTTTTCTGACCGTCGATGCGGTCTGGGTTCACAGAGTTCACAAGGTGCACAGGGTAGTTTGTCGACAAATCTCTAGCCAAAGTTAGGCAGTCATCGAAGTTTCCCTGCACCTGAAGAATTTGAGCCTTGTGTGCAACCGCTTGCGAAAGCTTACCTAGGGCAATCTTTCCCTCTGGAACCAAAACCACTGACTTGATTCCAGCTGCAGCAGCATATGCGGCAGCCGATGCGGAAGTGTTTCCAGTTGATGCACAAATCACAGCTTTCGCACCGTGACCAACAGCCTTGGAAACCGCCATGGTCATTCCGCGGTCCTTGAATGAACCGGTTGGGTTCATGCCTTCAAACTTCAGATAAACGCGGTCCGCCCCAACAAGTTTGGCAAGTGCCGGTGCATCAATAAGTGGTGTGCCGCCCTCACCGAGAGTGATGATCGGGGTGCTCTTGTCTACATCAAGTCGTGAGAAGTATTCGTTGATAACTCCGCGCCACTGGTGAGCTTTCTTTGGTTTACCAAACAAGGTAAACACCCCTTTCGATAGGCATACTTCTCATTACAAACCCTCAACCCGAATAAACGAGGAAACTGCTTCAACAGCGTCGTTCGACTTTAGAGCCTTGACGACACCAGCCAAAGCTGCATCGCTGGCCAAGTGAGTTCCAATTTCCAGGCTGGCGGTCTGAAGATTACGCCCGAGCACAGCCTGCTCGACTGTCTCGATAGAGACTCCGTGCTCGGAGAACAAGCTGGCAATTTTTGCCAAGACTCCAGGCTGGTCCTTAACTTCTAACTGAATCACGTATCGAGTTGCGACCCTGCTCATGTCCAAGACATCAAAGTTCGCGTGAATCGAATCCGCCAGACCTGGTCCGCCGGCTACGTGACGCTTAGCGGCTGAAACAACATCTCCCAAAATCGCGGAGGCAGTCTGTGTTCCCCCGGCACCTGATCCATAGAACATCAAACGGCCTGCGGCTTCTGCTTCAACAAACACAGCGTTGTAAGCACCATCGACCGAAGCCAGCGGATGGCTTCTTGGGACCAAAGCTGGGTAAACGCGGACCGAAACTCCTTCAGGACCTGAAGAATCAGCCTCGATGAATTCACAGATAGCAAGCAACTTGATTACAAAGCCATCGCGCTTAGCTGCCGCGATCTGCTCCGCGCTAACTCCTGTGATGCCTTCGCGATAAACCTTCTCGAGTGGAACTTCAGTGTGAAATGCAAGGGAAGCCAAGATTGCAGCTTTTTGGGCAGCGTCGTAGCCATCAACATCGAGCGACGGATCTGCTTCCAGGTAGCCAAGTTCGGTAGCTTCCTTCATCGCGGCTTCTAGAGTGATTCCACTTTTGTCCATTCGGTCAAGAATGTAGTTAGTGGAACCGTTTACGATTCCCATGATTCGTTTGACTCTGTCGCCTGCTAGTGATTCACGAAGCGGGCGAATAATTGGAATCGCTGCGGCAACTGAGGCCTCGAAGTAAAGCTGAGCTCCAACTTGCTCCGCGGCATTGAATAACTCTGAACCGTGAGTTGCAAGAAGCGCTTTGTTGGCGGTGATTACGTCAGATCCAGAATTCAGCGCAAGAAGGATGTAGTCCTTTGCGGGCTGAAGGCCGCCCATGACTTCAATTACGATGTCAGCGCCAAGAATCAGGCTTTCAGCATCGGTGGTCAAAAGCTCCTTGGGAAAGCCGTTTCTCTTGGTTTTGAGGTCTCTAACTGCAACACCTACAAGCTCCAGCTCGGCTCCAACTCGGGCGGCTAGTTCGCTTTTTTGTTCGAGCAAAAGTCGGGCGACCTCGGATCCAACTGATCCGGCGCCAAGCAACGCGACCCTGATTGGGCGATATTCACTCAAATTCGATTCCTTACTCATTCAAAACTACCCTGTCTTTTCCGCCGAGTAGCCAGGGTCGCGGGCAAACATGTCAGCTTCGGTCTCAGCTCTAAGAATCAGGTGAGCGTTTCCGCTCTTGACAGCAACAATCGCGGGCCGAGTGACGTAGTTATAGTTGCTGGCAAGTGAGTGGCAGTATGCGCCAGTTGCAGCAACAGCTAGCAGGTCATTTGGGTTTACATCTTCCGGAAGGAAGCAATCCTTGACAACAATGTCGCCGCTTTCGCAGTGCTTCCCAACCACACGAGAAAGAGCTGGCCTTGCAAACGAGGATCTAGAAGCAAGAATCGGAGAGTAGTTGGCGCTGTAGAGACTTGGGCGAGCGTTATCGCTCATTCCCCCGTCAATGCTGACGTACTTTCTTACACCAGTCACGCCGTCTTCTGATAGCTGAACGTTCTTAATAGTTCCTACGTTGTAAACCGTGATTCCGGCAGGTCCTGAGATTACGCGACCTGGCTCGAAGCACAGCACAGGAACTTCAATGCCAAGCTCACTACAAACCTTGGCAACTTCTTGAGAAATCTGATCGGCAAAAACCTCAATCGCGGGTGCATCATCGGCCATTGTGTAGTTGATTCCAAAGCCACCGCCAATGTTCAGTTCAGGCACTGGTCCGCCAGCTAGTAGCTGTTTGTGTAGCGGAAGCAATCTACGTACAGACTCGATGAAACCATCGAGTGCGAAAATCTGAGAGCCGATGTGGGAATGAAGCCCAAGAAACTTCAGGTGAGAGTGTGAGCGAATCTTCTCAACCAGTGAGGGCACATCAGAAATAGCGATGCCGAATTTCTGGTCTTCTCGGGCAGTAGCCAAATATTCGTGGGTGTGAGCGTGGACACCAGAATTTACGCGAATACGTACGCCCTGAATCTTGTCCTGGGCACCGGCAACTGAGGCAATTCTTTCAATCTCAATTTCAGAGTCGATAACAATCGCTCCCACGTTTGCTGTGACAGCGCGGCCGATTTCATAGAGCGACTTGTTGTTTCCGTGTAGACCGATTCGGTCGGGGCTAATTCCGCCAGACAAGGCAAGCGCCAGCTCTCCCCCGGTAGAAACGTCGAGGTTTAGGCCAAGCTGGTCAATCCACTTCACAATCTCGGTTGTAAGAAGTGACTTTCCCGCGTAGTAAATCTTGGCGCTCGAGCCGATTCCAGCGGCCGCTTTCTCGAATGCACTCTTTACTCTTTTACCTCTCGAGAAAAAGTCATCCTCATCAATAAGCATTAGAGGCGTGCCGTACTGGGCGGCTAGTTGCCCAACAGGAATTCCTGCCAGTAGAACATCTCCTGCTGCAGATCTTGTCAATCCCGCTGGCCAAATGTCGCCATCGATGTGGTTTGCATCCCTTGGCTCAACTAGCCACGCTGGCGCAAACTTTGACTGATTAGTATTCATGATTACATCCGCTCCGGAGCTGAAACACCCAAAAGATTCAAGCCATTGCGCAACACAACTCCGGCTGCATCATTTAGCCACAATCTGGTGGAGTGGATTGGCTCAACTGGCTTATCAGAAAGAGGTATTACTCGGCAGTTGTCGTACCAACGGTGATAGCTGCCGGCGACCTCTTCTAGGTATCTTGCAATTCGGTGTGGCTCTCTAAATTCTGCAGCCTGTATGGCAAGCCTTGGCAATTCACTGAGCTTGGCAAGAAGATCGGTTTCTGTTGCGTGATTCAGCAGTGATGGATCAAAGTTGGAGTGATCTACTCCCATGCTCTTAGCGTTTACCGCTACCTGTTGAGTTCTGGCATGAGCGTACTGAACGTAGAAAACGGGGTTGTCATTTGTTTTCTTTGAAAGCTGTGCAAGATCGATATCTAGCTGTGAGTTTGAAGAGGACCTTGCGAGCGCATACCTTGCTGCATCCACGCCAACAGCCTCAACTAGATCTTCCATGGTCACTACTGTTCCAGCGCGCTTGGACATTCGAACTGGCTCTCCATCGCGAAGAAGGTTCACCATCTGTCCGATAAGGATTTCCAGATTTACTCCTGGCTCATCACCAAAAGCCGCACACATAGCCATCATGCGCTGAACGTAGCCGTGATGGTCTGCTCCAAGCATGATTAGGCAGCGATCAAATCCGCGCTCTCTTTTATCCAAGTAATAGGCCAGGTCTCCTGCAATGTAGGCAGCCTTGCCATCAGATTTCACGATCACTCGATTTCGGTCATCGCCAAAATCAGTCGAGCGCAGCCAAACGGCTCCATCCTCATCGAAAACATGCCCTAGTTCGCGCAGTCTCTTAATCGCCTTCTCGACTGCCTTGGACTCGTGCAGGGAGTTTTCGTGGAAGTAAACATCGAAGTCAACGCCAAACTCGTGAAGCGATTGCCTGATTTCGCCAAACATCAGCTCAACACCTTCGGCTCTAAAGGCCTCCTGTGCATCTTCATCGCTGAGAGTCAAAATGTCCTTGGAGGATTTAGCCATTACAGCGTTTGCAATCTGCTCGATGTACTGGCCCCCATAGCCATCCTCCGGCGCAGGTAATCCTTTGGCACGAGCCAAAAGAGATCTAGCGAAGCGGTCAATTTGCTCACCGTGGTCATTGAAGTAGTACTCGCGAGTGACAGCTGCACCCTGGAATGCCAAAACCCTAGCCAACGAATCTCCAACGGCAGCCCAGCGAGTACCACCCATATGTATTGGTCCGGTTGGGTTGGCTGATACGAACTCGAGGTTCATCTTCAGCCCCTTTAGGGTTTCGCCCTTGCCGTAACCGACACCTGCCTCAACTATGGTTTTTGCCAGTGCTCCAGCACTTGCAAGATTCAAAGTGATGTTGATAAATCCAGGGCCTGCGATGTCGACTTTGGAAACTTCATCCAAAGACTCAATTCTCGGCGCCAGTAGTTCTGCGAACGCCCTTGGGTTTAGGCCGAATAATCCAGCTAGCTGCATTGCAGCGTTGGTTGCCCAATCCCCATGTTCACGATTTCTTGGTCGCTCGACCACAATCTCGCTTGGCAATTCGGCCGCAGCTAGCGAGCCATCAGCCTGCATCTGTTCCAAGATGCGCCGAATGGCTACAGCTAGTTCTGCTGGAGTCACGATTTTGCCTCACGATTAGGAGCTAAATGAATTCAAGATCTCGGCGGTGAGAAACACCTCAGTAAATAAAGGGAATTCTTTACAAATCATACCGAGAAAGGCCCATTTCTAGCCACGCTGTTAGGCTGAAGCAAGCATTGCCCCCATAGCTCAGGGGATAGAGCACCGCCCTCCGGAGGCGGGAGCGTAGGTTCGAATCCTACTGGGGGCGCAAAAAGCTAGCCAGTTGTGAAAGCGCCATTGAGCGATGACTGATCGAGTTCTTTACTATCGGTTCAAGTTCTCCGGTAGTTATCTCAAAGCCCTCGGGGATAAAGATTGGGTCGTACCCAAAACCATGCTCACCTGATTCAGTGAATGCAATTCTTCCGGAACACACTCCAGTAAAGCTCTGCTCCCCTTCCTGGCTTACAAGAGAAATAGTGCAGATAAAGCTTGCTTGGCGATGACCCTCTGGAACATCTTTCAACTGAGCAAGAAGCAATTGACGATTTTTTACGTCATCTTTAGAACCCGACCAACGGGCGGAGAAAATCCCAGGCGAGCCACCGAGGATCTCGACGGCTATTCCAGAGTCATCAGCGATTGAAGGTTTACCGGTGTGAGCAAAAGCAGCCCTTGCTTTGATAAGAGAGTTCTCTAAGAAAGAAGTGCCGTCTTCAACAGGTTCTGGTCCGTCATAGCCAAGGAGTGTCAAACCAGGAACAATTGACTCCAAAATGGCGGCCACTTCTTGGACCTTGTGGGCATTGTGGGTTGCCAGAACAAGCTCCAACTTCTACGGCCTCGGGCTTTGCAAAATCTGAGCCTGCAAAGCAGTTAGCTCTGCAGTTCCCTTTAGCGCAAGATCCAAAAGAGCATTCAATTCGTCGCGGTCAAATGGCGCGGCTTCGGCAGTTCCTTGAACTTCCACGAACTTGCCGGAGCCAGTGACAACCACGTTCATGTCAGTCTCTGCTCTAACGTCCTCTGTGTAAGCAAGGTCAAGCATTGGCACCTTATCAATAATTCCAACTGAAATAGCGGCGATGCTGTCTGAGAGCGGCTGCTTATTTTCTGCGATGAACTTCTGTTGCTTGCCCCACTCAATTGCATCAACCAGTGCAATGTAGGCTCCAGTAATTGCTGCGGTTCTAGTTCCCCCATCAGCCTGCAGAACATCACAGTCGATAACAATGGTGTTTTCACCTAAGGCTTTGAAATCAACTACTGAACGTAGCGCTCTTCCAATCAGGCGCGAAATCTCGTGAGTGCGACCACCAATTTTTCCCTTGACTGCTTCGCGGTCAGATCTGTCGTGGGTTGCACGTGGCAACATCGAATACTCGGCAGTGACCCAACCTTCACCTTTGCCAACTTTCCAACGTGGAACACCGTTGGTAAATGACGCTGTGCATAGAACTCGAGTCTCACCAAAACTAATCAGGGCTGAGCCTTCAGCGTGCGAAGACCAGCCTCGCTCTACTGTGACTTTTCGAAGCTGATCTGGGGAACGTCCGTCTACTCTTTGCAAGTTTTATTCCTATTCCTTCTAAAGCTTTTCCACTTTGGAAACTTCTGGGCCCAAGAACCTCTTGGCTAATTTCTCGAAACTTGCAGCATCTCCAGTTGCTCTAAAGCTGAGCGTTGGTGAAGCTGAATCGGTTCTAAGTAGATCTTTATCAACCAAAACCTTATACAGATCCTTGGCGGTCTCTTCAGCTGATGAAACCAGCGTTACGCCTTCCCCCATAACAAGAGAGAGTGCTCCAGTTAGCAGTGGGTAGTGAGTGCAACCTAGAACCAAAGTGTCCACGCCAGCTTCCTTGAGTGGCGCTAAGTATCCCTTGGCAGCAGAAATAATCTCGGGACCACTTGTGATTCCCTTTTCGACGAACTCAACAAAGCTAGGACACGCTGCACTAACCAACTCAACATCAACTGCAGCCGCGAATGCGTCGTCGTAGGCCTTCGATGCGATGGTTGCCTGGGTTCCAATGACTCCAACTTTTCCATTTGAAGTCGAGGCAACCGCTCTTCGAACTGCTGGTTGGATTACTTCAACTACCGGGATCCCTCGGCCTTCGGTATATCTCTCACGAGCATCCCTTAGCACCGCAGCGGATGCTGAATTACATGCGATGACCAAAACCTTCACGCCCTCGTCTACGAGTTTGTCCATCACAGCCAGAGCTAGTTCTCGAACTTCAGAAAGCGGCTTTGGTCCGTAAGGCGTGTTAGCGGTATCGCCAACGTAAACAATCGACTCGTTTGGAAGCTGGTCGATGATGGCTCGAGCTACGGTTAGTCCCCCAACGCCAGAGTCAAACACTCCAATTGGTGCGCTAGCTTGAGGTTCATTCACGCCCCAATTCTATTGCGAGCCCCTCGGGCTAGGCTTATCTCGTGCTTTCCACTACCGCGTTGCTGACAGACCGCTATGAGCTAACCATGCTCCAAGCGGCACTAAAGTCTGGAAAAGCTCACCGCAAAGGAGTCTTCGAGGTTTTCTCAAGAACACTCGCAGGTGGCAGACGTTATGGCGTGTTTGCTGGAACCGGTCGACTACTTGAACTAATCAAACAGTTCCGATTCTCAAAAGATGAAATCAATTGGCTGCTGTCGGAAAAGATTATTGATCAAACAACAGCGACCTGGCTTGAGGGCTACAAGTTTTCAGGAGATATCCACGGCTACGCCGAAGGTGAGATTTACTTCCCCTACTCACCGGTTTTGATTGTGGAGGCCAGCTTCGCTGAGGCTGTGATTCTTGAAACGCTAATTCTTTCCGTTCTGAACTACGACAGCGCAGTTGCCAGCGCAGCGGCCAGGATGGTCACTGCCGCCGGCTCGCGGCCAGTATCTGAAATGGGTTCTCGAAGAACCGGTGAATCTTCAGCGGTGGCAGCGGCAAGAGCTGCGTACATCGCTGGATTTAGTGCAACATCAAACCTTGAAGCAGGTCGTAGCTTCGGCATAAAAACAATGGGTACCGCATCCCATGCATTTACTCTGCTGCATGACAGCGAAACCCAAGCCTTCGCAGCCCAGCTCGAAGCTTTCGGCGAGAACACCACCTTCTTGGTTGACACCTACAACATTGAAGCTGGAATCGAAAATGCAATTAGTGTTGCCGGCACAAAGCTCGGCGGTGTCCGAATCGACTCGGGAGATCTTCCGATAGAAGTAGCTAAGGCCCGAGCGCTGCTAGACAAACTCGGAGCCCTCGAAACCAAAATCACGGTGACTAATGACCTTGATGAGTTTGCGATTGCATCACTAGCCGCGGCCCCGGTTGATGGCTACGGCGTTGGAACATCCGTTGTCACAGGCTCAGGAGTTCCGGCAGCAGGTTTCGTATACAAAATGGTCGCCTTCCAGGATGAGTCCGGCCAGTGGCATGAAGTTTCAAAGCAGTCGGCTAAGAAGACAAATCTCGGCGGAAAGAAGCAAGCCGTTCGCTCTCACGAGCAAGGTATTGCAACAGCGGAGCTAATTTCTGCCGCTGATTCAAAACCTGCTCAAGGCGATAGAGCGCTCTTGGTTGATCTTGTAATCCGAGGTGAAATTCAAGATGGACTATCAGGGGTAGCGGGTGTTGAAGCAGCTAGAGCACACCACGCCGCAGTCAAAGCTGCGCTTCCTGCAAGTGCTCATCGACTCACCAAGGGCGAGCCGGCAATACCAACTAAGTTCGTTTAGTCTTTATCTTCGTCGCCAGGCTTTAGCTTGGAATGGATCTCCTTGCAAGCTGGACAAATCGGAAAATTCTTAGGGTCTCTTCCGGGAACCCAAACCTTGCCGCAAAGTGCAATCACAGGTGTGCCCAGAACGGCAGACTCCACAATTTTCTCTTTCTTTACGTAGTGAGAAAATCGTTCATGATCGCCTGGCTCAACAAGCTTGGGGGCCGTGGTGGTGTCAGTACCAAACTCGCTGGTGGGCGTCGGTGCACTCTGAGTCAATTGGGTCGCTTTCAGAACTAGTTTTCAGCATCTTGCAAGGTGACATCAAATGCGCGTTTGATTCCATCTCGCAATGCTTCGATTTTAACCCTTGAACCCGCGGGCTCTTGCCTAACTGCTGCAGTTAGCTCGCTGGCAGTGGTGACAGGCTTGCCATTCATTCTGGTAATCACGTCACCTGGCAAGATTCCTGCTTCCTCAGCTGCTCCCCCTGGTGTCAATTCGACTACTCGTGCGCCGACAGAAAAACCCGCACCGTCATCAGATGACATGGCATCGGCCACCAAAGCACCGAGTAGACCGTGACTTGCCTCGCCGGTTTCAATTATTTCGCCAGCAATTCGCTTGGCGACATTAGCTGGAATTGCGAAACCTACGCCGATGTTGCCCGACTGAGCAAACGAACCAGCGGTGGCGATAGCAACATTCACGCCAACTAGTTCTCCCTTGTCGTTTACCAGTGCACCCCCAGAGTTACCTGGGTTGATGGCGGCATCGGTTTGAATAACATTTAGGTTGATCGGTCTTCCCGCGTTGCCAGTCCAGAATTCGAGGCTGCTCTGATCTGGAGATTCAGATGATGCCACCTGAATAGTTCGATTCAAAGCCGACACAATTCCCAGGGTCACCGACGCCTCAAGTCCCAGCGGAGCGCCAATGGCAACCACTTGATCGCCGACGTTAATCTTCGAGGAGTCACCGAAGACTATAGGAGTAAGTGGTTTGGTCGGCTCAATTTTAATTACCGCTAAATCATTAGTTGGGTCCGCGCCAACTAACTTTGCGGGAAAGACTCCCCCGTCGTTGGTTCTTACTGAAAGGCGGACATTCTCAGTGCTGCCGTTGACGCTCACCACGTGAGAGTTAGTCAGGATGTAGCCATCACTGGTTAGCACCACCCCAGAGCCATTTCCCCCTGATGTAAAACCTGCAACTCGAATGGTCACAACTGCCGGCGCAGCGGTAGCCGAAGCAGCGGTAGCCCAGTTCACGTTTTCAAAGTCATTGACCACAATCGCAGCAGGGCGAGTTAGGTAGTTATGGGCAACTACTCCTGCGCCAGCTCCCACCGATGCTCCGATGATTGCACCCAGTAAAGCAACCGAAGTGGCTGTAAAGAAGGTCAGGCGCTTTTCACGAATTCGCTTCTTTTTAGCTTTGGCGGGGCTAAGAACTGCTGGCGGATCGAACAGGAATTGATTGTTGTAGCTGTTCTTGCGACTTAGCGAAGTTGGATCAAGTTCTGGCTTGGTCAATTCTGTGGCCTTTCGTCTGCTCCCATGATGACAAATTTGTCTGAACAGATACTGAGAGAAACCCTAAACCAGCCAGATAGATTCCCCTTAATTGCCTAAGTATCGCAACCGAATACCCCTGGCCGGCCAATGCAGTCGCCTCCCACCAGCAGTGCTCCCTGGGTGCTCTGATCTGCCTTGAAATTGAATGCTCCAACTGCAACTTCCAGGGTGTTGCTTCCGATAAGCAAGGTTCCATCAACGGCTTGCCACGCACTTTCGCCCAAAAGTCGATAGCTAACTTGATACTCCACGAATGCCTGGATCTGATATTTTCCAGCCGACTTGAAGGCTCTTTGAGTATCAACACCGGTTAAGGACATCCCGTCGCTAAATCGCCAATTTGAAGCCACTGGTACAAAGTGCACCTCCGCTTGCCGACCCAAAACTATTGCTGAGCCGAAGTGCGAGCTTGGGTTTGAGGAAAACTTGGCAACTTGCCCGATGCTAAGAATTTTCGCTGGAAAGACTGAAGCAACCAAAGCATTTGGTGAGAACTCAACGGAATCTGCAGCCGAAGAGAAATCACCTGGAGTATCAATGGTGATGGTCTCGGTAATAGTCACAGTCTTTGTTTTTGCAACTGGTTTAGCGGCTGGCTTAGGAGCAGCCACCACCTTTGGTGCAGGTGAGCACACCGACTGAACCCAACGTTCGGCAGCATCAGCGGCGCGAGGCATGCTTGCCATTTGAGAAGGGCTTGGGCAACTCACCGGCGCAACAACAGGTTTAGGAGCTGCGGCTGCAACTGGTTTTGCTACTGGTTTTGGAACTGGCTTGGGAGCAGGTTTTGGTTTCGGAGGAACGGGTACCGTCACAGTCTTGGTGATGGTCTGAGTGGTGGTTGACCCTGGGGATGAGCTAGATGATCCAACGCAAACAGTCACCGAGCCTGATCCCATTTTTGACCCATGACTTAGGCCTGAACTGGATGAGCCTCCACCGGAACACGCGGTTGCAGCCTGGGAATCAAACCCCACTAAAGCTGCTGCTACCAAAAAACTTGCCAACCCAAAACTTGCTTGCTGAATATTTATCATGTGGGCAAACTAAATCAGTTTGCGATGATTTGCAGATCTTGTCCACAACGTGAAAAACCCCATCCAATTGATGGGGTTTTTACAAGTGGTTGCGGGGGCAGGATTTGAACCTACGACCTCCGGGTTATGAGCCCGGCGAGCTACCGAACTGCTCCACCCCGCGGCGAAGTTCTAATCTACCACTTTTGTAGCTTGTGCTGCCAACTCCTATCGGCTTGCATCCAAAGCTGCTTGGATTGCCCGCTTGAGTTTCTCTTCAGCTTGACCAAAGGCAGTCCAGTCACCGGAAGCCATTGCGGCCTCCTTCTCCTGGATTGCTTCTAGAGCCTGCGCCAAAGCAAGCTCTAGGTTTGGTGAAACTGGAGCTTCCGTTCCAGGCTCAGTTGGAGCAGCATCTGGATCGGTTGGAGTCGGAGTTGGGTTCATTCCGGAAGATCCGAACAGTGAAGTAAGTGCCTGATCCAAGGTGTCTTCGAATGCAATCTGGTCACCGAAGGCAACCAAGATCTTCTGAAGCAACGGGAAGCTAGTTTCACCAGTGGACTGGATGTAAACCGGCTGGACGTAGAGCAGTCCTCCACCAACAGGAAGAGTCAATAGGTTTCCGTTAAGTACCCTGGTTGATCCCTGTCTCAGAATGTTTAGCAACCTTGAAACTTCAGAGTCTGCGTTGAAGTTGTTCTGAACCTGACCCGGTCCTGGAACAATCGTGCTCTTCGGAAGAGTCAGCAGTGTAAGCCTTCCGTATTCTTCGGATTTCTTTCCGTCTTCAGAACCAGCATTGGCGTTAGCCACCAAGTATCCGGTGAGAACGTTTCTAGAGGACTCGCCTGTGGATCTTGGAATGAACGTGGAGTAGATCGAGAACTCAGGAGACTCAGTTCCTGGCACCTGCATTGTTAGGTAGTAAGGCGGCTGCAATGAACCGATTCCCTGACCACCAACTGGATCGTTCGGTGTCATCCAAGCATCCTGCTGGGAGTAGAAAGCTCCGGCTTCATCGACGTGGTAGCTACCAAGGAGTGCGCGCTGAACCTTGAACAGATCAGCTGGGTACCTTACGTGTGAAAGTAGCTCTCCAGACATCGAAGAAAGAGGCTGAATGGTGTCAGGGAAAATCTTCATCCAGGTTTTTAGGATTGGATCCTTGTCGTCCCATTCATACAAAGTCACCTTGCCGTCATAAGCATCAACAGTTGCCTTGACGGAGTTCCTGATGTAGTTGACCTGACCTCTTAGGAAAACCCCTGGGGAGTTGCTGTCAGATACCATCTGCGCAAGGTTCTCGGAGCGAGAGTATGGGTAATTGTTAGAAGTGGTGTATCCATCAACAATCCACAGAAGCTTTCCATCAACAATTGCTGGATAGACGTCCGAGTCCAACTCTAGGAACGGTGCTACAGCAGCAACACGCTGACGAGGGTCGCGATCGTAGAGAATCTGTGACTCGGAGTTGATTGCATCCGAAAGCAAGATCTGCTCGCTCTGGAACTTCAATGCGTATGCAAGGCGTGGAATGATTCCAGAGATCTTTGGACCGCCATCACCCGAGAAGGTGTTGTAGGTCTGGTCGTTTTCTCCCTCGCCAGCTGGGAAATCAAGCTCTAGAGGCTCAGCACCTGCAGGTGCTCCAACAATTGAGTAAGCAGGTGAGTTCTCACCGAAGTAAACGCGAGGCTCGTAGTCACCAAGCTTTCCTGTAGTTGGAATACCGGACTGCATGAACACTGGCTGACCATCAACGGTTCTCTGGTTTCCAAATGCCGCAACAACTCCATAGCCGTGGGTGTAAACAATTGTGTTGTTGTACCAAGACTGTGAATCTCCAAGACCTGCCTGGTTTAGCTCGCGAACTGCCAACACTGTGTCCTGAACAACGCCGTCAATCTCGTAGCGACCAACATCAAGCAAGTTCGGGAAGTTGTAGTACTGACGGAACTGCTCGAGTTGCCTAAAGGATGCGCTAACTAGAGCTGGGTCAATGATTCGAATCGAAGCGGTAGTTTCAGCATCTTCACGCAAAGCGCCAGGGGTAGCGTCAGTGGTGGCGTTGTATTCGACCTTTGTTATTTCATCGATGCCGTAGGCAGCGCGAGTGGCCTGAAGGTTTCTGTCAATGTAAGGAGCTTCCAGAGTTCGCTCGTTAGGAACTACTTGGAAAGTCTGAACTGCCCAAGGGAACAATCCACCGAGAATTAGTGAGCTGACAACCATCAAACCGGTCGCAGTAACCGGAAGGCGCCACTTGCCAACAAATGCTGCAAGCAGAAACAGCAAAGCCACAACTACTGAAATCATCGCAAGAATCTGCAATCCAGGGATAGCTGCGTTTACATCCGAGTAGGTCGCTCCTGTGAACAAACCACTTGAGCTGGTCATGGTTAGGAATTGATCCAACCAAAGCGATGCACCCTGGACTAAAAGGTACAAAAAGGCTAGAAGGCCAATTTGAATACGAGCAGCTTTAGAGACAAAAGTTTCACGCCCGTTGAACTTAATGCTTCCGTAAATGATGTGAACACCTGCGGTCAAAAGCAAGGCGATCAGCAATGCTGCCGATAGGAAGCCAACTAGCCCCACAAGAAACGGAAGCTCAAAGATATAGAAAGAGATGTCCAAACCAAACTGCGGGTCAGTTTCGCCAAACGGGGTTCTATTCAAGTAGCTAAGAACAATTCCCCAGGACGGTGAAACAGCAAGTCCTGCAAGAACACCAAGACCCAAAGGGACACCGATCATTACTAAACGACGAAGCTGTTCAAGGACCTGGCGGTACTGTTCAAAAGGAGAGCTCTCATCAGGGAATCGAATGTAGACGGGTCTAAATCGGTAGGCAAGCCATAGGCTCACTCCAGTGATTAGTGCGAAGGAAACTGCACCAACTGCAAAAAGTGCCGACTGGGCAAAAATCTGAGTAGTTAGAATGCTCAAGAAGCCAAGCTGATCAAACCAAAGGACATTGGTATAAAGGTCTGCGACGCTAAACAAGATGGCACCGATTCCAACCAGAATCACCAAGGCGATGGTTGCAGGCGAGACTTTCGGTCGGCCCATAGGTGCAGCGGTTGCTTGAGTCATGATTCTCCCGTTTTCTATTTGGTACAGCTAGGCAGGCTTGCCAAGTCTTGGTTCTTTGAAAGTTTTTCGAGTGCCAAAACGGCATCAGTCAGCTTCTCTATTTTAACAACCCGAAGTCCATCTGGTTCATTTCCGACGATTTCTGGGCAGTTGCCAGCTGGGGCAAGAAACACGGTCGCGCCAGCGGCTTTGGCACCGTGAAGTTTCAATACCACTCCGCCGATCGGGCCAACAACGCCGGATTCTTGAATAGTGCCGGTACCACCCACATGCAGCCCGCCGGTCAAGTCCCCTGGGGTCAAGCGGTCGATTATTCCGAGTGCGAACATCATTCCGCCAGATGGTCCCCCGACATCACCAAGCTGAAGTTCAACATCAACTGGGAAGTCGTACTTGTAGCCAACCAATATCCCGAGGCGGAAATTGCCCTCAGCGTCTTTGACCGGGACAACTTCGTGGGAGATAAGTTCACCATCTCTATTCACGGTTACTTCTACAGGAGTAACTTCATCCCAAGCTCCAACGAGTGAACGAAGCTGCTCAATACTGGTCAGCATTTCTCCGTTTATTGAAACTACAAAATCAGCCGCTACCAGCTTGCCGCTGGATGGTGAATCTGCTGTGACCTGAGCGATATAGATCTCACGTGGCGTTTCATAACCCAAATAGCCAAGAGCAGCGGCTACAGCATCCTGCTGAGAAACTTCCATCATCGCGCTTGATTCAGCTCGAACTTCTTCGCTGGTTCGATTCGGCGGGTAGAGCGCCTCGACAGGAACAACCTTCTGCTTGGAATCCAGCCATGCAAGACCAATCTCAATCCAGCTCGGGGTTCTCTCTGGTCTTCCCACGATGCTCACGGTCAGAACATCCAGTTGACCTTCAGATGCATAGCTTTGCTGATTGTTGATCTCAATCACCTGTTGGCCATCTATTTCACCCAGAACATCAAATGTTGGGCCCGGGCGCTCAATCAGGTATGGAGTGGGCAAAACCACCAACGTCACAAGACCAATAAAAAAGCTCAATGCAACAAAGAAACCTAGACCGCGTTTGGCTGAATCCATAGCTTTAGATCCACCCCGTTGTCTTTGAAAAAAAGTCATTACCGCCCTAAAAGCTGTGATTGGTATCAAGCCTAGGTCAGCCCAAGTTTCATTTGAGCTGATTCAGGCACGCTCTCGGCGAACACCCAGAAAGCAACCGCGCAGCTCCCAGCAACTACCCATTTTCAGCAAGTAACCTAAAGCTGTAGGAGCGCTAAGGAGCAGTTTTGGACGAGCAGAAACCTGAGGATTTCGAAGCATTGCTTCGACGTTTTCTCGCGGGCCAGCCGCTAGATCCAGAGCAAATTGCCAAGGCCGCAGGATTGCCGATTGATCCTGTAACCCTTCAACAACTACTTTCCAAGTTGAACGCAGCTATCGTTCCAGGTGAAGCCACTGAAGGTTTGAACTGGTCGCTGGTCGAAACTCAAGCCAAGCAAATTGCCAACCAAGGCTCTAAAAAAGTATCCGAGTCAGTTGCAAAATCCATTTCCAATGCCATGGCCACTGGGAGCTTGTGGCTTGATGAAGTTACAGAAGTAGCCTCAATAACTTCCGAACCGAAGCTTTTATCGCGAGAGCTTTGGGTAGCCGACTCACTTGGGCTATTCAAGGATCTAGCAACGCCAGTTGCTAACCGCATGTCTGAAGCATTGACTGAAAACTTTCAAGAGAATCTTCCAGAAGAATTCTCAGGATTTATGTCTCAAGCCAGCGGAATCATGAAATCTGCTGGGTCAGTAATGTTTGCAATGCAGATGGGTCAAGCTCTCGGTCGTCTTTCCGAAGAGGTACTAAGTGCAGGAGATATCGGCCTGCCAATCTTCAAAGAACCACGTCCAGCATTCGTCGCCCAGAACCTAGCCGAGCTAGTTGATTCTCTTGAGGAAGAATCCGATCAGGTTTATTTCTACTTCGTTGTTAGAGAGCTTGCCCACGCCAGGCTCTTCAAGCAAAGTAAGTGGCTTCGCGAATACACAGTGAATCTAATCACCGCTTACGCGCGAGAAATCTCAATTGATAACACTCGCATAATTGAGATGTCTGAAAACTTTGATCCAGCCGAAATTGGCAACATCCAAAAAGCCTTTGAATCTGGTGCACTGATTGCCCCCAGAACCCCTGCACAAACAATTGCTCTTGAGCGCATTGAAACAGTGCTGGCACTAATCGAAGGTTGGGTTGATTGCGTAACTCAAGCAGCAACCATTCGACTTCCAAGATCGGCAGCTATTGCTGAACTTGTTCGCAGAAAACGTTCTGCGGGAGGTCCCGCTGAAAAAACCTTCCTTACTTTGATTGGTCTTGAGCTAAGGCCTAGGAAGCTTCGCGAAGCATCAGCGATGTGGAATGCAGTCACCGACGCTGTTGGAATCCAAAAGCGTGACGCAATTTGGTCACACCCTGATCTTTTGCCAACCGAAGCTGACATCGCTAACCCGAGTGCCTTGATTGCCAAGCTCTCCAATGGTGCGCCAGAAGATGACATGGACGCAGCTCTTCGGGACCTACTTAGCTAATCCCGACTGCAGCAGCGCGATAAAGCGTGATGGGGATCTCTCCCTGGAAGCATCAAAATTTGAAAAAGACAACCTTAGATCTCGCATCGCTCTGGTGATACCTACATACAGCAGGCGTTTCTCTTCTTGAATTGCCGCCTCAGTCTTGGCGTAGCTAATTGGTAAGTACCCCTCGTTGAGTCCGACGATAAACACCATTGGCCACTCCAAACCCTTTGCGGCATGAATCGTAGATAGCGTCACAGCTTCAGTGGTTGGCTCGTGCTGCGAGTGAGCGCGGTCTGCAAGCTCAAGAGCAAAGTCCTTTATGCCGGCTCCTTCTGGAAGATCATCGAGCATCAGTAGCAATGCGTTTAGCGCTTCCCACTTGCTTGCAACGACTCCTACCTCAGTTGGCTTGTTGGCTTGCCAACCAAGAGAGCGAACGATGTCACTTACCGCCTGGTGCAAAGGCTTACCCGAAGGACTTAGCGCTTCAGCGCGAATTAGCTGTACCGCGCTTTTGATTTCAGCTCGAGCAAAAAAGCGCTCTCCCCCACGAAGTTGATAGCTAATTCCGAGTGCATCAAGTGCGCGCTCTAGAAGTTCAGATTGATTGTTGATTCGATACAAGACTGCAATCTCGCTTTTTGAAACCCCGCCCGCGATTGCTTCGGAGATTGCCGTGGCAACCGCTTTGGCTTCGGCCTGGGCAGATTCGAAGCTTGCTACCTGCGGAGCAAGGCCGGCAGGACCTGCCGCTTCTAGCTCTCCGCCAAGGGCTGCATCACTAGTTAGACGATTTGCGAAAGCAACTATCTGCTTTGTGGAGCGGTAGTTGGTTGTTAGATCAACAACGCTCGCGCCTGGGAATCGATCGGCAAAGTCTCGAAGAAATTCGCTGCTTGCTCCAGTGAAGGAGTAAATGGTCTGGTTTGGATCTCCCACCACACAAAGTTCAGCGTGCTCGCCAAGCCACTGGTCCAAAAGAGCGTGCTGCAGTGGAGAAATGTCCTGGTACTCATCGACTGTGAAGAAGCGGTACTGACTCTGAACATGAGCTAGCGCACGGGGCTCTGCCTTGAGAAGTCCAAGGGTTAGAACCAGAACATCTTCCCAATCGAGTTTCTGTGCGCGAATCTTTTCCTGCTCGTAAAGCTTTTGAATCTCAAGATTTTTCTGAAATGAAAGTCCGGCAACCTTAGGTCTTGAATCTGCAAGCTGCGCGTACTCATCCATCGATAGCATCGAATACTTACGCCACTCAATCTCACTTGCCATATCCCTTAGGGCAGCGTTATCGAGATTTATTGATAAAGACTTAGCTGCAATTCCAATCAACTTTGCTTTGGAATCCAAAATCGACGGCGCTGGAACTCCAACAAGTTGAGGCCAGAAGTACTCAAGTTGTGCAAGGGCAGCAGCGTGAAAAGTCCTAACCGATACCGCTCCAACACCTAGAGATCGAAGTCTCGATCTAAGCTCACCAGCAGCACGGTTGGTATAAGTAAGAGCCAGAACTCGGTTAGCTGCGAAATGTCCAGTTGCAATTCCGTATGCAATGCGATGCGTGACTGTTCTGGTTTTTCCAGTTCCGGCACCGGCAAGAATGCAAGTTGGTCCAACCAATGATTGAGCAGCAACCTGCTGCTTTGGATCAAGTCCTGCGAGGATACTCTCGGCGTTAGCGCTTGCCATGACTCGCATTTTCGGTCGCAGAGACTAGTTCTTTACCAAACCAAAGCTCAATCATCGCCCGAGAGATAGTTGCGCGACCAGGGAGCAATATCTGATTTGCCTCTGCAGCCAGTTCCTCGCGCGAGAACCAACGAAGCTTGGCAATTTCTTCACCGTCAGGACGAAGCTGCTGGGAGGAGTTGGCCCTAGCGCTAAATCCAAGCATCAATGAACACGGGTAAGGCCAACCTTGCGAATAGGTGTACTTGGGATCTGTGACATCCAGACCAGATTCTTCTTTCATCTCTCTGATTACAGCCGCCTCGAGCGATTCACCGGGTTCAACAAAGCCAGCAAGAATTGACCAGCGATTTTGCTCCCAGATACCTTGCGAGCCAAGCAGGATTCGATCATTCTCGTCAATAATCGAGACGATCACTGCAGGGTCGGTTCTTGGAAACAGTTCCAGATCTTCAGGTTTACATCTGCGCACCCAACCGCCCTGCTCAATCACGGTTTCACTGCCGCAGCTTGGGCAGTGAGTGTGACTTAGGTGCCAGTTATTCAAAGCCAGTGCTTGGGTGAAGATTCCAGCATCAAGATCTGATAAGCCGGCGCCGGTTGCCCGAAGTGAAATCCACCGCTCTGAGTTTGATTCAATCGCATTGGCCTGGGCCTGATCGATCACCACCAGGCAGATTGCGCTCCCGGCGGCAACAGCAGCAGTTTGCCCGATAGTTCTGCCTAGATAAACCATGATCTTTGATTCGGGGGCTGAGCGAAGTGGAACAAGAGTTAGGGCTAGGTCTTGACCCAGCAACACCTTGCCCTGATGCATCAGCAAAGCCATTGAGCTGGCCTGATCTTGCAATACCGAAAACAGGTCAGGATTAGCGCGCAATAAGTAGTCTCTATCCAGCGCCGAGCGAGCCAGTGGTGGCAGCTGATTCTGGCTCACTTTATCCCTCGCGTGGCGAAACTGAATAGATCGGGCAACGTTGTCTAACCTTAAAAACATGGCTAGATCTCCCTTGATTTTAGCGGCCCTAGCGAAGGACGCCGTTCCCCAGTTTGACTTCGCCCAGGTGAAGAACCTAGATGGTGGAGCCTCCGGTGCTTTCGACGCAGCCCTACTCACCGCTAAGAGCGGTGAACACTTTGTAGTTCGCATGGCCAACAGCGCCAGCGCAGGCACAGAACTAGAAGCCGAAATTCGAGCAATCAAAACTTTCACACCTACTATCCGCCTAAACCTCCCCTTTGAAGTAAGTGAGCTCGTTGGTGGCACTCAGGATTCCGATGGTGCAAGAGCGATGGTGTTCAACTTTGTCTATGGAAACCCAATCGAAATCAGCCGGGTCGAACCACTGGCTGATTTGACCCTAAGCATTGCTACCTCAATTGCAGCAATTCACAAACTTCCAGTTGAACTAGTTCAGAACGCAGGATTCCCAGAACTAGACCCAGCCTCAAACTTGAAATACCGAGTGTCAGAACTTGACCGCGCGGCTCAGACCGGAAAAGTTCCACCGGTTCTGCTTTACCGCTGGGAGCAGGCTCTGGAAGATGCGAGCTTGTTCCGCTACCAGCCAACCGTTATCCACGGAAGTCTAAATGGCCAAAGCGTTCTCGAGCTAGATGGAAAAGTTTCTGGAATCTTGCACTGGTCAGGACTTCGCATCGCAGACCCTGCCGAAGATCTTTCTTGGATTCTTGGAGGCGCAGCCCCTGAGCTTTCTCGAAACCTGATGGCTCGCTACTTCGAAGCAAGACCTGGTGCGGACAGCAACATCTGGCCACGCGCACTTCTATACAGCGAACTAGAACTTGCTCGCTGGCTACTACACGGGTACTCAACCGGAAATCAGGAAATCATCGAAGATGCCGTAGGCATGCTGTTGGTTCTAACTGAGGAAGTTGAAACTGGAAAAGCAGAGCGTCTTCACGCAGCACCTCTGGCAGCTACGATTGCCCAAGCCAAGATAGCAAGCGAGCCAGAAGTTCCTGCTATCAAAAACGACGAACTGTTCTAGGCAAACAGCTCTTCCCACATCTTCACTAGCTCTTCTGGGGCTGGAACTTTTTCTGGACGAAGCTCTATGTCATCCCCAACAAAGTAGAAGCAAACATCGATTTGCTCAATTGGGATCTTCTTTAGTGCCGAATACGCAAAGCGATAGAGAGCAAGCTGGAGAATCATCTGCTGCTCAGTTGCTTTATCCTTGGGTGCAGACCCGGTCTTCCAGTCGACAATTTCAAACCGATCTCCGGACTGAAAAACAGCGTCCAACTTACAAACAAAAGTATTTGAACCACGAGTGAGGTTGATCTCAATCTCAACATCCGCTGGGCTTTGCTTGTTGAACCGAGAGTTCTTGAAGATTTCGGTAAGTTCTGAAATATCCTTTGGTGCATCGTCAACTTCCGAAACTATGAACTCTTCAACCCAAGAGTGAAAAGCGGTTCCGGCTTTAGTAGCTCGATAAGGCTGGGTTGGAACCGGTCTTAGGTACCTAGCGGCCTGTGCAGGTAAATCAGTGATGAACTCTTTGAACTTTGAAGCTGGGATGCGAACTGGTAGCTCCACTTGGCCGAGTCTTTGAATGCGATCGTCTTGCTCTTTCAGCAGCAAGTCAATTTCCTGCTGAATACTTGAGCTTCCAAGGTCCTGCGGACTTATTCGATCCAATTTCGCCGAGGCCTTTTCTACCTCTGAGGCTGAATTCTCAACAACCGCGCCATGCACTTCACCAATGGGTTCTAGGGGCCAAGACTTCTGCCGAGGAGTTAGATCAAGTGGATTCTCTGCTGACGCGAGATCTGGAAACTGAAAGTTACCTTGAGCAAGTTCTTTCATGAACCGAGAGGGCTTCCTAGAGCCAGAATTGGCTGGTTTCCAATAAGAGCCAGAGAGAAGTAGTGCTTCTCTGGATCTGGTTATTGCGACATAGATCAGCCTGAACTCCTCACGAAGTTGGTGTTCTTTATTGTCAGCTTTGAATTGCTCGGTTGCCGCCTTTACGTCAGATTGAACTGATGCAGTTTGAATGTCAAACACCGGTAAAGAGCCGCTGTCGCCACGAAGTGGATAAGGAAGCTCAGCTCCTGTCAACCAACCGGATACTGATCTTGGCTTGGAAGGAAAGTCATCTTCCACCAGGTTTGGAATTGCAACAAAGTCCCACTCGAGCCCCTTAGCTGCGTGAATGGTCAGCACCTGAACGACACCAGCGCCCGGAGTCACCCGTGGAATCTCGAATCGCTCTTTCTTGGTCGCGTATTCCAACCAATTCAAGAATTGACCGAGCAGAGCACTTGCCGAATTCGAACCGAATCCGGAAACTATCTCGTAGAACGAGTTCAGCTGAGCTAGCGGGTTGGAAAGCTTTGGATTAGCGCGCAGCTCGATATCCAGCCACAGCTCCTCGGCACACAGTCTTACAAAATCAGTAAGTGGTAAGGCGGTGGCTGAACGAAGATTCTGAAATATCTTGGCTGCTTCTTGCAACCGAGAAAGGGACTGCTCCGAAAACTCTTTCAGTAGCTCGAGTTTTTCATCGAGAACTAGATCCAGTGCCTCAACGATTGTTATCTCTTCCCGGAAAACACCTTCTTGTCTTGGGCCAGATAGCTTCCTGGCCATCACAAACAGACGATCGATGTCCTTAACACCAATGCGCCATCTAGCACCGGTAAGCAATCGGATAAGTTCACTTCCAGCATCTGCCCGCTGCACAACCTTCAAAGCACAAACCAAATCAACAATTTCGGGCATCTCGAGCAATCCTCCGAGCCCAACAACTTCTACTTCTATGCCTTGAGCTTGAAGCTTCTCAACGAACAAGGCCATCGAGGAGCGCTTGCGCATCAACACAGCACACTTTTTTCCTTGATTTGCTGCTGGCTTCAGCCAGTTCGCAACAAGGTTGGCTTCATCTTCGATGGTTTGCTCGAAAGCGAAGTCAGTAGTTCCTTCGATGGCGTCAGGTTTAGGCGTGAGCCTTACTGGCAGCACATGCTCAGTTCCCGATGAGGCCTTCTCGTAGCTTGCTGGCTCCTGAAGCGGCAAAGCAATTTTGTTTGCCATTTCCAAAACCTTGATTGGGTTTCGCCAGCTGGTTTGAAGTGAAAAGTGCCTAACGCTTCCAAAGTCAAGACCAAACTGATCCAAGTTTGAAGAACTTGCTCCACGCCAGCCATAAATTGATTGGTTTGGATCTCCAACTGCAAAGACAGACTTATTGCCAAATAGTGTCGACAGCAACTTGGTTTGTAAAACGGAAGTGTCCTGATACTCATCCAGCAAGATTGCCGTGAAGCTACCCCTGATCTGCTCGGCCGCTTGGGGGTTTTCGGAAACTGCTTTGTAAGCCAGGGCAACTTGGTCCGAATAATCAACCACCGATCTGCGCTTTTTCTCCTGCTGGAATTTCTCCGCAAGTTCCGCAATCAAAGGTGTTGGCTTTAGCCCCTCCACGATTTCTTCAATGTAGGCAAAGCGGGAGTCAACTTCCGCTCCTGCCTTCTTAGGAAGCGAGCCAATGTGGTTAGCGGTTGCTTCGATAACATCCCTAACTGCTTCAGCACTTTGACCGTTATCGCTAAGTGCTTGGGATAGCTCAAGTACTTTCTGCACCAAGGTGTCTAGATTCAGATCCAGATCGCTCAGAGATCCAGATACATCAGACCCGTAGCGAACACAAACCTCACGAGCTAACTGGAAGGCTGCTGCTTCACTAAGCAGTGTCGATTCGCTCTCGTACCCCAAGGACAAGCAGTTATCCCTAAAGATCTGGTTCGAAAAGGCGTTATAGGTGGAGATAGTAGGTGCGACGAATTCATAGTCGAGATCTTCTGGCCAGTAGCTACTTTCGCGAAGCTTCAACAGAGCTTCAAAGATTCTCTTGGATAACTCGGTGGCGGCTTTACGGGTAAAGGTAAGTCCAAGAATCTCTTCTGGGCGGGCGAAACCATTAGCCACCAGCCACAGCACACGAACGGCTAGAAGTTCAGTTTTGCCACTTCCCGCACCTGCCACCACCAAAGCAGGGGAATCAAGTGGCGCGTTTTCGATTGCGTCAATCTTTTCTGGCGCGAGATCAAAGTCTTTGATGACCTTGAAAATTTCAGGTGCTGAGTATTTAGCCGACATAGCTCACCGCCGGAGTTAGATGTAACGAGCAAGATCCGTAGGATCTTTCCGATTCACAGTGGCTCGAAAGCTGCGCTACAAAAACCGATCTAGACATCCCTTCAGAACAATCCAGCAATAGCTTTTTGAATCTTGCTGATTCTTTACCATCCATAGCCGGCTGCTTGCGTTCCTGAGCTTTAGCTCCCCCAACAATCAGTAGCTTTGCTCCAGCCAGTTGCTTTGGGTCGATTGAATCAATGTCTTTGAATCCGCCCTCAAGAACAGCCATTTGATATAGCGCTAGTTGAGGATTCACTAGCGTCTCGGCAGCTGTTGCAGCTAGCTTGCCGGTCTTTAGATCAACAATCACAACGTTGCCATCGGCTAATTGCTCGATTCGGTCAACCTGTCCGCGAACAGCAATGTTTCCAAGTTCGAAGTTGAAGTTTTGCTCTTTGGCTAGAACCCGGCCACCTTCAGACTCAAATTGCTTCAGATACTCAGCAAGGTTGGCAAGCATTCGAGCAGCTTGGCGCTTACCCAAATCCTCCAGCCAGTCGGCTTCAAACTCTAAAGTGTTCCAACGCGAGAGCTTGAGCTTTTCAAGCTCGGCAAGATTTGACGAATCAGTTGCCTCAAGAACCTCGTGGATAAGTGAGCCTAGTGATGCTTGGAAGGATCCGGCTGATCCGCCATGAGTTTCAATAAACCAGTGAAGCGGGCACTGCAAGAAGTTTTCTAACTGGGATGGTCGGATTTGTAGCTGCTGATTCTCTAAATCGGTAAGTGGCTCAGTTGTCGAAACCGGAAGTAGTCCATACCAATTTGTCGGTGATGCCCCAGGCACACCTGCCGCAGCAAGGCGCGCAAGGCCAAGAGCTGCGTGCTCAGGACTTGAGGATTTGCCGGATGCTAGTTCTCTGCGAAGTTCTCCAACAATCGATCGAAGAGTGTAGGTTTTGGCTACGTTTGACTCGGTTTGCGGATAGCCACCGTGAACTAGGGGCAGAAACTGCGATAGCTGCTGATCTTCTTTGTCGGTTGCGGAAAGAATCAAAAGCTGACCGCAAGCACCGGCTGCTTTGTTTAGCATTCGAAGCTCTCCTGGTAGCTCTGAGCGCTTTAGTTCACGAGCTTGGCTTATCTCACCAGCAACTAAGGCATCCAAAACATTTGCTCCAAGAAGTGAAGATCTTGGCTTTAGATTCGGCCAGACTCCTTCGCTAAGACCCGGAAGCACGATTGTGTCGAAACGCTTTCCAATAAGGCCCGAAGGAGTAAGAAGAAGTACAAACTCTCCGCTTCGGTTATTCAGTGCTAGCGAATCCTCTGGGATCTCTCGCTCCAGTTGATCCTGAATAAATTCAATAGCCAAAGCACTTGGGTAGCGCTCGGCAAATCTAGCTGCAGCGGCAAATAGCGAAAGAATCGAATCGAGGTTTCTTCCAGACTGAATTGCAATCTCGGATACGCCTCGAGACAGTGACTCCCAGCGCTTTAGCACTCCGGTTTCAGAAACTAGGTTCCACAGCACTGCCTCGGCCGTGGTGCCAGATTGGTTCCCGAGCTCTTTAGTTGTTTCCATCAGGCGAACTAGCTTCTCGGCTTTTCTTGCCTCTGGGCTTCGAATCAGTGAAAGCACATTTGGATTTGCAAACGCATCAACTAGTAGCTGATCAGATGAGCCTTCATAGTCTTCCGCTTGCTTTCGAAGTGACCTTTTGAGTCTCAAAATTCCAAGCTGGTCCAATCCCCCAAACTCAGATGTCAGCAACTCGGTAGCTAGATCAAGCCCTACTGGCTCATCGCTCAGACAAACCTTGGCAAGAATTAGAAGCTGTCCTGAAGAATGATCGTCTCGCAAGGATGTAGCTGAGCCAACAACCTGAACGGGAACTGATTCTGCGCTCAAGGTTAGGGCAAGTTTTTCAAGAGCTGGTCTGGATCTTGCAACAACAGCCATCTTGGACCACGGAACCTCATCAAATAGGTGTCGTCTTCGAAGTTCACCTGCGACGAAGGAAAGTTCCTCGCTCTCCGAGCGAAACACGCGAACCTGTAAGCCCTCTTCGTTAGCCTTAGTTGCTGCTGGAGGATTCAAGCCCTTGCGCTGTCTTCCGGCGCGAGCTGCATCAATTGATGAGCTGATCTTGGCAAGCGCTGCTGAGATTTCAGGGCGACGAATTGCGTGGGTTGGTTCTAGAAATATTGGTTCTATTCTTTGACCGACCCTCGTGCCGATACGCTCAGCAAGCTCAGTCATGGTCTTTGGATTGGCAACCCTAAATCCGAGTGTTGCAACATCGGGATCCCCAACAAGTGTCAGGCCTGCGCCAAAGCGGATTAGCTGAAACAGTAGCTCGGCAGCTGCTGGGGTTAGCTCCTGTGCATCATCGACCAATACCGCTGACAGCTTCTCAAGCTCTGTAGGGAACCTTTCAATTGATTCGAGCTCTCTGGCCGCGGAGCGGAGCAAAGAAGCTGAGTCGTAGCGCGCCCGATCAGATTCCTCAAGTTTTTTCAAATAGCTGGCATAGCAATTAGCCGAAGCAATCCACTCAGGCAACCCCTGGGTTTTGCCAAGTTCTGTAAGTTCATCGGGGGAAATTCCATGCTCTAAACAAGCTGCGATCAGATCTCGAAGTTCAGTTCTAAATCCGGTTAGCGATCTGACCGTGGAATCAAGATGCTTTGGCCAAAGACTTTGATCTATTTCAGTTAGTACTTCTTTTAGAAGCTGGTCTTGCTCGCTTCCGCTAACTAGAACAGGCGCCTTTTGCCCCTCGCGCTTTGCCTTCGCGGCCAGAATCGAAAACGCAAGGCTAGTTAGAGTTTTGGCGAGTGGGCCATAGGTTGCACCCTGGTATTCCAGAGCCAACTGATCGCGAAGTGTGTTGGCGGATTCACGAGTTGCTGCGATCACGATTATTTGGTCTGGATCAAGTCCGCTCTGCGTAAGAGATAAGAAACGAGATACCAGCGCTGTTGTTTTTCCAGATCCCGGAGAGCCAAAAACTGGAGTGATGTTGTTGATAGGAAGGTCTCGAACCTTCTGCTGGGATGGGGATAGTTCGAGGGTGTGGACAGATGAAAAGCGCGCTTTTTGCACAAATTTCACATCGGTCATTCCCCCAAGATACTAAAGGCCACTGACAGCTGGTTCGGGTCTTTGTAAAATGGCCGTAATCTAGTACCAGAAAGGTTGGTCATGGACATCAGAATTGGCATCAAGCACTCAGCTCGCGAGTTAAGTTTCGACAGTTCGGAGTCAGCAGCGGCAGTTGAAAAGAAGATTGCTGAGGCTATTGAGTCTGGCACAAAGCTAATCAACCTAACCGACTCAAAGGGCAACGTCTTTTTGGTTCCAACCGAAGCCCTTGCCTACCTAGAGATCGGCGCAGAGGAAACTAGAAGGGTCGGGTTCATCGCCTAATGGAATTTCTATTTATTGTTTTTTACGCTGCAATTCTTGGCCTAGTTGCCCCTTACGTTCAGATTGGGTCTGACCGCTACGGATCTTTTGTTCCTCCAGTGATTGGACTAGCAACAGGTTCAGTACTTTGGGTATTGCTTACCTGGCTGGGCTTTGGCTACACCGACGCCTGGATCTGGTCGATTGTCATGCTTTCAATGCCACTGGCTATGTTCTTTGGTGCGAAGGCACTAGATAAGCAGCGCGAGAAGTTGGACGAGCAAGCTCTAGCTGCTACGCGGTAAGTCCGACTGCATCCATTCGAAGCGAATGAGCTGCAATCATTTCGGTCACTAGCGGCTCAATCTTTGAGTAAGACTCAAGGTTTACTTTTCGCTCCTGCTCAAGAGTCAACTTAGAATTCTTGTCGATTCCGGCAAGCTTGCGATTGTCAAAGGCAGCCCTAACTTCAAGCAGAACATCACCCATCAGACGTCTTCCCCAAAGTGCTAGACGAGACTCAAGCTGGGGGTTGCCCGCCATTCCTTCAACCAGGACCTTCTTGGCAAACTTTTCGAAAGTCTTATCTGAAAGAGCCTTCTCAACTGCTTCGCGCAGTTCTTTATTTAGTCCTGATGCTAGACGCCCATAGAAATCATCCAGCAATCCAGATACCAGGTAAATCTTGATTACAGACTCGTACCAGTCGATACCGGCGGTTCGGGAATGGAAAGTGTCAATTCGCTCAGTGAATGGATCCATCGAATCGGTGACATCAAATCCCAAACCAACCAGCTTTTTGGAAACCGTGCGATATTTTTCAAAACTCTTAGCAGCAGCCTCAGATAGCTCTGCTTTGTATTGAGTGGTTGGCGAATACTTGAGCTCGTTGGTGAGAATCTCAAAGTTTGAAAGCAACAGATATGCCAATTGACCTAGGTAAACCTTAGGTTCTGGAGTGTATGGCTTGAGATTTACCTTGCCGAGGTTTCGACCAGATCTTTCTTCGCGATCAGGTAAAGCAAGCTTTCCAACCTTTTTGCGAAACGCCTTCAGCCACTCGAACATCCTTCAAGCATATACGCCTTAGCAAGGGTGCAAGTAGAGTAGGAAGAGCATATATAGGAGCATTTTGACTTTCAAAGATCTAGGTATCGACAGCGATATATCCGAGGCTCTCGAGGCCCGAGGAATCACCAGCCCATTTCCAATCCAAGAGCAGGCGATCCCGCTTGCCCTAACCGGCCAAGACATCATCGGCCAGGCAAAAACTGGAACCGGTAAGACACTCGGCTTTGGTCTTCCTCTTATTCAGAGCTTGGGCAAAGACCCATCGCACGGTGCCAAGGCACTGGTTGTTGTTCCAACTAGAGAGCTAGCCATCCAGGTTGCAGAAGATCTCAAGCTTGCTTGCAGCAATCGCTCAACAACGGTTGCAGCCATCTACGGTGGTAAAGCCTACGAAGGACAAGTTGCCGAGATCGACGCGGGAGCGCAGATTATTGTCGGTACCCCTGGAAGACTTATCGATCTTTCCAAGCAGAAAAAGCTTGATCTAACCTCCATTCAGTTCATGGTTCTCGACGAAGCCGACGAAATGCTCGATCTTGGATTCTTACCGGATGTTGAAAGACTCTTTGCCTACACTCCAGAAAATCGACAGACCATGCTGTTCTCGGCAACCATGCCAGGAGCAATTGTTTCGCTGGCCAGAAAGTACCAAAACAAGCCGGTACACATCCGAGTAAACGATCCTGACGAAGGCCTCACCAAAGCCGACATCAAGCAGTTTGTTTACCGAGCACACTCACTTGATAAAGACGAAGTAGTTGGCCGCATTCTGCAGGCCGAAGGCCGAGGCAAGACAGTGATCTTCTGCCGCACTAAGCGCCAAGCTGCCAAGCTATCCGATGAGCTAATTGACCGCGGCTTCAACGCCAGCGCGCTGCATGGAGATATGTCTCAGGAAGCTCGCGAGAAATCCATGATTGCATTTAGAACTGGTAAGCGCGACATCCTGGTGGCAACCGAGGTTGCAGCCCGAGGCATCGACGTTGACGACGTAACCCACGTAATCAACTACTCGGTTCCAGAAGATGAAAAGGCATACCTACACCGCGTGGGAAGAACCGGTCGTGCCGGAAGACTAGGTACCGCCGTCACATTCGTGGACTGGGAAGATCTAGCTCGCTGGACACACATCGACAAGGAACTTTCCTTCGGACAGCCAGAACCGCTAGAAACTTACTCAAGCTCTGAACATCTGTTTTCCGATCTGAACATTCCAGCTGGAACCAAGGGAAGAATCAAAGCTTCCACCAGGGTTGAAGGCGCGAAGCCAGCAGGAGATCGCGGCGGAAGACCTGGACAAAAGCGTTCTGCCCCAAGAAGCGGCTCGGCAAGACCTAAATCAGATTCCAAAGACAATAAGTCAGGCTCTTCAGAACCTAGATCGGAACCTCGACCACCTAGAAGCTCAAAAACTAGAAACCGCACTCGCGGCGGACAAGCCTAGAGCGAAGGCTTAGTTCCAGTTCCAAGCGCAACAATTCGATCCAACATTTCCTGAGAAGTTGTGTTCTCACCAAGTTGGTTCGGCTTTCCCGAAACCCCGTGATAGTCACTTGATCCTGTGACAACAAGATCGTGCTTACCGGCAAGCTCTAGCAACCACTTTCGGGCTGTTTCTGGAACATCGCGGTGATAAACCTCAACACCTTGCAAACCGGTTGCAATCATTTCTTCGAAGTGAGCCATCGGAAGATCTTCTGGGTCTGTATCAGGCCCGACACCTTTCAACGGGTGAGCAATCACAGGCACTCCCCCGGCCTGCCTGATAAGACCAATCGCCTCAAGGGTTGAAACAGTCGAGTGAGAAACGTAGAACGGTCCATCGGTAGATAAGTAGTAATCAAAGGCAGCACTTCTGTCGGCTACTAATCCCATAGTCACCAAGGTGTCGGCAATAGCGGGGCGACCGATGGTCGCTCCATCATCTAAGTGCTCCAAAACCATTTCCCAGGTAATTGGAATCTGCTCAGCAAGTTTTTCAACGATTGCTCGGCCCCTGGCCTCACGGGTTGCAACCGTATCGCCCAAGACAATCTCTAATGCTTTGTGATCTGGGTCTGGCAGGTATGCCAACAAGTGAACCGAAATACGAATGGTTCTGCCAAAACGTTCCACGTCGGATACGGAAGTGACTTCAATTCCAGGAACAAAGCCAAGCCCTAGCTGGGCTGCTTTACCTCGAGCCTCGTCCCAACCTGAAACAGTGTCGTGATCGGTTAGGGCAATTACGTTGACTCCTGCCTTGGCGGCGTTGGCAATCAGTTCGCTCGGCGAATCAAGCCCATCAGAGCGGGTTGAGTGGGTGTGTAGGTCGATCTTGACCATAAGTTATTGCCCTTATCTTGTTATTCCTAGACTACGCAAAACAAATTTGACTTCAGGCAATGACACAATGGAGGGATGAATCAGGCGGAGAATCCAGATAAGGGTGCAACCAGATCTCGCACCCCTCACAGCAAAGAATTCCTTGACTACATCTCCAGTGGTTGGGCGGACAACGCTCCGGCCAAGGTGGCCCAAGATCCGGTCGCACCTTTTGCCAAAGCTAGACGTCAAGCAGTAGCTGCAGCTTTTCCAGGAAAGGTTTTAGTTATTGAAGCTGGAGCTCCAAAGACTAGATCGAACGACACCGAGTATCGCTACCGCCCGCACGCAGCCTTTGCTCACCTAACCGGTTGGGGTTCTCGAACAGTTGCCGACTCAGTGCTTGTTATCGACACCAAGCAAAACAAAGACATCCTGTTTCTTCGTCCAACTGCTGGCAAGGATTCCGATGAGTTCTTTGCTAACCCTGCTATTGGTGAGTTCTGGGTAGGTAAGAGACCAACACTCGAAGAAATTGCAAGCCTGCTGGATATCGAAACCAGAGATCTTGCAGAGCTTGATGCATACCTAGAAGGGGCAGACAAGTTAGATCTTGATGACCAAGATCTTGCCCAGTTTGTTTCAGAGCTTCGACTAGTCAAAGACTCTTACGAGATCGAGCAAATGCGCATAGCTGTTGCAGCCAGTGTTCGTGGCTTTGAAGATATTGTTCGGGCGCTTCCAAAATCAGTCGGAATCCCTAAGGGCGAGCGTGTAATTGAAACTGCGTTTTTTGCCAGAGCCCGTCAAGAAGGAAACGATCTTGGCTACGACACCATTGCAGCCGCCGGTAAAAACGCCTGCGTTCTGCATTGGATATCAAACGATGGCGAAGTAAAGCAGGGTGAGCTAGTACTCGTTGATGCTGGAGTCGAAGCAGACTCGCTATACACAGCAGATATCACAAGAACTCTTCCGGTATCTGGCAAGTTCACCTCTGCCCAAAAAGATATTTACCTCGCTGTTCTTGAAGCTGCCGATGCAGCTTTTGCAATCGCCAAGCCTGGAATCAAGTTCCGCGAGATTCACGCTGCTGCCATGAAGGTGATTGCTCAGAAAACTTCCGACTGGGGAATTCTTCCGGTTAGCGCTGAGGAATCACTCGATGAGAACAAGCAGTTCCACCGTCGCTGGATGGTGCACGGCACCAGCCATCATCTAGGGATTGATGTGCACGACTGCGCTCAGGCAAGAAAAGAAATGTATTTGGATGCCGAGCTCAAAGAAGGCATGATTTTCACCATCGAACCAGGACTCTATTTCCACGCTGATGACCTTCTAGCTCCCGAGCAATTCCGAGGTATCGGAATCCGAATTGAAGATGATGTCTTGGTGACCTCTAATGGGGTTGAAAACCTATCGCGCGCTTTGCCAAGAGACCCTGATGAAATCGAAGCCTGGATGGCCAAGCTCAGCTAGATTTTTTAGCTGGCTTCGCACTCTTAGGCTTAGCTTCGGCCACAGCCTTCTTGGCAAGTTCTAGCTGAGCAGCTGGAACAACTACCTCATACTTTTTGGCAACCACCATTTGACCTGAGATAAATCCCCTGCGGTTTTTGGTGAGGCTAAAGCGAATGACGTTGATTAGCATTCCGATACCAGCACCGATTACTACCCCAGCAGCAACGTTGGTAAGTAGCACGGCTTCTGTGCCTGCACCGGTTGCCCCAAAGATCAATCCAAAAAACATTCCGAGCCAGGAGCCAGTAAGAGCTCCCGATAGTGACACTCGGCCGTAGCCGAGCTTGCCCTTAATGGATTCAACGGTCTTTAGATCGGTTCCAACAATCGAAACCGAGCGAGCAGGAAAGTTGTTCTCGATCATCTTTTCGACGTAAGAAACTGCCTGCTTGTAATCGGTGAAGGTGGCTAAGGTTTGACCTTCAGGAAGGCTTCCAGTTTGCTTAGGGCTCATGTTCTCCATTCTCGCACGAAAGAGCGAACCCTTAGAGTTAAGGGGTGCAAGAAGCCATCCTCGAAGCTCTATCTAAGGTCATCGACCCTGAGCTTCGAATCCCCCTGACTGAACTCGACATGGTCGGCGAAATCTCAGTCAGTGCTGAGGGCGTTGCCGATGTTGAGATCAAACTAACCATCACCGGTTGCCCTGCTGCTCGAAGAATCGAATCTGAATCCAAGCAGGCTGTTGAATCAGTGGCTGGAGTGAGCGAAGCGATTATCAGACTTACCGTTATGACCCCAGAAGAGCGCGATGCGCTCAAGGCCAAGCTTCGCGGCGGAAAGCCACTAAAGCACAACCCCTTCGACAAGGACACTTTGACAAACATTTTCCTTATCGGCTCCGGCAAAGGTGGCGTCGGTAAATCCACCATCACCGCCAACCTGGCGGTAGCTTTGGCAGCCCAAGGTCTTCGAGTAGGACTTATCGATGCCGACATCTACGGTTTCTCTATTCCTGGACAGCTTGGCATTACCGACAAGCCAACAAGGGTTGATGAACTGATCTTGCCGCCGGTGGCATTTGGCGTGAAGGTGATTTCTATCGGAATGTTTATCGAAGGCAACACTCCAGTTGCTTGGCGCGGACCCATGCTGCACCGAGCTATCGAGCAGTTCCTATCGGATGTGTTCTGGGGAGATCTAGACATTCTTCTTGTTGACCTACCTCCTGGCACAGGAGATATCGCAATCACCTTAGGTCAGCTGCTTCCAACCGCTAAGACCATCGTGATTACAACTCCGCAGATTTCAGCAAGCGAGGTTGCCGAGAGAAGTGGCGCAGTAGGTTTGCAAACTGGCCAGGCCATCTTCGGGGTTATCGAAAACATGAGCTACCTAGAAACCGGTGGAGAGCGCATAGAACTATTTGGCTCTGGCGGCGGAGAGCTAGTTGCAAAGCACCTATCTGAGCTTTCAAAAACTGATGTTCCACTTCTGGGTCAAATTCCTATCTCGGTCCCACTGCGAGAAGGCTCAGATTCCGGTAACCCCCTGCTGGGCCACGAGGCCCAAGATCCAGCAGCTTCGGCTATCGACCAAATCGCTCAGGCCATTGCAGGCGCTGGCCGAGAGTTAGCTGGAAGAAAGTTGCCGCTTAGCCCCAGGTAGCAATTGCTTCGTAGACTTATGGGCATGAGCGAAACCAGCATCCCTAACCTTCTGTCCCACCTACCTGCCTCCCCTGATCAGGTGACGATTGTGAATCCGTCAACGGGTAAGAAAATCTATGACCTTCCCCAGCTAAGCGTTGCCCAGGTAGCAAAGGCTGTAGCGGATGCAAGACTTGCCCAGCCGGCTTGGGCCAAAGTTAGCGTCAAGGAACGAGCAAAAACGCTTTACCAGCTTCACGATCTGATTTTGAAAAATCAAGACAACGTCATGGACCTACTCCAGCTTGAAACTGGAAAATCCAGAGCTCACGCCTTTGAAGAAATTGCTGGTTCCCTTGGAGCCGCGAGATACAACGCCAAGATTGCACCAAAGACCCTCAAGACCCAAAAGACTGTTGCCGGAGTTCCACTTCTTACAGAGTCCTACGTAATGTATGCACCGGTTGGAGTAGTAGGAGTCATCACACCGTGGAACTACCCGCTAGCACTGCAGATGCTAGATATTCTTCCGGCTCTTGTGGCTGGAAACAGCGTTGTCCAGAAAGCTGACAACCAAACTGCTTTGGTTTCGCTTTACGCTCGTCAGCTGGCAATAAAGGCAGGAATTCCAGAATCAGCTTGGACAATTGTGGTGGGCGATGGCGCAAGCGTCGGCAATGCAATTACTGACTCAGTGGACTTTGTTGCATTCACCGGATCAACAAACACCGGTCGTATTGTTGCCGAAAGGGCAGCAAAGCGACTGATTGGATTCTCTCTTGAATTGGGAGGCAAGAACCCAATGATTGTTCTTCCAGGAGCCAAGGTTGGCGATGCTGCCGAAAAAGCCATCGCGGCAGCTTTTGGAAACTCCGGTCAGCTTTGCGTTGCTATCGAACGTATCTATGTTCCAAACAGCATGAAGGCAGCGTTCGAGAAGGAACTTGCCGAGCGAGTTACTTCAATGACCGTTGGAAAAAGCAATGACTTCGCGATGGACATGGGAACCCTAACCGGCATCAACCAGCTAACCCGCGTTCAGGACTTTGTCTCTGATGCAGTTGGCAAGGGTGCAAAGGTCCTCGCTGGAGCAAAAGCTCTTCCTGAACTTGGCCCATACTTCTATGCACCAACTGTCCTGACTGACATCACAGAGGACATGCGCTTAGCTCGCCAAGAAGTATTTGGTCCACTGATTGCAGTAGTTGGCTACGACAGCATCGATCAGGCAGTTGAGCTTGCTAACGACACCGAGTATGGATTGAACGCATCGGTGGTTGGTCCAACCAAGCTAGCTAAGGAAGTTGCCGGTCGCATCATGGCTGGATCTGTGAATGTCAACGAAGGCTTCCGCGCTGCTATGGCGTCAGTTGATTCCCCAATGGGTGGAATGAAGCAGTCCGGTGTTGGGCGAAGAAACGGCAAGTATGGAATCTTGCGCTTTACTGAGGCTAGAACCGTTGGTGTTTCAACTGGACTGTTGAAGTTCCCATCTCGTGCCCGCCAATACAAGGTGATGGCTCCGATGATGAATGCACTAGCAAAGGTAATGAAGAAGCTCTAGGTCGCTTCCGAATCAAAGGGAGCAACTTCTCCCTTGGCAAGCTTTGGCTGAACTTGAGTGACTGGTCTATTTAGCGCTGCAACCGGGTTTACCGGTTCAGTTTCAGCAAGTGCTTCTCGAATGATTCGTCTTGGATCGTATTGACGAGGATCAAGCTGTTTCCAGTTCACCTCTTCGCCGATTTCAGTTTGTAGCTGACCCTTGGCACCCTCAGCCATTTTCTTGAGGGACTTCACCAGTCGGGCTAGCTGCTGGGCGTAGTGCGGAAGCTTGTCTGGGCCCAGCACAAAAATCGCTATCAACCCGAGGATTAATAGCTTCTCGCCTGAGATTCCGAACACCTATTTAGGTTACCTCCTAAGCTGCGGGGTATTTTGCCCGCAGGACAATAGGCTTTGTGCTTAGGAGAGATACAACAAATGGTCGACAAGATATCGAGCTGGAAATTCACCGAAGACTTCGTCTCGGAGTCCCCAGCCATCATCGAGGCAAGAGCCCGTGCCGAGGAACTCGGCATCGAGTGCATCACGCCAAGCGCCGGAGCTCACCTAGCCGTTTTGGCTTCTGCCCTTGGAGCCAAGGCAATCGTCGAAGCTGGAACCGGAGCCGGAGTTTCGGCACTGTGGATGCTCAGTGCCTCAGAAGATTCAGTTTTGGCCACCATCGACTCTCAGCCTGAATTCCAGGTAGCCGCCAAGCTTGCTTTCAAAGACGCCAAGATCGCACCTGGAAGAACCAGAGTTATCTCCGGTAAAGCCATCGAGGTTATGTCTAACATGGCTGATGCGGCTTACGACCTAGTTCTGTTAGATGCTGACCGCACCGACTTGGAAGCTCAGCTAAGCCAAGCATCCAGGCTGCTAAGACCTGGAGGGGTTGTTGTTATTGCTCACGCTCTATGGCGCGACCGTGTTCCGGATCCGGCAATGCGCGATGATGCCACGATTATCTACCGTGATGTTTTGAGATTGTTTTCGACTCAAGCAGATTTTGTTTCTGCTTTGTCTCCGGTTGGAGATGGCTTGCTGATTGCCAGCAAGCGGGTTACTTCTTCTTCTTAACGACGCCTTCTAGGACCTTGTGTAGGTTCTTTGCTTCTTCTTCGTTGACTGAAACCACAAGACGGCCTCCGCCTTCCAAAGGAACGCGCAGAATAATTAAGCCACGAGGCTCGCGTTCTGCTTCCATTGGGCCATCACCAGTGCGTGGCTTCA
>CAYVZV010000003.1:0-48015 GCA_964456485.1 uncultured Rhodoluna sp. | reverse complement strand
TTAAATCCGACAAGGGGAGTTAGCTCAGCTGGTTAGAGCAGCGGACTCATAATCCGTCGGTCACGGGTTCAAGTCCCGTACTCCCCACTCACGGCAGGATAATCCAGGATCTGTTTAGCTCTTGGTTTTCCTGCCCTTTAGTACGCCAAACTCATAGGCGGTCACCGCAACCAGGGTCATCGCCACCAGTGGCATCACAAACCAGAGCATGATCGTTGTGAAACCTACCGCCGCATCGTGACCTGTTGAATCGAGCACCAGATAAAGGGTGTAGGCAACGTAAAGCAAAACAAAAAGGATGCCTTCCCAGCGGGCAACCACGAAACCAGTAAAGGCAATTGGAAGTAGGGCAACAGCAGCAGCCAACATCAGCGGGAGGTCAATTGCGATTGCTGCCGGCGCAACCGGAATTCCCTCAGCAAACAAAAGCGCAGGCAAACCGATAACTACTCCGATGTTGAAAATGTTGCTTCCAACCACGTTTCCAACTGCCATGTCTGTTTCGCCACGGCGAATTGCAATCAAGGATGTGGCCAACTCGGGGAGCGAGGTGCCGATTGCAACAACAGTGAGACCAATAACGAGGCTACTGACGCCCAAGGCAGTTGCGATGCTGACTGCTCCAGTGACCAGAGATTGGGCACCGAGTACCAACAGGCCAATGCCTGCAATCAATAGAACTATCGCTAACCAAATAGACACGGGCTTACTGTTGAGGGGCATGGTGTCTGGTTTGGTATCTGGTGCCAAAATCTCTTTTCGCCCGAGTCGAATACTGATGATGGTATGAATCACTAAAGCGCCAAATAGAAGCATTCCATCAAGAACGCTGATTGAACCATCGAGGCTAACTACTAGAAAAGCAAGTGAGATTCCGACCATAACTGGCATGTCGAAACGAACTAGCTGACGCTTGATAACAAGTGGGCTAAAAACTGCTGAGAGTCCAAGGATCAGCAGGATGTTCACGATGTTGCTTCCAACAACGTTGCCGACAGCTAGATCCGGCTCTCCATTAACAACCGCACCAACAGTCACGGCAAGCTCGGGTGCGGAAGTGGCAGCAGAAACAACCACCAGGCCAATTACTAGCGGTGAGATACCCGCCTTAGAAGCTAGAGTTCCAGCACCGCGAACTAGGGCTTCGCCACCTGCAATAAGCAGCGCAAGACCTGCCACAACCATACCGACGTCAAGAATGTTCACAGTTAAAAGTTTATTCGATGATGAAGTGCTGGTTATTCGCCTTATCCTTGTCTCATGATGGGCGAGTAGATTGAGTCAGATTGCTAAATAAGCTTCTGTCACAGGTAGGTGGGTTGCTAAATTCAACACACCCAGTGCCCTCAATTGCAGTTTCTAGCTTCACCATGTTCTTGGCTGTGGGGTACTCGTTCTCTTTTGAAAAACTCATAGTCATCGGCTCTAGCATCCTGGCTCAACAATTCTCTGTCGGGCTTTCTAATGACTGGCTCGACTACGAACGCGACAACATAGTTCAACGAAAGGACAAGCCCACTGCTCGCGGTGAAGTATCCAAGAAGTTAGTTAGAAACGCGTCGCTGGTATCCGCCTTTACAGCCCTTCTGCTAGCTTCGAGTCTTGGTTGGGAGGCTGCACTACTGATGGTCCTCATGCTGATCGTTGGCTGGTCGTATAACTTAGGCCTCAAATCAAATGCTTTATCGGTTGTTCCTTACGCAGTTGGTTTCGGAATACTTCCAATCTTTGTCACGCTATCGCTAGACCCAGTCCAACTCCCACTGTGGTGGATAATCCTCTCGGCTTCATTGTTGGGTATTTCTGGACACTTCGCCAACGCTTTGCCGGATCTTTTTGATGATCGGGAAACTGGAGTGAAGGCGTTGCCTCACATACTTGGCCAGAAATCATCCGCGATTGTGATTGCAACAGCAGCAGGGTCTGCATCACTACTTGTTGTGACGCAGTCGACAACTCTAAACCCCACTTTTGCGTGGGTGGGATTTGCTCTAACTATGCTGTTGGCCCTGGTGGCCAGCGCTTTAGCGCTTCGGGCACAACCTCCACGATTGATTTTCCATTTGCTAATTGGAGCTACTTTTGTGAATGTTGTTTTGCTGATGCTGGGGCAATCGGTGCTGGAAAATTGATTCGAAGGTCTAAAAGTAGCCAGCTCGTTTTTTGGCTTCCATAGATTCTTCGCGATCGCCGTCAACCAAGCGGCCTGATCTTTCGCTGAGTTTGGTCAGTTCCATTTCACTCAGCAGTGCTTCCATGTCCGTGGCAGTTGATTCAACTGCTCCGGTTACCGGATAACAGCCAAGGGTTCTAAAGCGAACAACTTTCTCTTCGATCTTCTCACCCTCCAGAAGCGGCATGCGGTCATCGTCTGGCACTAGTAGAACACCGTTTCGGGTAATGGTTCTTCTAGGCTTTGCAAAGTACAGCTGAACTATCGGTATGTTTTCCCGCTCGATGTATCGCCAGATGTCCATTTCAGTCCAGTCTGAAAGTGGGAACACTCGCATTGTTTGGTTATTGACCAGACCGGTGTTGTATGAGTTCCAGAGCTCAGGTCTTTGATTTCTTGGATCCCAGCGCTGACCCTCCTCGCGGAGGCTGAAAATTCTTTCTTTTGCGCGGCTCTTTTCTTCATCGCGCCTAGATCCGCCTATGGCAGCATCGTAGCCACCTTGTTCGAGGGCAGCAAGAAGAGGGACTGTTCTCATGATTCGGGTGTACTCGTGGACCCCGTGAGACATCGGGCTTACGTTCTCACGGATACCCTCGTCGTTCTTGGCAACAACTAGTTCAAAACCTATTTCTTTTGCCATCCGGTCTCTGTGGGCAATTACTTCTTTGAATTCCCACTGGCTGTCAACGTGGAGGCAAGGAAAGGGAAGACCTCCAGGGTGAAAGGCTTTGCGTGCGAGGTGCAAAAGAACCGATGAATCTTTTCCGATCGAATACATCAGGACCGGACGGCGAAAGCCCGCTGCCGTTTCTCGAAGAATGGCAATCGACTCGTTTTCTAAGGCATCAAGGACATCGTCATGGGCAGTACGAGCTCTTTCCATGAGAGGTTGCCCCTATTCCAACAATTGCCTTTGTGTGAAAAGATTATCATGAATCACATTTCAGCTATAGAAGGACTTGAGCCTTGTCATCTCTCGGTAGCCCCTACTTCGGCAGGGTAGCAATGCTTCCGACCTTGCACGATAAAGACTCGGTAATCGCTCCAATCTTTCAAAGTGAACTTGGAATTGAAGTCCAGGTAGCAAAAATCAACACCGACCAGTTCGGAACATTTTCGGGGGAGACTCCGCGCACCCTTTCACAGCTGGATGCTGCTATCGCCAAAGCTCGCGCTGCAATCGTGAATACAGGGATACCTCTTGCCATTGCAAGCGAGGGAACTGTAGGACCAAACCCTTTGATCCCAATTGTAAGTTCGGACTTGGAAACCGTGGTCTTTATTGATAGCGAGAACGATGTCCTAATTTACGAATCCTTCCGTAGCGCAGAGATTGTTGCCGTGAGAAAGGCCTTTAAGCCCGGGGAAAATTTAGAAGAATTTCTGACCAAAGCCGACTTTCCTTCGCACGGCCTAATTGTCAGGAGCGAACACGCTTCTGCTCCTGCACCTGTAAAGGGAATTCGAGACAAAGCCTCACTGATCAAGGCAATCAATGATCTTTCGGAAGATTCCGGGTCAGTGATTGTCGAAAGTGATTTGCGGGCAAGTTTCTCGCCCAGCCGAATGCGGAACATAGCGGCATGCGCAAGACTGCTGGCGCGCAGAATCGCCTCACTGTGTCCGCAATGCAATGCTCCTGGTTGGGGGAGTGTGAACCCCATTTTCGGATTGCCGTGCGCTGATTGTGGCTCAAACGTTGAAAGCGCAGTCATGGCAGATCAATACGGATGCGGAAAATGTGAACACAGGCAGATTTTTGCAAGGGGGGCAACGGAAGCTGAAGCAAGATTCTGCGACTCTTGCAATCCATAGCCGCCAATCAACGCCTTACTAGGCGATCTGCTTACCAGCTTTGAAGGTAGCCACAACTTCGATGTTTCGAAGCTGGCCGGCACCTACTTCAAGTGGGTTTTTTGACAGAATCACAAAATCACAAGGTTGACCTTTTTCAAGAGGCACAGCGTTGACTCCGGTCAGCTGAAAGCTCACCGCTGAGCTGTAGTTAGATAGTGCTTCATTCACGGTTAATGCCTGTTCGATTACCCAACCGCCTTCAGGTTTGGCATCAGCAGTCTGTCTTGTGACAGCGGTAGCTATACCAAGAATCGGATTTGAACTTGATACTGGCCAATCGGATCCGAATGCAATTGTTGCCCCGCTGTCAATTAGATCCCGCATCCGATACATCTGATCGATTCTTCCCATACCAAGCCTTGGGACACAGCTCATGAGCATTCCATCGGCCTGGGCCCACAGTGGTTGCATGTTTGCAACCACATTCAGTTCCGCGAAGCGAGCAATGTCGGAATCGTTAATCAATTCAGCGTGGGCAATCACATTAGGTAGCTCCGGCTTTCCAAGTTGCTTTTGGACGAGCTCAATAGCATCCAGGGCTTGTCTGACCCCTGCATCACCAATTGCGTGGATGTGCAGCTGAAAGCCTGCTTCTGCAGCTGTTAAGCAGGCAGCCTCGAGTTCGCTTTTGCCCCAAAGTGGCTCTCCGTGATTGTGAGCATCATCTAGATATGGCTCAAGAACTGATGCTGTCCCACTTCCAAAGACTCCGTCAGCGAAGAACTTGCAGGTCATTGCAGTTAGCTGAGTCTTGCCAAGGGCAATTACTTTCTCGCGGTCTGCTTTTGCGAACTCGATTGAATTGACCCACTCATGAGGTTCAATCTTGAATGCCAAGTTGTAATCCAAAAGCACTGCGCCATTAGATACCGCAGCCAAATAGATTTCTGTCATTCCCGGTGTAATCCACGCGTCTTGGGCCTGAACAATTCCTTGCTTTGTTAGAACCTTGTCGGCCCAGGCCAAAGCTGCTACCTCTTGCTCGATTGTTCTCGCCGGTGCCTTATCAAGCACCAAGGCCATCGCCTGCGGTTCCCTGAGCACTCCGGTTGGGGCATTCGAGGCATCAACGTCAATTGATCCAGAAATTAGCTTGGGAAGCGGTGAAGGGACTAGCTCCAGCGCCTTGCTGTTCACCCAGATGGTGTGGTGATCGCTCGCGTGAAGAACTACCGGGACATCTGATACTGCCTCGTCTAGCCAGCTAGCTAAAAAGACTCCACCTTCAACAATTGAACGGTCGTAGGCCCCACCCTCAATCCAAACTTGTTCTGGATTAGTGCTCCGGTATCGCCTTAGGACCTCTTGAATCTCAGCAATAGAAGTGGCCTGGGTTACAACTGGGCCAGCTGCTTCTCGACCTGCAAAGACCGGGTGAGCGTGGCCGTCGCGGAAAGCCGGGAATACATAACCTTTTGGAACGACCACTTCTTGATCAAAGCGTGCCGGGTTTGCCACTTGCCCGTTCTCGGCAAAAAGTTCTTGATCGAACGATTGGCTCGCAGAGTTATAGAAGCTTGCCCCAGTGAACTTAGTTATCAACCCTGAAACGCAGACTTTTCTCGGAAGTAGCAGGATGGGCAGAGCGACTCGTATGTGACCTGGTCGCCATCAATAGCAACTTGAGCGCCGTCAAACACGAACTCGTCATTGACTTTTCGACCATTGAACATAGCCTTCTTGCCGCAACGGCAGATGGTCTTTAGCTCCTCGAGGCTGTGTGCAATTTCCAGTAAGCGCAGGGAGCCTGGGAAGCCATTGGTTAGGAAATCGGTTCTGATTCCAAAAGCCAGAACAGGAACATCATCGAGCACGGCAATCTCTAAAGCTTGGTCAACTTGCTCGCGGGTTAGGAATTGCGCCTCATCTAGTAACAGGCAAGCAACTCGCTTTCCAGTTGCTTCACGTTGCAGGCTGGATCGCCTCTGAAACTCGGTTCGAAGATTCAGCTCTGGGGTCACCAAGAAATCGACGTGACGGTCCACACCTAGCCGAGACAAGATGGCAGTGTCGCCTTTGGTATCGACTGCAGGTTTTGCGAGCAGAACAGATTGCCCGCGCTCCTCGTAATTATGTGCGGCCTGAAGCAGAGCGGTTGATTTACCGCTATTCATGGCTCCGTGACGGAAATACAGTTTGCTCATAGCCCCTATATGCTAGTTGGATTTTTTGACAACTGACTCCAGCGGCTCTAGCCTTAGAGCACCACCAAATACAGGTCGTAGGGGAAGACGTACCTAGGTTTGGAGGTGATTGTATGTCTGATGGCCTAGTGCTAATCCACTCTGCGCCAAGTGCTCTGCTGACCCATGTCGAATGGACTATCTCTGGGATTTCTGGCAGTCCTATAAAACTCAGCTGGGTCGCTGATGAGTCAAAGCCAACAATGTACCGAACTTCTGCCAGCTTGAATTGCACGAGCGAGGAAGCGGCCACCCTGGCATCGGCTTTCATGAACCTCAAGCAAATTAGCTTTGAGGTTATCCACCAGCAGGCCCACGGAGGCTCCAGATGGAGCTTCACTCCAACACTGGGGATGTTTAGTTCTCCAACTGACGAGGCCGGCAATCTGGTTGTGAACGAGAATCAGATCCGTCACTCAATGGAAAAAGCTGGATCAAATGCCCTGAAGCTCCAAGCCGAACTTCGGAAACTGCTTGGCCAAGCCTGGGATGATGAGCTAGAGAATTATCGAGAACTAATTGGTGGAGCGGAAAGCAACCACGGCGTTGTGACCGCCGAAGCCGAACGAGTTAGTTATAGCCAAAATATTCGACCCCTCTAAGTTTCGGGGACTCGTCACAACATCTAAATCAATCGCAGGATCTTGGTTGTCCAGATTGATCGTTGGGGGAGCAGTTCTTTCGTGCAGAGCCAGAACAGTAAAGATCGCCTCGATAGCGCCGGCACCACCTAGTAGATGTCCCGTTGAGCTCTTCGTTGCCGAAACAGCGATGTTAGAAAGGTGTTCTCCGAACACACGCTTGAGAGCGTTGTACTCGGCGATGTCGCCAACTGGAGTGCTGGTTGCGTGAGCGTTGATGTGAGCTACATCCGAGATTGAAGACCCACTTTGCTCAATAGCACCAATCATTGCTCTAGCAGCTGCCGACCCTTCAGGGTCCGGGGCAGTGATGTGGTACGCATCAGAAGTGACAGATGCACCGACAACCTCGGCATAAATCTTGGCACCTCTAGCTAGTGCGTGCTCTTCGCTTTCAAGAACTAGCGCGCCACCGCCTTCTCCCATGACGAAACCGTCTCGATCTATGTCGTAAGGCCTGGATGCCTTCTCAGGAGCGTCATTGCGCTTTGAAAGCGCCTGCATGGCAGCGAATGCCGCAATAGGTAGTGGATGAATTGCAGCTTCTGAGCCTCCGGCAACCACAACATCTACTTCGCCGTTTCTAATTCGATTAAAGGCGTTGGCAATTGCCTCCGTGCCAGATGCGCAAGCCGAAACTGCCGTTCTTACGCCTGCGCGAGCTGAAATATCCATGCCGATGGCAGCGGCTGGACCATTTGGCATAAGCATCGGAACGGTCATCGGGAGCACTCTTCTTGGCCCACGCTCTTTGAGTACGTCATAGGCGTCCAGAAGTGTCCAAACGCCGCCTATTCCGGTTGCGTAATCAACGGCGAGTCTTTCGGGAGCAACTTCTGGCGATCCAGCATCGGCCCAAGCCTCACGAGCGGCAATCAACGCAAACTGACTGGATGGATCCAGTCGCTTTGCTTCCTGCACGGTAAGCACTTCGTTAGCTGGAGTCTTGGCTTGGCCAGCAAATGTGACCGGTAGCTCGTGCTTGGCAACCCACTCCTGGCTCAGTGTCGAGATGCCGGATTTACCAGCTAGGAGGTTCTCCCAAGTTGATCTGCTGTCGCCACCAAGTGGCGTAGTTGCGCCAATTCCGGTGACAACAACTTTTTTGAACAAGGTTTTTAGCCTTGAGCCTTAGTGATGTAGTTCACTGCATCGCCAACGGTAAGAAGGTTCTTTACTTCTTCGTCTGGAATCTTGACATCAAATCTGTCTTCGGCGTTTACAACGATTGTCATCATCGAGATTGAGTCGATGTCTAGGTCGTCGGTGAAGGACTTATCTAGCGCGATGGCATCGGTTGCGATACCGGTCTCATCAGTTACGATTTCTGCTAGTCCTGCAAGTACTTCTGCTGCTGAAAGTGCCATTTCGATTTCTCCTTATGAGATGTTTATTTGAATCAGCCCCAAGTTTAGGGCACAACCACCACTTGAGCCCCGAAGGCCAAACCGGCCCCAAAGCCTATCTGTAGCGCCAGATCGCCTGATTTGATCTGACCTTGCTCCAAAAGCGCATGCATAGCCAAGGGAATACTTGCTGCCGATGTGTTTCCGGTGGTCTTTATATCCTTAGCAACAACAACGTCCTCCGGTAGCGCTAGTTGCTTTGCCATTTCGTCGATGATTCGCTCGTTTGCCTGGTGCATCACGATGGCGTTTAGTTCATCAGCAGTGATTCCAGCTGCTTCAAGTGCTTGCTTTGCAACTTTGACCATTTCCCAAACCGCCCAGCGGAAAACAGTTTGGCCTTCCTGAACCAGAGTTGGCCAGGCTCCTGTGCCATCACGAAAGTCGAGCAGTGAACCAGTCATGCCAACCGCTTCCCACTTCGAACCATCAGAGCCCCAAACGCTCTTTGAGATCCCCGGTGAATCGGACGGACCAACGATTGCAGCGCCAGCACCGTCTCCAAGCAAGAATGAAATCGAGCGGTCGGTTGGGTCAATAAAGTCGGTTAGTTTTTCTCCTCCAACAACGAGAACGTACTTTGCAACACCAGATCGAACGAGCGAATCTGCTTGGGCGATTCCGTAGCAGTATCCTGCGCAGGCGGCAGAGATGTCAAAAGCGGGTGCAGGGTTTGCTCCAACAAGTTCGGCGAGCAGGGCTGCAGCCGATGGTGTCTGATACGGGTGCGTAATGGTGGAAAAGATAACTGCTTCAATCTCAGATGGTGCGATACCAGCTTTCTTGATGGCCTCGTTGCTGGCCTCAACCGCCATATCCATGAGAGAGCGATCTTTGCTTGCGCGTTTGCGGGTAATGATTCCGGTGCGCTGAGTGATCCATTCGTCAGAAGAATTGATCGGACCCGCAATCTCATCGTTTGTGACTGTCAGGTCGCCTCTGGCGGCTCCCAAAGCATATATCTTCGAGAAGGCAACTGGAGTTGATTGAATCAGCTTTGCCATGAACTTAGCTCTACTTTCCTATCGCTTCGGCAACTTTATCCAAGTCAGCAGGAGTTTTTAGTGCGATAGCCACAGTGTTTGGCATGGCTCTTTTGGCGATTCCCGACAGTGCACCACCAGGAAGCAGCTCAATCATCAAAGAAACACTCGCGGAAGTCATTGATTCCATGGTCTTGTCCCAGCGCACTGGATTTGAAACCTGGTTGACCATCAGATCGAGGAACTCTTTACCCGATTTAATTGGTTGACCGTCACTATTGCTCCAAATGGATATCTCTGGATTATTCACCGTCAAAACCTCGGCAAACTCCTTTAGGGGCGCCCTCGCTGACTCCATAAATGATGTGTGGAATGCACCGGCGACTTGAAGAGCTACAACCCGGCTACCAGCCGGGGGAGAGGTGACAAGGGCCGCAATTGCTTCTTTCGACCCAGCGGCAACAACCTGACCCGCACCGTTGTAGTTAGCAGCGAAAAGTCCAACGGATTTCAGGTGATCAAGAACTTCATCCAATTCGCCGCCAACAACCGCCGCCATGCTACTTGCCGAAAGCCCAGCGGCATTAGCCATCTCATTTCCACGACGCTGAACAAACTTGAGGGCAGTGTCACTGTCAAAGATTCCGGACACGTAGGCAGCTGTGATTTCTCCAACGGAATGGCCAGCGGTCGCAGCAACACCTAGAGAAGCACCAAACTTGTCTTTGAGGGTCTCAAAACTTGCAATGCCGGCAGCCACAATAAGCGGCTGAGCAATCTTGGTGTCTCTGATTGTTTCGGCATCTGCCAAGGTTCCAAAGTGAATCAAATCAAGATCTATGGCTTTCGCAGATTCTTCGATACTGCTTCTGAAAACTGGAATCTCTAGCCACGGCTCCAGAAAGCCAGGCGCTTGGGATCCTTGTCCAGGACAGGCGACGCAGATCATTTCCACCGCTTGCTTGTGCCTTGTTCGTGCTCCGTCATTGCTCCAAGAACGGTAGCCACCTGAAGGACGAAGGACTCTCTAGCGCCGGTAGCATCCCAACCGATTAGTTCTGCTATTCGCTTTAGTCGGTACCGAACCGTATTGCTGTGGACGAAAAGTTCTCTTGCTGTGACTTCAAGTGAGCGACCGGATTCCAAGTACGCCACAAGAGTTTCCAGAAGGTCGGGTGAGTTTTTGGCAAGCGGTCTGTAGATCTTGTTCAGCAAAGTGTTTTTTGCAAGCATGTCTCCAGCCAGTGCTCTTTCCGCTAGAAGGTCATCCGCCGAGATTGGTCTCGGTGCTTTTGCCCATGCGCCAACCACGGAAATTCCAGCTAGTGCCGACTTAGCAGAACGATTTGCTTCGCTGATTGAGGGAACCTCTGTTCCAACCACAACGGGTCCTGGCCCGAAGCTATCTAGAAAAACAGAGCAAAGAGTGAAAAGTGTCGGGGTAGCCGCGGCTGGGTCTTTCTCGTCGGGAATTGTTCCAACCACTACGATCAAGCGGTCCCCGTGAACACCCACCAAAACATCTGCTGAATGTCTGCGGGCTGTACGTCGAAGACCATCTATGTCAGTTGCTTCATCAAAGCCACCGATCATTACTGTGACCGCTCCTCGAGCCTTCCAGCCCAGTGCGGAAATTCGCGACGAGAGCTCCTCTTCACTTTCTCCGCTCAAGATTGTGTCAACAACCAGTGCTTCGAGCCTGGCGTCCCAAAGTCCGCGAGCCTCAGCTGCCTTTGCATAGACATCCGCGGCACTGAAGGCTATTTCGCGTGAGTACAAAAGAACTGCCTCGCGTAGCTCGCTGTGATCGACAATCACTCTGTCCTCAACAACCTGCACCACAACACGAATCAGCTGCAAAGTCTCTTGAAGTGAGATCGAGCGAAGTAATTCGCGAGGCGCAGTTGAAAACACATCCGCGGCAACCCACGGCTGAGAGTTTGGATTCTCATACCAAGAAAGAAAGGAAGTGATTCCAGCTTGAGCCACCAGTCCAACTGCTGATCTTCTCGAAGCTGGCATCTCTCGATACCAGGGAAGCGTTTGATCAAGACGAGCCAATGTGGTGGTTGCTAGTTCTCCAGCTATGGAGTGCAACCACTCGAGAGTTTCGTCCTTAGGCTTCGCCACCAGCAGTTCCGCTTGTTCCGGCACGCACATCGTGCAACTGATAACGATCAATTGCCATTTGAAGAACGGAGTGGTCTAGCTCGCCACGCTCCACCAACTGTTGCAAAGCGCGAACTGCAATTGACGGTCCGTCAATCTTGAACTCGCGACGCGCTGCAGGTCTGGTGTCTGAGAATCCGAAACCATCAGCACCCAAGGTTGCGTAGTCTCCTGGAACCCAGGCCCTGATCTGGTCTGGAACGGCGTGCATGTAGTCACTTACCCCCAGGAATGGACCAGAGACCCCAGATAGTTTCTTGGTTAGGTAGCTTGCCTCCACTGGGGAGTTTGGATTTAGGAACTTCTCGCGGTCCTTGGCCAGTCCATCGCGGCGAAGTTCGGTCCAGCTTGTGACGGACCAAATATCTGCCGAGACGCCCCAGTCGTTTTGCAACAGAGCCTGAGCTTCGAAAGCCCAAGGTAGAGCAACGCCTGATGCGAGTAGCTGAACTTTTCTTCCACCCGAGTAGTTTTCGCTTACGCGGTGAATACCTTTTAGCACACCTTCGACATCAAGACTCTCAGGCTCCGCTGGCTGAACGTAAGGCTCGTTGTACACGGTGATGTAGTAAATCACGTTTGGATCTTGGTGATTACCGCCGTACATCCGCTCAAGTCCTGCGCGCATGATGTGACCAATTTCGTATCCGTAGGCCGGGTCGTAGCTAATCACGCCAGTGTTTGTTGAAGCCAGGAGAGGAGAGTGTCCATCAGCATGCTGAAGTCCCTCACCTGTCAGCGTGGTGCGTCCTGCGGTTGCTCCAATCATGAAGCCACGTGTCATCTGATCGGTAGCTGCCCAGATCGCATCTGCGGTCCTCTGGAATCCAAACATGGAGTAGAAAACATAGATTGGGATAAGGGGCTGGCCTTGAGTTGAATAGCTTGATCCCACTGCAGTGAACGCCGCAAGAGATCCAGCTTCGTTGATTCCTGTATGCAGGATCTGGCCAGCTTCTGATTCCTTGTAGTTCAGTAGCAAGTCTCGATCAACCGAAAGGTAGTGCTGTCCATTCGGGTTGTAGATCTTTGCAGTCGGGAAGAACGCATCCATTCCGAAAGTTCTTGCCTCGTCAGGAATGATCGGTACCAATCTTGGACCAAGTTCCGGAGAGCGAAGTAGATCCTTGAGTAGTCGAACAAACGCCATGGTGGTGGCAACTTCCTGAGTTCCAGACCCGCCCTTAGCAATGTCGTAGGTGGATGAATCCGGGAGGTTGAAGTTCACATACTTACTTCTTCGCTCTGGGAGGTAGCCGCCAAGTTCCTTACGGCGCGCATGCATGTACTGAATCTCCGGAGCGGATTCTCCTGGGTGGTAGTAAGGAGGCTGGTAGGGATCGCGCTCTAGTTCAGCATCGCTAATTGGGACTCGCATCTCGTCACGGAACTGCTTTAGATCCGCAAGGGTCATCTTCTTCATCTGGTGAGTAGCGTTTCGACCTTCGAAGGTCTTACCCAATCCATAACCCTTGATCGTCTTGGCGATGATGACCGTTGGCTTGCCCTTTTGCTCGGTTGCGGCCTTGTAGGCGGCATAGACCTTCTTGTAGTCGTGACCGCCTCGGCGAAGTCCCCAGATTTGGTCATCGGTCATTCCCGAAACCATCTCTAAGGTTCTTGGGTCGCGTCCAAAGAAGTTCTCGCGCACGAATCCGCCAGACTCGGTTTTGTAGGTTTGGTAGTCACCATCGGGTGTTCTGTTCATTAAATCTACAAGTGCGCCGTCGTGATCTCTAGAAAGTAGTGGATCCCACTCGCGTCCCCAGATCACCTTGATAACGTTCCAGCCCGCACCTCTAAAGAAGGACTCAAGTTCCTGGATAATCTTGCCGTTACCTCTTACTGGTCCATCAAGACGCTGCAAGTTAGCGTTCACGACAAAAGTTAGATTGTCTAGGCCGTCGTTAGCTGCCAGTTGAAGAGCTCCACGGCTCTCAACTTCGTCAAGCTCGCCATCGCCCAAGAAAGCCCAAACGTGCTGCTCAGAAGTGTCGCGGAAGCCACGGTTGTGGACATAGCGGTTTAACTGTGCTTGGTAGATTGCGTTGATTGGACCGAGCCCCATCGACACGGTTGGGAACTGCCAGAACTCTGGCATAAGTCTTGGGTGTGGGTAAGAAGATAGTCCGCCGCCAGGGTGAGACTTTTCCTGACGGAAACCATTCAGCTGTTCTTCGCTTAGGCGTCCTTCTAGAAATGCTCGAGCGTAAGGACCAGGGGAGGCGTGGCCTTGAATGAAAATCTGGTCACCACCTGATGGGTGGTCCTGACCTTTGAAGAAATGGTTGAAACCAACTTCATACAAAGAAGCAGAAGAGGCAAAAGTAGAGATGTGTCCACCGACAGCAATCCCGGGACGCTGGGCACGATGCACCAGCATCGCAGCATTCCATCGCATCCATGCGCGGTAGGTTCGCTCGATTTGCTCATCACCAGGAAAAGCTGGCTCATCTTCTGGGGCGATTGTGTTGATGTAGTCGGTTGTCGGAACAAGTGGAACGTTTAGCTGGAGCTCGTGGGATCTTCTTAGAAGATTGAGCATGATCTCGCGTGCCCGACCGCGTCCGTGAGTTTTGGCAGCTTGATCTAGCGACTCCATCCACTCGGAAGTTTCCTGAGGATCTATGTCTGGGTTCGAGACTGCGTAGGCGTCATTGTTGTTAATGGACAACGCTTGTCCTTTCGTCAAAAAAGGCGGCAAGCTTCAGTTTTGTGATCTTGCCAGGGAGGCCTATTTGTTTAGGCTCCTAGAAGTTTACCTATTTTGAGAGGGTCCTCATTTGGGCTTTAGGCGGGGAAGTAAGTACTCTAGGTAGCACGAACCCTTTAGGAGAGTCATGGCAGTAGAAATCGGCGACAAGGCACCAGATTTTGAGCTCATCAACCAGCACGGGGAGTCAATAAAGCTCTCGTCATTTGCTGGAAAGAAGCCAGTTGTGCTGGTTTTCTACCCGCTATCGTTTTCGGGCACCTGCACCGGTGAGCTTTGTGAGCTTCGCGATAATTTTGCTGCTTTTGAGTCCAAAGACGTGGAGCTGATGGCAATCTCGGTCGACTCCAAGTACACCCAGAAGCTTTTTGCTGAGAAAGAGGGCTATAAGTTCCAGGTGCTGGCAGATTTCTGGCCGCACGGTGGCGTGGCCCAAAAATATGGCGTCTTCAAGGAGGATTTGGGATTTGCTGTTCGCGGAACATTCCTAATCGACACCGATGGAGTGGTTCGTGCCAAGTTTGTAAACGGCCCAGGCGAGGCCCGTGATCTTGCCAGCTACCATGAGGCACTGGCGGCTTTGTAGTAGAGTTTTCTAGTTGCCTTATGGCGCATGTTTGAGGGCCTTTAGCTCAGTTGGTAGAGCGCCACGTTTACACCGTGGATGTCATCGGTTCGAGCCCGGTAGGGCCCACAGATAGCGACCATATGCATTAGCGGGGATAGGATTTGGCTATGTTTCAACCGAACCCTCCAGCCCCGAAGGCTATGCCTGACGAGCAACTGAATGCAAAAATTGCAGAGCTGCAGCTTCAGCCCGATGGGTTGGTAGCGGCCATGACTCTAATCGAAGAGCAATCCAGACTCCGTCAAGAAGATGCTCTCGAGCTGTCAAAGTGGCAGTTAGAACAGCAGATGAATGCTGCAACAGAACCTGCTCCGGTTGAGCCAAACATATTCCAAGATCCAGCGGAAACCATGCCGCCAGTTGTTTCCCCGGTGGTAGAAGAAAGCATCCAAGAGCCAACACCAACACCTTTGGCTGAGCCAGAAATCGAAGCAGCATTTCCATTCGCTGCGGAACCTGAGTCAGTAGAACCAGTAGCTGATCCGCTGCCAGCTTTCCCGGCTCCGGCTGCTGCACCAGAGCGCATCGAAGACATAGTTGCTGCTTTGAATGCTAGCTACGCGGAAGTAGCTACTGAACCACAGAGCCCACAGGGCCCTGCGGTAGAAACTTCGTACGCTGCAGAACCGGTTTTCGAGCAGCCAATAGTTGCAGAGCAAGAGCAAATTATCGAACCAGAGCCAGTTGCTTCATCCGTAGCCAAACAGGTTGACGAAACGCAATATGAAATTTCTCCAGAACAGGAGATTGCTTCATCGGACGATGAGGTCGGCCCTACCCAAACGGGATTTGCCTTGAGCTGGTCTTGGCTTGCCATCGCCGCAACACCGCTGGCTTTGGTGGTCGCAGCAGTGATCAAAGATACTGGCGCTTCCTTAGCTCAGTCAGTGATTTTGCTTGCAACGGTGCTTTTTGCAACTTCTTTACTTGCAGCGGTAGGTTCAATGGCTGCCGTTCGAGCTTCAAGCTCTCTAACAGTTGTTTCTCGAGCCGCCTTTGGCGTGTGGGGCAATTCTTTGCCAGCGACGTTGATGTTGGTCGCAAAGCTTTTTTGGGCCGCGGCATTTGTTTACTTTGCTTCCCGAGTTATTTCGCCTCTGATTTTCAATCAGCCCTGGTTTGCTTCGGTTGCCGAGAGATTGATTTTCCCAGCAGAGTTCACAGCGTCTGTGTTTGTTCTAATTCCATTTGTTCTAGCTGGCGCAGTTTTTGCTGCGGTTGGCGGGCAGGTTGTTCTTCGACTTCAGCAGGCCACCGCGATTGTGTCAGTGATTGGACTCGGAGCCTTTTTGTTCTTCGTGGCAAGCAACTACTCACTTCAGGATCTTTCTCTTGGCGAAGCCATTCCTGGTTCCTCGCTAATTGACCTAGGTTTCTTTGCTTTGGCACTCTTTGGTTTTGCAGTCCTATCAATCTCGGGAGATTTTGCAAGAAAGCTGCCAGCCGATACACCTGGTTCAAAGGTGTTCTTTTTGAGTTTCATTTCGACTTTTTTCCTTCCGCTTCTAACTGGAGTGCTTGGACTGCTTTGGCTGTTTATGGCGGGGGATACCCTGGGCGGTTCATTTACGAACGAAGTTTTGGCAACTGTGGCCGCTTCTGCCCCAGTTTGGGTGTTTGTTGTGTTCGTAGTTGCAGTTGGACTTTCACTCCTTTATCTAGTCATTGCTTCGATCTATTCGCTTTCGGGAAACCTAATTGGAATTGCCAAGATTCCTGGTTGGGTCGCTGCGCTAGTTGGGGCAGTGCTGGTTCTGAGTGCGGTTTTGGTTCCGAGCTTGTTGGTTGCTGTATCAACTCTTCATGAAGCTGTAATGGAACTTGTGCTTATTGCAGGAGTAGTGGCGGCGGCGTGGACAGGCATCCTTGTTTCTGACGCGCTGGCAAGAACTCGTGGCTACCACGAGGTGTCCTTAACTCGAGAGTACGGTTTCTATGGACGTTTCAACTTCGCCAATAGCATCGGCTTCATTCTCGCAGTGACACTTGGATTCGGATATCTAAACGGCGGAACACAGGTATCTAGCTGGAGCGGCTACCTAGGTGATTTCACCCCAGCAATTTTTGACATTGCGGGTTCTAACATCGGCATAGCTATGGCCTTTGGTTTGGCCGCCTTGTTCCCTGTAGTTTTTGGTATCCCAAGAATTAGGAAGCAGGAAAGAAACCTTGCCGAACTAGACCAAAGACGCCAGGAGCTCAAGGAATTCCTGGACGCTGCCCAGTAGACCGATGTCGCTACCTTTATCGCAACTACTGACCACCTTTGAGTCGCTCTGGCCAGTTGCTGGGGCTGAAGAGTGGGATCGACCAGGCCTCACAACAGGCGGAGCTAACCAGAAGATCAGCAAGGTCTTACTCTGCGTAGACATAACCCGCGAAGTGCTTGCCGAAGCCAAATCCAATTCTTGCGAATTAGTTGTCTCACATCACCCGCTTTTACTAAAGGGTGTGAACTTTCTGGCCGAGGAACAGCTTAAGGGTGAGCTTGTGTCATTTGCAGTGAAGAACTCAATTGCTTTGTACTCAGCACACACCAATGCAGACATAGTCGTTGGTGGAGTTTCGGATGTCCTTGCGGGAAAACTTGGCCTTACTTCCAGTGTTCCCCTTATTGCAACCGGAACTGGAATTGGCCATGGCCGAATTGGAAAACTAAGGACCGCCCAGAAACTTTCGGAGTATGCAAAATTTGTCGCTTCACAACTGCCAGCCACCAACGCTCCAATTCGCGTTGCAGGCAATCTTGACTTAGTGATTGATACCGTTGCAGTTGTTGGGGGAGCAGGCGATAGTTTTATCCCGGCGGCGGCCGCTAGTGGTGCACAAGTGCTAGTCACTAGTGATCTAAGGCATCATGTGACACTCGATGCAGTATCAGACCCAAGCACTCCGCTAGCGCTCATTGATGTTTCTCACTTTGCAGCAGAGAGCCTGTGGCTTGAGCCCACTCGGAAGTTGCTGGCAGAGGCTCTTCCGCAGGTTAGCTTTCTAGTAAGCCAAATATCGACTGATCCGTGGACCATGACAGTTTCAGGAAAGAGTAACAGTGAAGGCTAACCTGCAGGACCAAAAGCGCCTGCTGGAACTTGTTCAGCTTGATCTAGATCTTGTGAAAAACGCTAGCGATAGAGCGAAGCTAATTGCCGCAACTGACATTCAAATTGCCAGCGAGAAAGCGCTGGCTCTTTCAGATCAGCTAATCGATGCCAGGAACAAAGTTGGTGATTTGGAGCTAGAGCTAAAACGTGCAGAGAACGATCTTGAATTAGTTGAGAACAGAATTTCCAAAGATAAGCAGGCTTTATCTTCCACATCGTCTGCTAAAGATGCCCAGGGTATCGAGCATGAACTGACAACTTTGGCTAAGAGAAAAAGCGAACTAGAAGATGCAGAGCTAGGCATCCTGGAAGAGTTAGACAAGGTTCGAGCGGATTTAGCTGCTGCTGAGTCGGCCAAGTCCGCGGCTGAGGCTCACCTTGGTGCACTAAGGGCAGCCTTGTCTTCAAACACTTCAGACCTGGACTTTCAGCGCGCTGAATTGACCTCAAAGCGTGTTGCATTGGTGGGGCTAATTGATCCTGAGCTTGCGGTGTCTTATCAAAGAAAAGCGGATAGGGCTGTTGCGGTAGGGAAGCTATCGGGTCGCGAATGTGGGGCGTGCCGTATTTCAATAACCGCAACCAATCTGGAAGAGATTGTGGCATTGCCGGCCGATGAGATAGCTGAGTGTCCAAACTGTCAGGCATACCTGGTGCGAGCATGAAACTAATTATTGAAGCTGACGGTGGCTCTCGCGGAAACCCGGGAATAGCTGGCGCAGGTGCCGTTGTAATTGACGCTGATTCCGGAAAAGTGCTCAAGGAGATTTCTGAACCGGTTGGAATAGCAACCAACAACGTTGCAGAGTACACCGCAGTTGTTTTAGGCCTCGAGGCGGCCTTCGATATTGATCCGGTAGCAAGCGTGATGGTGCGCATGGACTCCAAGTTGGTAGTTGAGCAAATGTCGGGTCGTTGGAAGATCAAGCACCCCGACATGATGACGCTTGGAGCGAGAGTTCAAAAGCTAATTGCCTCAAAAGAAGTTGAGTTTGTTTGGATTCCTCGAGAGCAAAATGGCTTAGCAGATGCCCTTGCCAACAAGGCCATGGATTTCGCTGGCGATCCAATAGCATCGGCTGTTGAATACAACAGCGGTGAGCCATCCTCGATTAGAGCGCCAAGACCAAGCATCCAAGATGCCACCACTTTGATTCTGGTGCGCCACGGAAGAACTGCTTTGACGGAGTCAAGGAAGATTTCTGGCGGCGATGGTGAGAATCCTGACCTTTCCGAGCTTGGAAAACAAGATGCTAGGCAAGTCGCAGAGGAACTAGCGAAGCTCGGGCATTCAGGCAACTTTGCCTATTTGAGTCCACCTGTTGCGGTTGTTCATTCGCCGATAGCCCGGGCTCAACAGACCGCTCAGGCAATTTCAAACCGGGTATCAATTCCTATGGTTTCTAACGACGATTTGGCCGAAATCGGCTTCGGTGAATGGGATGGCCTTACTAACGAGGAAATGATTGCTGCCTTCGAGGAGGAGTACAACGCTTGGCGGGGGTCTTTCGAGGCGGCTCCTCCAGGAGGAGAGTCCCTAAAGGATTTTGATGCTCGGGTTAGACGGGCGTTTGATTCAATACTTGAGCGCTACTCAGGGCAGACTGTTGTGGTGGTTGCGCACGTGATGCCTATTCGTGCCCTGCTTAGAATGGCCAACGATTCATCGATTGCTGGATTTTGGCGAATAAATGTTGGACCTGCTTCCATTTCGATTGCCAGGTACTGGGGTCACGAAGCAGCAGAGGTAGTTTGCTCCAACTCAACTGCCCACTTATCTTCTTGAGTTGCCACAGCTAGACTTGTCGCTGGATGGGTCGGCAAGGCGGTCGCGGCAGTTTACTGACGAGGAACGTCCGGGCTCCAAAGAGCAAAATGGTGGGTAACGCCCACCCGGGGTAACCCGAGAGATAGTGCAACAGAAAGCAAACCGCCGAGCAATCGGTAAGGGTGAAACGGTGGTGTAAGAGACCACCAGCGAACTGAGTGATCAGATCGGCTAGGTAAACCTCATTTGGAGCAAGACCAAACAGTGGGCGCTTGAGGGCTGCTCGCCCGAGCTCACGGGTAGGTCGCTCGAGGCACTGGGCAATCAGTGCCCTAGATAGATGACCGTCACTTCGAAAGAAGGACAAAACCCGGCGTAATAGCCGGCCCATCCACTTACTCCGGCTTTAGCCGTTTCCGCGCGATAAATGCAGCCCCGATTATTCCAGCGTTGTTTCTTGATTCAGCGGGAACGAGTTTCACTTTTGATTCCACCAGAGGCAAGAACTCCTCGTGCTGCTTCGAAATCCCACCGCCAACAATAATCAGATCAGGGCTTAGAAGACGATCTATGGCCGCAAAATACTTTGTCAGGCGCTTGGCCCAGTCTGCAAAGCTAAGGGATTCACGTTCTTTAGCCGAGTACGAAGCCATACTTTCGTAGTCCACGCCGTCAATCTCAAGATGCCCGAGCTCGCTGTTGGGAATAAGCTTTCCGTTCATGAAAAGAGCAGTTCCAATTCCAGTTCCAAGGGTGACCATAAGAATTAGGCCCTTTCGTTCCTGACCTGCTCCGTACTTAATTTCGGCAACGCCGGCAGCATCAGCATCGTTTAGCAAAACCACCTTGCGATCCAGCGCCTTTGAAAAGAGCTTCTCGGCCTTTAGCCCAACCCAGTCTTTGGACACATTAGCGGCTGAAAGAGTGACACCGTCTTTGATGATTGCTGGGAAGCAAATTCCAATTGGAGTGCCCTTGTCACTATCTAGTTGATCAACAATTTCGGCGACTTTCGCTATTACCTCTTCTGGGGTAGCGCCGTCGGGGGTGTCGAATCGTATTCGTTCGCCGACCAGTTGACCTTTTTTGGTGTTAACTAGTGCACCTTTGATACCGGTTCCACCGATATCGATTCCAATTGCTTTGCTCATAGAAATTTCAGTCTAGGGCAGGGTTAGAATTTCAGCCCCCGACTCGGTCACCACCAGGGTGTGTTCGAATTGCGCAGTAATTGATTTATCTTTGGTAGTCACGGTCCAGTTATCGCTCCAGATGTCCCACTCATGGGTGCCAAGAGTCAGCATCGGTTCGATGGTGAATACCATGCCGACTTCCATGGTGTTCGAGTAGTTTGGTGCGGCGTCAAAGTGGGGGATAACTAGTCCGGAATGAAAGGACTCGCCAATCCCGTGGCCTGTGAAATCCCTAACAACGCCATAGTTGAATCGCTTCGCATAAGACTCAATTGTTCGGCCGATTACGTTTATTGGACGCCCCGGCATCACAACTGCAATGGCTCTATCGAGAGCTTCTCTTGTTCTTTCGACTAGGTCAACAACTTCCTTTGCTACATCCCCAACCAGAAAAGTTGAATTGCTGTCGCCGTGGAAGCCATCTTTGTACGCAGTAATGTCAACGTTCAAAATGTCACCATCTTCTAAGACGGTGTCATCGGGAATTCCGTGACAGATGACTTCGTTCAAGGATGTGCAGCAGGATTTCGGAAACCCGCGGTAGCCAAGAGTTGAAGGGTAAGCCCCCTGAGAGACAATGTAATCGTGAGCCAACTTATCTAGTTCATCGGTTGTGATTCCCGCTTGAGCGTTAGCGCCAACTAGGGCTATAGCCTCGGCTGCGATCTTCCCGGCAGCTCGAATCTTTCCAATCTGCTCACGAGATTTCACGTGTGAACCAGTCCATTCAGCGGGTGCTGGCTTTCCAACGTATTCAGGTCGCACAATCGAAGTCGGGACGGAGAGTTGTTTGGAGATTACGCCAGGCGTTAGAAATCCGGTTTGGCTATCTCTGGGCATTGCTCCAGTCTATTTTGCGATGCAAGGTAGTCTGAGTTCAATAGCCGGAAGGTGTTCGTGGTGTCAGATTCTCCTAAGTACTGGTTCAACTTGAGAACCAAACAAGTAGAGCTTGGGCTGAAGAGTTCATCTGAGGACCGGATAGGCCCTTTCGACACCGAAGCTGAAGCAGCTAATGCCGAAGCCATCGTCAAGGCAAGGTCTGAGGCCTGGAGACAACAGGAAAGCGAAGAGGACTAGTCCTCGAAAGAATGCTCTTTGGCTGGAAAGCTTGAGGACCGTACATCCGCACGGTACGACTTGGCTGCATTTGACAGATCATTTCTTAGCTCCGCATATTGCTTCACAAATTTCCTTGACCCTGTTGATAGCCCAGCAAAATCTTGCCAAACCAGAATCTGACCATCGGTTTGGTTTCCTGCACCGATTCCAATGGTTGGAATATCCAGCTCTTTGGTAATAACTTCAGCAACCGAGCTTGGCACCATCTCCAGAACAAGTGAAAAAACTCCAGCGCTCTGAAGTTGTTTTGCTTGCTCAGCGAGTACGGAGGCAGAGTCGCCACGCCCCTGAACTTTAAAGCCTCCGATTGCATGAACCGACTGGGGGGTAAAACCTAAGTGACCCATCACTGGAATTCCTGCAGCAACAATTGCCTGAATTTGGGCAACTCGGTTGCTGCCACCTTCTAACTTCACGGCTGAAGCTCCCGTTTGCTTCATGAGCTTTATGGCACTTTCAACTGCCTGCTCGGCACTGACTTCGTAGGAGCCAAATGGCATATCCATCACAACTAGCGAATGCTTAGCAGCTGTTGCAACAGCTCGGCCGAAGCTGATCATCTCATCGAGAGTGATTTCGAGAGTGTTCTCGTGGCCTAGCATCGTGTTTCCAGCGGAGTCTCCGACCAGGATAACTTCGATGCCTGCTTCATCAAAAATTTGCGCTGTAAGTGCGTCGTAGCTAGTCAGGCATGCGAACTTTTCACCAGTTTGCTTCATTGAAGCTAATGTGCTGGTGCGAATCTTCTTGAGTGAGGTGCTCATCGTCTCCTACTTAGACCAGCCGGTTATCGGCATTCGCCGCTCTCGACCAAAGGCAAGCTTAGTAATCCTAGGTCCAATAGCTCCCTGACGCCTCTTCCACTCAGCGCCTTTGACAAGCTTCAGAACTGAATCAACTACGGCCTTGTCGAAGCCTTTTGCGATGATTTCGGAGGCCGAAAGTCTTTGTTCGATATGGAGCTCGAGAATCTGATCAAGCACTGAATAGTCCGGGAGCGAATCTTGATCTGTTTGATCTGGACGCAGCTCCGCGGATGGGGCTTTTGTGATAGACGATTCTGGGATAGGGGGAGTAGAACCTGATTTGGCCGCTACTCCATTTCGATATTTGGCCAGTTCCCAGACCAAGGACTTCTCAACGTCTTTGATCGGAGCAAAGCCTCCGACAGAGTCACCGTAGATTGTTGAATAGCCAACAGCAAGTTCTGATTTGTTGCCGGTTGTAAGCACGAGATGACCGTTTTGGTTCGAGAGACCCATCAAGATCAATCCTCTAATTCGTGCCTGAAGATTCTCTGCTGCAAGGCCGTCGAGATTTAGCTGGCCCATGGCCGTTTCGACCATGGCTTCAATTGGTTGCTCTGAATACACAAGACCAGTGTTTTGAGCTAAAGCCCGTGCGTCAGTAAGCGAATGCTCAGAAGAGTACTTGCTCGGCATTCCTACACCAAATACATTCTTTGGACCCAATGCATCAACTGCGACGCTGGCACAAACCGCTGAATCGATTCCACCCGAAAGACCAAGAACAACAGAGCTAAATCCATTCTTGCGAACGTAGTCGCCCAAGCCTAGAACAAGCGCATCCCAGATCTGCTGAACGGGCGCTTTTGATTCCGCGCTTGCAGTAATTGCATTGATTCGCGTTTTTGATTCAATCTCGAAAACGCCCAGGTCTTCGCTGAATTGATTTGAACGAAGGATTTGCTTACCGGATTCATCAACTACGAAACTATTTCCATCGAAAACTAGATCATCTTGGCCGCCAACCAGGTTTACGTATGCAACCGCGGTTGACTGGGTTGTGGCAAGTGATTGCACCAGCTCTAAGCGAGAGTCGGTTTTACTTGTTTCAAACGGAGAACCATTCAGCACAAGGGTCAGGTCAACCTGCTCGGCGCTAATTTGAGCAACCGGTCCACCTGATTGCCAAATGTCTTCGCAGATAACAGTTGCAAACTTCAAGCCGTTTGATTCAAAAGTGAGCAAGTTATGCCCCGGTACAAAAACGCGGTACTCGTCAAACACGGAGTAGTTGGGAAGATGATGTTTGGAATAGGTATCTACAACCCTGCCTTTGGAAATCAGGGCTGCCTTGTTCGCACCAATAGCCCAACTGGAAGGGTTTGCGCTAAAGCCCGGGTAGCCAACAATCAAAGTTAGATCGCCAAGGCCCGCTTGATTGGCGTTGAGCGCCAGGTTCTCAAGGGCCTTTTCACTTGCAGTTAGAAAGTCTCGGCTGAGGGCCAAATCCTCGATGGGGTAGCCAGTAAGGGCAAGCTCTGGAAAAACCACAATTTGAGCACTTTGCGAGTGGGCACGCTTGGCGGCATCAAGGATTTTTGCGCTGTTGCCCGCAAGATCCCCAACTGTAGGGTTTATCTGGGCCATGGCTACGCGAACGGCGGGCATAAGCATTAGCCTAGTAGCAGGCAAGGAAGAGGATTTTCATGGATAAGCAGCGCGATTTCGTGCTTCGAACCATCGAGGAGCGCGGCGTAAAGTTCGTGCGACTTTGGTTCACAGACGTAGCCGGAACCCTAAAGTCTGTTGCAATCGCACCAGCTGAGGTTGAAGGCGCGTTTGCGGAAGGGCTGGGTTTTGACGGCTCTGCCATCGAAGGCCTTTCCAGAAGCTACGAAGCCGATATGTTGGCCCAGCCAGATCCTTCGACTTTCCAGATTCTTCCTTGGCGTGGAGAAATTGACCCAACCGCCAGGATGTTCTGCGACATTTTGACCCCCGATGGTCAGCCAGCAGCGGCTGATCCTAGAAACGTTCTTCGTCGAGCATTAGCAAAGGCCAACGACCTAGGTTTTTCTTTCTACATTCATCCTGAGATTGAGTTCTACCTTCTAAAGTCTTCTCAGATTGGCCCAGAGGGTCCAATTCCAGTCGACAAAGCCGGCTACTTCGACAACGTTCCCGGCGGAACAGCCCATGACTTCAGACGCCGCGCCGTTTCGATGCTTGAGCAGTTAGGTATTTCTGTTGAGTTCAGCCACCATGAAGGTGGCCCTGGTCAAAACGAAATCGATCTTCGCTACGCTGATGCACTAACCATGGCAGATAACATCATGACTTTTAGAACCGTTATCAAGGAAGTTGCAATCGAGCAAGGCGTCTATGCGACCTTTATGCCTAAGCCATTTACTGAGCACCCTGGTTCGGGAATGCACACGCACATGTCACTGTTCGAAGGCGACACCAACGCGTTTTACGACGCCAGCGGTCAGTACCACCTTTCTAAGGTCGGAAGACAGTTCATCGCTGGTCTATTGCGCCACGCTCCAGAAATCACAGCTGTCACAAACCAGTACGTGAACTCCTACAAGCGTCTTTGGGGTGGGGGTGAAGCGCCAAGCTTTGTTTGCTGGGGCCACAACAACCGCTCAGCTCTAATTCGCGTTCCGCTTTACAAGCCCGACAAGGGTCAATCTTCCAGAATTGAGTACCGTGCAATCGATTCAGCTGCAAACCCGTACCTTGCCTACGCACTGCTGCTTGCAGCGGGGCTAAAGGGAATCGAGAACGAGTACGAGTTGCCCGCGGAAACTGAAGACAACGTTTGGGATCTAACTGACTCTGAGCGTCGCGCCATGGGAATTCAGCCGCTTCCTCAGTCTCTTGATCACGCGATCAGAAAACTTGAAGAGTCGGAATTGGCCGCTGAAACGCTGGGTGAGCAGGTGTTCAGCTACGTACTTGCGAACAAGCAGGCCGAATGGTCCGCTTATCGTTCCCAGGTAACGCCTTTCGAGCTCAAGCAGAACTTCGAGACCCTCTAGAAACTCATGGCTCTTGAGCGCACCACCGGGCTCTCGGAGCTAGCCGGTTTTGGTTTCACAAACCTTGACCCCGCGCTAAGAAACCTTGAAGAGCTGGCTGCTCTCATCGGCGCACAGTCTGAGAAGGTGTTAGAGCATGTCTCCAGATCTCAAAACCCAGACCAGGCTCTGGAGCTCTTGCTTCGCTTGTACAGAAGCCACCCCAACGAACTTAAGTCATTTTCATCAAAAGCAGCAGCGCTTGGCAGGCTATGTGTAATCCTTGGTGCATCAACTGCGCTTTATGAATTTTTAGACAGACACACAGATCAACTTGCTTTACTAGAGCATTCTCAGCAGTTACCAACCGAGAGCGATCACATCGAGGCGCTGCTGGCAAAAACTACTTCGGTTTCGGACATCCGCATTTCTTACCGCAAGCAGTTGTTGAAGATTGCAAGCTTTGACCTGGAGCAGTTAGATCCTGTATTGGGGGTCGGCCAAGTGGCTGCAAGCCTGGCTGATTTGGCCGGAGCGACTTTGGAAGCAGGGCTGGTTCTTGCGCGAAGTGAAATTTCTAATGGTGCGAATTCAGTTAGCTATCCATCTGCGGAGGTAGCCGCTACCAGGATTGCCGTCATCGGCATGGGTAAGTGTGGAGCTCGGGAGCTCAACTACATCTCAGATGTGGACGTGATTTTCGTTGCAGAACCATCCGGAGAGTTAGAGGCGTCTAAAGCTTTGGAGATTGCCACCAAGCTCGTCACTCGCATGATGCGAATAATGGATGAAGTCGGGACTGAACCAGCTCTTTGGCAGGTGGATGCAAACCTGCGGCCCGAAGGTAAGTCCGGCGCTCTAGTTAGGTCTTTAGATTCCCACCAGAGCTACTACGAACGTTGGGCTGAGAGCTGGGAGTTCCAAGCATTGTTGAAAGCAAGACCAATTGCTGGCGACCTTCAACTTGGTTCCGAGTACATCGAGCGCATCTGGCCAAAGGTTTGGGAAAGCACGGTTCGGGAGAATTTTGTTGATTCGGTTCAGAAGATGCGCCAAAAGGTGACGGACAACATCCCAAACAGTGAGGTGGACGCTCAAATCAAGTTGGGGCCCGGCGGGCTAAGAGACATCGAATTCACTGTGCAGTTGCTTCAGTTAGTTCACGGTCGAGTAGATCCTTCCCTTCGAGTCCGAGACACTCTCAGCGCTCTAGATGCGCTGTCCAATGGCAGTTACATTGGACGCGAAGACGCAGATCGATTCAGTGCTCACTATCGTTTCCTAAGACTTCTGGAGCACCGCATTCAGCTTTCAGCAATGCGTAGAACCCACCTGATGCCATCCGATGAAGGCCCTCGACGTGCAATCGCGAGAGCAGTTTCTTTGGACCTGACCGCTTCGGAGCTGATGAGCCGTTGGGAGCAAGTAAAGCTCGAGGTTAGAGATTTGCACCAGCAACTCTTCTATAGGCCACTACTGTCTGCAGTTTCTGGGCTCAGCCAAGAAGATCTTGAACTAACCAGCGCGCAAGCTCAGGAGAGGCTTGCTGCTATTGGTTTTGGAGACACCAAAAGTGCACTTGGTCACATCAGCGCTTTGACCTCAGGTCTTTCTAGAAGAGCTGCGATACAAAGGCAACTTCTTCCGGTGCTGCTTCAGTGGTTCGCGGAAGGCACAGATCCAGATGCAGCGCTCTTGGCCTTTAGAAGACTCAGCGAGGATCTCGGTGATTCACACTGGTACCTGCGAATGCTACGTGACTCGTCAGGTGCTGCAAAGCGTATGACTCAAGTTTTCTCAACAAGCCGTCTTGCAACCAACCTCTTCGAGAAAATGCCCGAAGCTGCTGCATGGTTTGATCGCGAAGAAGAACTAGAACCTGAAACTCTGGAAGCCCTTGGGGCCCAGTTTGAAGCGATAATTTCGCGTCACGAAGACCCTGAACTGGCAGCTGCAAGTTTGAGGTCTATTAGGCGTAAAGAAACCTTGCGGGTGGCGATGGGAGCTGCGCTCGGGATCATCGATCTCGAGCGAATCTCTCAGGGCCTTACTGACATTACCGAGAGCTACCTTGTTGCCATCCAAGAAATTGCCACAAAGTTCCTGATTGAAAAGCAAGGCCCACTAAGCCACGAGCTGGCAATTGTTGCAATGGGACGCTTCGGCGGGGCAGAGCTTGGGTTTGGTTCCGATGCCGACGTGATGTTTGTCTATCGGCCCCTTGGTGATGACGTAAACAAAGCACAGGCTGAGGCTGAAGCCTTGGTCTCCGAAATAAGGCGGCTTTCCGGTGATCAAGTGCTGGAATTTGAGCTTGATTTGGATCTTCGTCCAGAGGGTAAGAATGGACCGATTGTTAGATCCATCGATTCCTATGCCGCGTATTACAAACGCTGGGCGGGCACCTGGGAGTCTCAAGCTCTGCTTCGAGCCAGGCTAATTTCGGGAGCCTCTGGGATAACCCAAGCGTTTGTGGAACTCATAAATCAGTACCGGTTCCCCGATCACATCGAGCAGGCAGCAATAGTTGAGATTCGCAGAATCAAGGCAAGGGTTGAAGTTGAAAGGCTTCCACAGGGGGCTGACCCGAAACGTCACCTAAAACTTGGCCGAGGGTCAATTAGCGATGTTGAGTGGCTGGTTCAGCTATTTCAGCTCAAGCACGCAAGTGCCTACCCTCAGATAAAGACCCCACACACCCTTCCAGCTTTGGAGCAGATGGAGGCCTGTGGATTGATTTCAAATTCGGATGCAAGGGTTCTCAAAGAAGCTTGGGTCATTTCTTCTTCGATCCGCTCGAGCGCCATGCTTTATCTGAACAAGCGAACGGATGTTTTGCCGGTGGATAGAGCGCAGCTTGAAGGAATTGCCCGCTTAACTGGCTATCCGCGAGGGGGAGCTAGCAGTCTTGAGCAAGACTATCTAGCTGCCACCCGTCGCGGACGCGCTGTTTTTGAAAAGCTGTTTTTCGACTAGACGCCGTAGTAGAGCTCGAACTCGTAAGGGTGAGGGCGCATTGCAAGAGGCGCAATTTCCTTCTCACGCTTGTAGTCAATCCAGGTCTCGATTAGATCCTTGGTGAACACATCTCCCGCAAGCAGGTAGTCGTGGTCTTTTTCAAGAGCCTGAAGAACTTCTTCTAGAGTTCCAGGAACCTGAGGAATTAGCTTTGCTTCCTCTGGTGGAAGCTCGTAAAGGTCCTTATCTACCGGTTCGTGTGGCTCAATGCGGTTCTTGATTCCATCAAGACCAGCCATAAGCATTGCAGCGAAGGCTAGGTATGGGTTTGATGAAGCGTCCGGGGCACGGAACTCGATGCGCTTGGCCTTCGGGTTGGTTCCGGTCATCGGGATACGGATAGCCGCAGAGCGGTTTCCTGCCGAGTAAACCAAGTTCACTGGTGCTTCAAAGCCTGGAACTAGTCGGTGGTAAGAGTTCACACTCGGGTTAGTGAAGGCTAGCAAGCTTGGGGCATGCTTCAAGATTCCACCAATGTACCAGCGAGCCATGTCGCTTAGGCCGCCGTAGCCAGACTCGTCATAGAACAATGGCTTGCCATCTTTCCAGAGTGACTGGTGAACGTGCATACCTGAACCGTTGTCTCCAAACAGAGGCTTGGGCATGAAGGTTGCGGTCTTACCGAATGAGTGGGCAACGTTTTTGACGATGTACTTGAACTTCAAGATGTCATCTGCTGCATGCAACAGGGTGTCGAAGCGGTAGTTGATTTCACCCTGACCGGCTGTTCCAACTTCATGATGGCTTCGCTCAACTGAGAGACCCGCAGCTTCTAGCTCCAAAACAATCTGGTCTCTCATGTCCGCATGCTGATCGACCGGTGAGACAGGGAAGTATCCGCCTTTGTAAGGAGTCTTGTTAGCGAGGTTTCCGCCTTCTTCCTTGCGGCCGGAGTTCCAAGCAGCCTCAGAGCTGTCGATGAAATGGTAAGCAGTGTTCTGCTTGTTCTCGTAGCGAACATCATCAAAGATGAAAAACTCTGCCTCTGGGGCAAAGAACGCCGTGTCGGCAAGACCGGTAGTGCCAAGGTATGCCTGAGCTTTCTTAGCAACCTGACGTGGGTCGCGAGCGTAGATCTCACCGTTTCTTGGGTTGTAAATGTCGAAGATCATGATCAGGGTCTTCTCGACTCGGAAGGCATCAAGGTAAGCGGTTGTGACATCAGGAATTAGCTGCATGTCGGATTCATGAATTGATGCAAATCCGCGAATGGAAGAACCATCAAATAGCTGACCGTCGATGAAGAACTGCTCATCGATCATCGCAGCAGGCAGGTTGAAGTGTTGCTGGACTCCAGGCAGGTCGGTGAATCGAACATCTAGAAACTTGACGTCGTTATCTTTGATGAATTTCACGACTTCTGAGGCGGTCTTGAACATGATGGCTTCCCTTCGGTGTTTTTACTTGACGGGCCCTAAAAGCTCCGATTAGCCCTAACTCTAGCTAGAAGGATGTTTCAGGAAGTTCTTGAAATGTTTCAGGAATGTAAAACTTACATCCGGCGGCCAGGGCGGATCCGGTTTGGATCAATGCCCTTAGGGATTGGGATGTTCATCCCCAGACCAGCCAGCCTCTTGTTGACAACCGAAATCTCGGCCCTTGTCAAGGCCTTTTTGAGCTTATAGATGGTCTTGGTTAACGCGTGAAGCGGAGTTGAGGATGGGTCTTGATTCACCCAAATTACTGGGATGGTGACCCCAGGAATTGCTCGTGAGACTTTACGCTTCTCGTCTTCGATTAGCTGCTTCACTCGAGCGGAATTACCTTCGGCAATCAAGACAACACCGGCTTTTCCAACCGCTCGGTAGACCGCATCCCTTGATTTTGGATCCACAGCGACAGGCATCTCACTTGTTGAGTAGCCGCGCTTAAGAGTTGAGCCGATAACAGCAGCCACCGCACCTGGCTGACCAGAGATGCGCATGAATGCGGCCTTTTCTGCCCTGCGAGACAGAACGGTGATGGTGCTCATGAAGCTAAACAGCAAAGTCGTTATAGACCAGAGAAAAACTGTCAGCGCAGAGTCTCTGAAGAACAGGACAATCGCCAAGGTTCCAATAGCGAGCGGAGCCAGGAACGCGAGAACACCCGCGAGCACAAAGTTCTTGTCGGCTTTAGCAGTGAGCTTGTAAACCTGCCAAAGCTGCTTGATCTTGCCTGGCTCTTTTTCTACCTTAGGTTTTTTCTCTGCCATGATTTCCTTTTTTCTTTAGGCGACTGCCTGAGCGAAGCCATCTTTGGCGGCTGCGTCGGCTAGGTGTTGGAGGTTCGGGGGAACAGGTAGACCCTTTTTGTTCATGGACATTGCCCAGAGTCTTCCGGCACGGTAGGAGGAGCGGACTAGGGGACCACTTAGCACTCCTAGGTAGCCCAGCGCTTCAGCTTCTTCGCGAAGCTCCACAAACTCCTGGGGCTTTACCCAACGATTTACCGGGTGATGCTTTGGAGTTGGTCTTAGGTACTGGGTGATTGTCAATATGTCGGTTCCGGCATCGAACAAGTCAATCATCGCCTGAGAAATTTCCTCGCGAGTTTCCCCCATGCCAAGAATTAGGTTCGATTTGGTTACCATTCCGGCGTTTCGAGCTTGAGTTAGAACATCCAACGACCGTTCGTAGCTAAAAGCCGGTCTGATCTCTTTGAAAATCCTTGGAACTGTCTCAACGTTGTGCGCGAAAACTTCTGGTTTCGCGTCGAACACTTTCTTCAGTAGTGCTGGGTTGCCAGAAAAGTCCGGGACCAGAATCTCTACTCCAGTACCAGGGGATTTCTTGTGTATTTGCTTGATGGTCTCCGCGTACAGCCAGGCACCCTCATCAGGAAGGTCATCTCTGGCCACACCGGTGACAGTTGCGTAGCGAAGCTCCATCTGGCGAACAGAGACTGCTACGCGTCTTGGCTCATCCGGATCAAAAGCGACTGGCTTACCCGTGTCGATCTGGCAAAAATCACATCTTCTAGTGCACTGCGATCCACCAATCAAGAAAGTTGCTTCCCGGTCTTCCCAGCACTCATATATGTTGGGGCAGCCAGCTTCTTGGCAAACGGTGTGAAGGTTTTCCGATTTGACCAGCTTGTGCATGGCCTGATACTCAGGTCCCATCTTCGCTACAGTTTTGATCCACTCTGGCTTGCGTTCGATTGGAACGGCAGAGTTTCTAGCCTCGATGCGAAGCATCTTCTTTGCAGGCTTTGTTCCAGGATCGGTCTGGGTCATGCTACAACTTTAGCAATGTCTCGAAGACGCTCTTTTACTCGCTCAGCTGCCATGGCTGGGGTGACTAGCTTGCCAGTTAGGGCAGAGATTGTGCTGGTCGCAGCGTCTTTGATTCCACAGGCAACTATGGTGTCGTAGGGATCCAGCGAGTTCGAGCAGTTAAGCGCAAAGCCGTGCATTGTGGTGTGTTCGGCCACGCGGATACCGATGGCCGCAATTTTTACGTGTGTTCCATCGACTGGAGCCCAGACACCCGAGCGACCCTCGACTCTTTCGGTTGCAAGCCCAAAGTCAGCGCAGACATCGATTAGTACCTGCTCAAGCCAGCGAACATATCCAACTACATCAATTGGATTTGGAAGTTTCATTATTGGGTAGCCAACAAGCTGACCTGGTCCGTGCCAGGTAATCTTGCCACCGCGATCGACATCGATTACTTCTGTGCCATCGGTCGGACGCTCCGAATCCTCGGTGCGCTTACCGGCGGTGTAGGTACTAACGTGCTCAAGCAGAATGCAGGTATCGGGCCTGATTCCTTGAACTACCTCTTTATGAATAGCCCGTTGGAGCGATAGCCCTTCAAGGTAGGGCACAAAATCGGGGTCCAGTCCTGCGGTTTGAAATTCCGGCACGCCACAAGTCTAAGAGTTATCCCAAGAAGCAAAATTCCAGCCTGAACCAGCAATTGGCTTGGCTAGCTTTTAGGGATGAGGCAATCACAAGAGCGTCTTCTGGCGGCTAAAGGAATTTCGCTTGGCAAAGCGATCCCAGCAGGAGGACTCGGGGTTATTTCGGCTATAGACGCTTCCGTAAACTCGCTTCTTCTTGTTCGGGGCAAGCTTTTGGGACCAAATTGGCCATCTATTGCGAACCAACTTGATCAATTCGACGTCGAATACAGTTTGGTCGAAGCTGGAAAAGTGTGGATAGTCACTGCCGATAGCCCACATACTCGCTCGGTTCTTGAGCTCTTGGCTAAGCGAGCCAGACAGAGCGCACAAGAAAAAGTCTTGGTTCCCGATGTTGGCTTCGTTAGCGCAGGCCAAAAGAAAAGATTCGAACCACGAATAATTATCGGTCCCGTGGTGTTAGCGGTAGTGAGTTTGGCACTGGCAATTGTTCCAGCGGCTCAACCCGCGTCCACTGAGATACCTTTAGCCGAAATCCCGGAAGCCACATGTGCACTAGATCTTGTTGATGCCGAATTACAGGAGTGGATTGCATCAAGCATCGAGTCATCATCGGCTTCGTCAGGAGAGGTTCTTGTTCAGTCGAGGCTGGGTCTATTGAGTCTTGAGATTGAACAAACACTTGGGTCAACGCAAAGCGTCACGGGTTCGATCAAATGCGAGGACGGCAGATTCAAATCCCTGCACTTCCGACTTGATGCCTCCGCAAACGGAGCTTTAGTGGAGCTGAGGCAGGAACTAGATCCCTAAGTTGTTCTGGAAGTTCGCTTCTTCTAGACGAGCCTTGACGTCAACAAGATATCTTGAAGCGTCAGCGCCATCAATTAGTCGGTGGTCGTAGCTCAGCGCTAGGTAAACCATCGAGCGAATTGCGATAGATTCCTGTCCATCGCTTCCAGTGATTACAACTGCACGCTTCTGAACGACTCCGGTTCCCAAAATTGCAACCTGAGGTAAGAAGACAACTGGGGTGTCAAAAAGCGCACCGCGTGAACCAGTGTTTGTAAGGGTAAAGGTTCCACCCATCATCTCGTCGGGCTTTAACTTGTTCTCACGAGTACGCGATGCCAAATCTGCAATCTGCTGCGCAATCTGAGCCAGGCTCAGTGAAGCAGCATCGCGGATAACTGGAGTCAATAGACCTCTGTCGGTGTCCACTGCAAAGCTGATGTTCTCACTCGGGTGGTAGTGAATGGTCTCGCCCTCGATTGAAGCGTTTAGCTTCGGGTGTGAGCGCAGCGCCTCGGCACTGGCCAGGAAGAAAAACGGCATGAAGTTCAACTTGGTACCGGTGGCCGCAGTGAATCGGGCCTGGATGTCCTTGCGCATCTCAGCAATACGAGTCACGTCAACTTCAACAACTGTTGTTAGCTGAGCTGAGGAGACCATGGATGCAACCGCACGCTCTGCAAGGACCTTGCGAAGCCTAGACATTGGCTCACTGGTTCCGCGCTGTGCACTAACTGGCGCCGGCATGTGAGGAGCAGACGAGGTTGCTGAAGTTGCAGGCGAGCCGGAGGTTGCCGCCATCACATCTTCCTTGCGGATACGGCCTCCAACTCCAGTTCCAGAAACTCGAGAAAGATCAACACCAGAATCCTGAGCAAACTTTCGAACCAACGGGGTCACATAGCCTGCATCAGTTGATGAAGTAGCAGGAACAGAGATCACCGGAGCTGCAACCACTGGAGGTGCAACGGGAGGTGCAACAACCGGAGGGGCAACAACCGGTGGCGCTGTAACCACCGGTGGAGCAACGGGAGCTGCAACAACTGGAGGAGCTACCGGTGCTGGTGGAGCTTGAACTACCGGCGGGGCAACAGGTGCCTCTACTGCTGGAGCTGCAGCAGCTGGGGCACCAGAACCTGATCCGATGATTACTAGAACTGCTCCAACTTGAACTGTCTCGTCCTCTTGAACGAGAATCTGCTCGATTACTCCAGCTACTGGAGATGGAATCTCGGTGTCTACTTTGTCTGTGGAGACTTCTACAAGGGGCTCGTCAACGTTGACGCTATCGCCAACCTTCTTTAGCCAGCGGGTGACCGTTCCTTCGGTTACTGATTCACCTAAGGCTGGTAGCACTACGGATTCGCTCATTGGTTCTTACTCCTTGTTTGTCTTTCTAAAGTCTAGGCGTGGGCGTGAAGTGGCTTGCCGGCAAGGGCTAGGTGCGCCTCACCCATGGCTTCGTTCATGGTCGGGTGGGCGTGGATTAGGTTGGCAACATCCTCAGGGTGCGCCTCCCAGTTCACAATCAGCTGAGCTTCACCGATCTGCTCGCCAACGCGAGAGCCGATCATGTGGACGCCAAGAACCGGTCCGTTATTTCTGCGAACTAGCTTGATGAATCCAGCAGTGCCAAGAATCTGCGACTTACCGTTTCCTCCGAGGTTGTACTCGTAGGTAGAAACATTCTCAGCACCAAACTTTTCCTTGGCCTTGGCTTCCGATAGACCAACCGATGCAATCTCAGGCTCACAGTAAGTGACCTTAGGAATTCCATCCTCATCGATCGCTACTGGATTAAGTCCTGCAATGTCCTCTGCAATAAAGATTCCCTGCTGGAAACCGCGGTGTGCAAGCTGCACTCCTGGAACGATGTCTCCAGCTGCGTAAACGCCAGGCAAGTTGGTTTGTAGTCGCTCATTAGTGAATACCCAACCGCGATCCATTTGCAGGCCCTGTTCCTCGTAGCCGAAACCAGCAGTGTTAGGTCCGCGACCTACGGCCACGAGCATTAGCTCTGCCTCGACACGAGTTCCGTCTTCTAGAACAGCTGTGACTGAAGTTTCCGTCTGCTCAACTCCACTGAAGCGAACGCCGAGCTTGAAATCAATTCCGCGCTTACGGTAAGCACGCTCAAGGGCCCTGGAGATAACTTCGTCTTCGTTTGGAACTAGGTGAGGCAGGCCTTCGATGATCGTGACTTCTGATCCGAAAGAGCGCCAGATGGAAGCAAACTCAACACCGATAACTCCACCGCCAAGAACAATCACGCTCTTTGGTACAAAGTTCAACTTGAGAGCGTGGTCAGATGTGATTACACGTCCGCCAATTTCAAGACCAGGAAGTGATTTTGAGTAGGAGCCAGTTGCCAGGATCACATTGTTACCGGTGTAGTTATCTCCGTTTACGGTCACAGTCTTTGGGCCAGTGAGGCGACCTTCTCCAGCGACGACGGTGATATTCTTGGAATTCACTAGACCAGTAAGGCCCTTGAAAAGCTTGTCGATGATGCCATCGCGGTAGCTATTGACTTTTGGCATGTCGATTGAGTGGAAACTTGCGTTCACGCCGAAGTTTTCTGCTTCACGAGTGTTGTCTGCAATTTCAGCGGAGTGAAGCAATGCCTTGGTTGGGATACAGCCACGGTGTAGACAGGTTCCGCCAAGCTTGTCTTTTTCAACAAGTGCAACGGACTTTCCTAGCTGGGCCGAACGAAGTGCGGCTGCGTAGCCACCGCTTCCGCCACCGAGGATAACAACGTCAAATGAGTGATCGGCCACGCGAATATTCTCCTTAGAGCAGGGATTTTGGATGCGGGCTAAGTTTACTACCGTTAGCCAGCGAGGTCGCGGGCTAACTGCACCAGAGTGCGAACTGTGACTCCAGTTGCCCCTTTGGGGGTGTGACCGTAGGCAGCAGAGTCATTGTTTGCAGGGCCTGCAATATCGAGGTGGGCCCAAGCTGGCGCACTCTTGCCTTCCGTGCCAACGAATTCCCTCAAGAAAAGCCCACCGATTAGCATTCCTCCAGCTCGGTTCCCGATCTTCACATTTGCGATATCAGCAATATCTGAGTTCAGAAGCGGGCGAAGCTCATCAGGCAGTGGCATGTGCCACACCAATTCACCGGTTGTGGCGGCTGCGCTTTGCACCTTCTTTGTAGCCTTTTCATCGCCCATAAGTCCTGCGTACCTATTACCCAGAGCAATAGTGGCCGCCCCAGTCAAGGTTGCAACGTCCACGATGTAGTCGGGGGATTCCTCAGATGCCATGGATAGACCGTCTGCTAGAACCAGGCGACCCTCAGCGTCGGTGTTCAGAACCTCGACGGTCTTGCCGTTTCGAATCTTTATGACATCGTTTGGTCTAGTGGCGCCACCAGAGGGCATGTTCTCGGCAAGGCACAGCCAAGCAGTTGCCTTGATTGGCAGCTTCAGTTCTGCAATAGCAATTAGTGCCTGAAGACAGGCAGCTGCTCCAGTCATGTCGTACTTCATACCAACCATGGACTCGGCAGGCTTTAGAGAAAGCCCTCCGGTATCAAAGGTGATGCCTTTACCAACGAAGGCCACCGAGGTCTTCGCACGTGCTGGTTTGTATTCCAGCTTCACAAGCCTTGGAGGGCGATTGGAGCCTTTACCTACGGCGTGGATTCCACCAAGTCCGTCGGCGACTAGGTCTTTCTCCTGCCACACCTTTACTTTTACTGAAACGCCTCGGGCAAGTTTCTTTGCTGCCTGGACCATAACCTCTGGATACAGATCATTTGCGGGCGCATTAACCATGTCCCTGGTGCGGTGAACTGCAGCAGTTAGAACTTCAAGTTCACCCAAGGCACTCGCTGCAGGCTTATAAGAAGTAATGACGGTGAGTTTGGATAACACTCTCTTGGTTGCCTTTGGTTTGTAAGTCAAATACTCGTAGTTGCCGAGTTGAAATCCTTCGATGGCGGCAAGTACCTGCTCTTTGCTTGCAAGCGGTAGGTCAATAACTACATGCTCGAAGCTTCCAAGGTCACGGGCAGCCGATCCCAGCGCATCGCGAAGTGAATCGAGGTTGATTGTTTCCCCAAGGCCCAATAAGGCAATAACTGAAGAGCCAGAACCAGAGAGCTTTTTTACAGAACCCACATCAGAAGAGACTCCGAGTGAGGCCAAATTGAAGCTGGCAGTGAGCTTCGAATCCAGGTGGTTCTTGGCAATCTTGGATGTCTTGGCTTGAGCCTGCACCCCGATTACTGTTGCGCTAGTGCCAGATACGGCAGGAGGAGTCTGGGTCAGGGAGATTTTCAACTTTGTCATAGCCACAATGCTATTCCAGCTTGTGCTTAGACTTGGAGCTATGTCCAATGAACCGCTTTACGAGTTCGAGTTTGACCAGGTCGAGGTCCCAGCTGGCCTTCACTTGATCGCTGGCCTAACTGGCTTCACAGATGCCGGGGGAGTGCTCAACCAGTTCTCTGAGAACATTTTTGCAAATCTCTCGACTTCTCAGATCCTGACATTCAACAACGATGAACTTCTTGACTACCGATCCAGGCGTCCGGTCATGTACTTCGAGAAGGATCACATCGAAGATTACGAACCAGCAAGTCTTGGGCTTTACCTTGTGCACGATGAGGCAAATCAACCTTTCCTTTTCCTTCACGGCTATGAACCAGATTTCAGGTGGGAAGCATTTACCAACGCTATCTTGCGTTTGATCAAGAGACTTCAGGTCAAGGACGTGACATGGCTACATGCCATTCCTTTTCCAATTCCACACACCAGAGAAATTGGCGTGACAGTTTCAGGAAACCGCAAAGACATAGTCAACGAGCTTTCTGAGTGGAAGCCTCAGACTCAAGTGCCTGGAAACGTTTTGCACCTGCTTGAGTTCAAAGTTGCACAAACTGGCATGCCGATTGTTGGATACGTGCTGCTCTGCCCGCACTACCTCGCGGACAACGATTTTCCTCAGGCAGCTGTTACGGCATTTGAGTTAGTGTCCTCGTCAACCGGACTTGTTTTTCCAACCGACGATCTTCGGGATGACGGATCACAATTTCTTACCAAGCTCAATGAGCAAATCGCTGAGAACCCTGAGCTACAGAAGATGATTGCAACGCTCGAGCAGGGATACCAAAACGAAGTGACCGGACCATCGCGGGCACCGATTAGAAAACCATTCGTTAAGCTTCCAAACGCCGATGAAATCGCTGCTGAGCTTGAAAGCTACCTGGCCTCAAGGCAGAGAAACAACCCCGACGACTCACAGGGTTAGAGTCTTTCCCGAGAGCGACTCAAGTATTTCCCAGTTCTGCTTGAGGGTTTGCGCGTTTGTAGTTTTTGGAACAATACCTTCAGCTGGGGCTCCCCAAAGCTCCAGAATCTTCGGAACTCGGTAGCTTCCTCCGGGTAGCGACGCATCTGTTGCGGCCTCGATGATTGGAAGTGCACCCTTGGCCGCAGATTGAGCTAGGAACGATTCAAAGAATCTTGTGCTCTTAGGCCCATAGGGTTCAGCTCTTGCAAATCCAGGATGAGTTGCTAACGAACTAAAGGATTCAGAACCGAATCGCTTCTCTAGCTCTATCGCAAATAAGTAGTTCGAAAGCTTACTTGCCGAATAACTGGCGCCAGCTGAGTAGCTCGATGAGGATCCAGATGGACCAAGTGTCGTAGGCGCAAATCTTGCAACAATCGAAGAGACCGAGACCACCCTTGAAACTTCTGCACGGTGAGAGAGAAGATCTGAGGTGAGCGAGAAGTGTCCCAAGGCGTTTACTCCAAAGTGGTACTCGACTCCCGAGTCGGTCTGTTGATAGTAAGCCAAGACCTTGGCACCAGCATTCAAAATCAAAATGTCCCACTTTCCGAATCCTGCAGCGAATGACTTCGAAAAGGCGTTGATACTTTCGGTGTTCGCAAGGTCAAGCGGCAACGCTGAGGCTTGAGCGTTCGGATACTCGGCCTTCAGTTTGGATACGGCCGAATTGCCGCGACCTAGGTCTCGGCTTGTGATAACCACATGGTAGCCAAGGCCGAGAAGGCCGCGGGCGGTTTCAAAGCCAAGTCCTGTGTTTGCTCCAGTAATTATTGCTAGCGGCATGGCTCAAGGCTAGGGCAGGAATAGCCAGGGCTCGATCATTGTTGCTACTAGGGCGCGAATGCGGCAGTCCAGAGGCTACCGAATTCCGTGGCATAATAGGACAAGACCCAGTCAGACGGATTTATCCGACTTGACATGGGTCTTAGTAATGCCTGGAAAAGCCTTACGGCGAGAGGACCAAGTGGCAAAAGCCCCAGCAGCTCCAAAAAAACTTGCCCGCACAGCGGGTTCCAAGAGCGAGCCTAAAACCACAAAGGTCGTCGCTGCTGCGAAAGCCAGTAAGCCAGTTTCGAAAACTGCGAAACCGACCAAGGCAGTAAAGCCGGCGTCAAAAACTAAAGCAGCCGCAAAGGTAACCAAGCCGGCGGCAAAGGCTGCAGGTAAGTCTGCAAAGGGTACTCCTGCGTCGAAGTCAGCAAAGGCCAGCGCTGTTTCAAAAAACACTAAGACTTCTAAGGGCTCCACTGGTCCTGCTTCCAAGGTTTCCAAAAAAGAACCAAAGGGCAAACTTGGCAAGGCCGGCTTAAAGGGCGCGGCAATTGACGATGACGAACTAGAAGATGACGAAGACATTGAACTGGAGTCTGTAGAGGACATCGTTGCTGATGTTGCCGAAGCAGTAGACATCACTGCTGTCGAAACTGAACTTCCTGCGGCCGAAGAAGTTGAAGAAGTAGTTGTTCCAGGCGGCGGTTTCGTTCTTTCCCACACTGAAGAAGATGACATTCCGACTCAGAGCACCACAATCACTGGTGCAACAGCTGACCCAGTCAAGGACTACCTAAAACAGATCGGTAAGGTTGCACTTCTTAACGCAGAGCTCGAAGTAGAGCTTGCCAAGAGAATTGAAGCTGGTTTGTTTGCAGAAGAAAAACTTGCTGGCAAAAGAAAGCTTGCGCGTGAGATGGAGCGCGATCTTAAGTGGGTAGTCAAGGACGGCCAAAAGGCAAAGTCTCACTTGCTTGAAGCAAACCTACGTTTGGTGGTTTCTCTTGCTAAGCGCTACACCGGTCGAGGAATGCAGTTTTTGGATCTGATTCAAGAGGGAAACCTTGGTCTTATTCGTGCGGTTGAGAAGTTTGACTACACCAAGGGATACAAGTTCTCGACCTATGCAACTTGGTGGATTCGTCAGGCGATTACCCGCGCGATGGCAGACCAGGCAAGAACAATTCGTATCCCAGTTCACATGGTTGAAGTCATCAACAAGCTTGCCCGCGTTCAACGTCAGCTACTTCAGGACCTAGGGCGCGAACCAACCCCTGAAGAACTTGCCAGAGAACTAGACATGACACCTGAAAAGGTTGTTGAAGTTCAGAAGTATGGTCGCGAGCCAATCTCCCTTTCAACTCCTCTTGGTGAAGACGGCGACAGTGAATTCGGAGACCTAATTGAGGACACAGAAGCTGTTGTTCCTGCCGATGCAGTTGGTTTCACCATGCTGCAGCGAGAGCTTGAGAGAATTTTGCAGTCTCTGCACCCAAGAGAAGCCGGCGTTATCAAGTCGCGCTTTGGTCTGGGGGATGGTGTTCAGAAGACTCTTGATCAGATCGGTGAAGAGTTCGGCGTCACCCGCGAGCGAATCAGACAGATAGAGTCCAAGACCATGTCAAAGCTAAGGCATCCGTCGCGCTCTCAAATGCTGCGTGACTACCTAGACCAGTAGATATCCGTGAGGCTCTTTCTTGCAGTTCTAGTTGGCAAACTAATCCGAGTTGTTGCCAAGCTGCGAGGCGGAGGATCGGCAATTCCTGGCCGCGTAGCGATGCTTATCGAGCCAAAACTTCTTAGCAAAACCCTTGGATCCCTAAAGCACGGAGTCATCTTTGTCTCGGGCTCCAACGGAAAGAGCACGACAACTGCATTGGTTGCTGGAACTCTTGCCTCTCAAGGTCTAAAAGTTTTTAGCAATCCGTCGGGCGGCAACATGCCACAGGGCATTGGATCTGCCGTAATCGGACAAGCAACTCTTCGCGGGACTTTGGGAGCCGACGTTGCCGTTCTTGAAGTTGATGAAGCCTATGGTGAAGTCCTGGCACCGTATGTAGCACCAAGTTGGGTCGTGCTTACCAACATCCAAATTGATCAGCTAAATCGATTCTTTGAACCGGATCGCGTGTTTGGAATGCTGCATTCCGCTGCTAGCAGCGCCACCAAGGGAGTTGTTATTAACGGCTCTGACGCGAACCTAGTCGATATTGGTTTGATGCTTCCAGGCATCTCAGTTTCTCAGGTGCAAGTTTCAAAGAAGGCATTGTCCAAGTGGCCAGACGGAGCGCTGGCTGCACCGAGGTTTGGTAAAGGCGATGTTGTGAACGACATCCCAGTTTCTGCAACTGTTGTTGACGAAGTTGACGGCATCGCCACCTTGTCCCTTCGCGGAGCAACCTCTTCTGTTCAGCTGCCGGGTAAGGGCCTTCACTTTGCTATCGATACCGCTTTGGCCTTCTCGGTTGCAGAGCAAATTCTTGGGGAATCCTTTGACTTGGAGACTGCCTCTCGAGCAATCTCCAGCCAACAAACCGTTTATGGGCGGGGTGAAGTGGCAAAGTACCAAGGCGTTGAGATTCAGATCTTGATGATGAAGAACCCATCAAGCATGAGAGCAACGCTGGTTGCAATGGAGAATCCTGAAACTGCTATTTGGATTGCAATGGATGAGGGAACCCCAGATCCTTCCTGGATTTTCGACATCGACTTATCTCGAATCAATGCTGTGAAGGTGATTTCCGGCTCAAGAGCTTGGCACTGGGCAACGAGGTTGAGCTACATCGGTGTATCGCCCGAAACCGTTGAGCCAGACAGCAAGCAGGCGCTAGCTCAGTACGTTTCTTTCCTTAAGGCAAATGGCAAGCGGGGAACGCTATTGGCCAATTATGAGCAGATGATGGCGATTAGAAAGCTCATGGGCTTTTTGGACCTGGAGAGTGGCAAATGAGTATCCGCTTTCTGCATCTGTTTCCTGCCCAGTTGGGCCTGAATGGGGAAAAAGGAAACCTTGACTGCCTGGTTCAGAGGCTCAAGTGGTCTGGCCTAGATTCGAGCGTCGAGGTCTTTGACGGTTCCGGCTCAATTGGATCCGATTTTGATGCCGTATTCATCGGTTCCGGGACACTAGCTGGTGCACTCGAGGCCTTAGTGCTAGTCGAAGAGCAAGCTGCGAAACTTCGCCAGCTTGCTGAGAATGGGACTCCATTTTTGGCACTTGGACTAGGTTGGGAAATTTTAGGCGAGAGCATCGAGCTCGTGGATGGTAGAACTCTTGCTGGAGTTGGAATCTTTCCTTCAAGGAGTACAAGAGTTAGTGAGAGAGCTTCAGCTGAGAGCTATGGCTTCGACAATAGCGGCGAACTAACGACCGGATACGCGAATCATTCTGCCGAGATTGAACTATTGAACAATGCAAAACCGCTTGTTTCGCTCAAGGCTGGTTTTGGAAACAGCTCAACTCAATCGGCCAAGCAAAGACCGGATGAGGGGATCTTCGATGGCAACCTAATGGCCGCTCGTCTGAATGGCCCGCTGCTTCCGTTGAATCCACATCTGGCGGATTCATTCTTGAGGCTTGTGGCTGCAAAATCTGGATTTAGTTACGAGCAGACAAGCCAACAGGCGAAGGTTGCAGATGGATACGCCGAAAAGGCGCGAAGCGAGTTAAAGGCTCGACTAACGAGCTAGCAGCTTGTCGGTTTCGTCGAGCCAAGCTTTTGCAATCGGCTCAAGTTTTTCCTTGTTGGCCTTGCCGTGGTGGGCACAAAACAACAGCTCTCCGGTAGCAAGCGAGACCTTGATGTAGGCCTGAGCACCGCAGACGTCGCAGCGATCTGCTGCGTTCAGGGTGGAGCCTAGGTTCGGAGCTGTAGCTTCAACTGGTTGCATGTGTGTATCCCTTCTGCACTAATCTCAACACACCCAGCTGACTATTTAGTCCATTTAGGGGTGCTTTTCGCTAAAAGCGAAGTATTTTCAACGTCTTGGGTGTTGGTTTCAAGGGCTATGCGCAGCTGCGCTTAAGATTTTCAAGTGGCAAGCGAAGACTACTCAGCTAGACACCTCTCAGTCCTAGAAGGCCTAGAGGCTGTCCGCAAGCGCCCAGGAATGTATATCGGCTCTACAGACGGTCGCGGTCTTATGCACTGCCTTTGGGAAATCATCGACAACAGCGTCGATGAAGCTTTGGCTGGTCACGGTAAAAAGGTCTCGATTGAACTTCAAAAAGACGGAAGCGTCACAGTTGAAGACGATGGCCGCGGTGTCCCAGTAGATATCGAACCCAAGACCGGACTCTCGGGTGTTGAGGTTGTATTCACCAAATTGCACGCTGGAGGAAAATTCGGTTCTGGCTCGTATGCAGCTTCGGGAGGCTTGCACGGCGTCGGCGCATCTGTAGTAAATGCTTTGTCTGAGCGTCTCGATGTTGAAGTCGACAGAAATGGACAGACCTATGCCATGTCCTTCAGGCGCGGTGAGCCTGGTGTATTCGATGACAACAAAGGAATTGGACCGAGTAACTCGTTCAAACCTTTTGTCAAAAAGAGTGAACTTCAGATCCTGGGCAAGGTAGCAAAAAACAAGACTGGAACCAGGGTTCGCTACTGGCCCGACCCACAGATTTTCGTCAAAGAGACTGCATTCGACCTAAAGGAGATTGAAGACCGCGCCCGTCAAACCGCGTTCTTGGTTCCAGGCCTGCTTATCACCCTGAATGACAAGCGAACAGCAAAAGGCATCAAGCAAGAGTTTAAGTTTGAAGGCGGAATTTCTGAGTTCGTAAACTTCCTTGCACCAGACACAGCGGTGACATCGGTGTGGCGTCTCCGAGGGGATGCCGAGTTTACTGAAACAGTGCCCGTTCTGGACAAAAAGGGCAACATGGTTTCCACTGAAGTCACTCGCAGTTGTGAGGTTGACATAGCGCTTCGATGGGGGACTGGGTACGAGACTAACTTCCGCTCTTTCGTAAACGTCATCGCAACCCCAAAGGGCGGAACTCATGTTTCTGGCTTTGAGCAGGGTGCAGTAAAGGCTATCCGCGCGGAAATCGACGCAAATGCCAGAAAGCTAAAACTTGGAAGCGACAAGGTCGAGAAAGAAGACATTCTTGCTGGGCTAACGGCGGTGGTGGCTGTAAGACTGGCCGAACCTCAGTTTGAAGGTCAGACCAAAGAAATTCTTGGAACACCAGCGGTCAAAAACATCGTTTCGGCAATTGTTGCAAAACGTCTAAACGAAAGACTGAAATCAACAAAGCGCGATGATAAAACCCAATCAGCTTTGGTTCTGGAGAAGATTGTTGCCGAAACAAAAGCTCGTGTTTCGGCCCGTACTCACAAGGAAACTCAGCGTCGAAAGAACGCCTTGGAGAGCTCGTCTCTTCCGAGCAAACTTGTTGATTGCCGAACCTCGGAAACTGAAGTCTCTGAGCTGTTTATAGTCGAGGGTGACTCTGCTCTTGGAACGGCAAAGCTTGCAAGAAACAGCGAGTACCAGGCACTGCTCCCAATTCGTGGAAAAATTCTTAACGTCCAGAAAGCCTCGGTTGCTGACATGCTCTCAAACGCCGAGTGTGCATCCATCATTCAAGTTCTCGGCGCAGGATCAGGCCGTAGCTTCGACCTTGATGCATCCAGGTACGGCAAGGTGATCTTGATGAGCGATGCAGATGTTGACGGAGCCCACATCAGAACCCTGCTACTGACACTTTTCTTCCGCTACATGCGTCCGCTTGTGGAGGCGGGAAGAGTTTTCGCCGCTGTTCCTCCACTGCATCGAGTAACTGTCATAAATGCTGGTTCAAAATCGAATGAACACATCTATACCTATTCACAAGCAGAGTTAGAAAAACTTTTGGCCAAGCTCAAAACTGCCAAGAAGAGCTACCAGGAACCCATCCAGCGCTATAAGGGGCTTGGAGAGATGGATGCCGAGCAACTGGCTGAAACGACAATGGACCGATCCAAGAGAGCCCTTAGACGAGTGACGGTGAAAGATGCCGAAGCTGCCGAAAAGATGTTTGAACTTCTAATGGGTAATGAAGTTGGCCCTAGAAGAGACTTCATTATCGACTCAGCCGACTCGCTTGAGCGGGAAAGAATCGACGCTTAGGTTCTTCCCACAAAACTAATAGCGGGAGCTGGGTCTCCGGAGGCATCACGCTTTTGCAGTTCATACTCAACCCCGATGGCCTTGCCTTTGCCGTCCACTAACTGGAAACCTTCTGGCCCAACGTATCCAAGAACGATCTGGTTTTGACCTCTAATGAACTTCTGGCACCTAATTCCGCTGGTAGCTCGTCCCTTCTTTGGAAACTCTGCGAGCTTGGACACTTTCATGCCTCCACCGTCAGTGCCTGGCAGGGAAGCTGAGCTGTTGGCAATTGTCAAAACTACGTTCTTCTCTTTGGCGTTCAAGACTCCAAAGTAGACAACTTCCGTGTCAGTCTTGATGCCGGCTATGCCCGCGCTGTTTACACCCTGTGGCTTTACTGCCTTGGCATCGAAGCGCAGGAACTGTGCGTCTTGAGTGATAAAGACAAGCTCATCAGTTTCGCTTGATGCGGCAGCCCCAACAACCTTGTCCGATCCTTTGAGGTTGATGCAGGAGAAATCGGCCCTAGATGGGAAATCTGGGGTGATTCGTTTCACAATTCCAGACTTGGTCCCAAGAGCGATAACGGTTTTCTCATCCACTGGGAAAACGCCTAGTACTTTCTCTTTCTTGCCGAGACCGAGGAATTCTGCGGCAGGAGTTCCAGAGTTATGGGCGTTGTAATCGCCAACTGGAATGTCCCCAACGTGAGTTCTAAGCATTCGTCCAGCGTCGGTGACGAAGACCACATCACTTCGGGTTGTGGTTGCGAACCAGTTTCGGTAGCCATTCTTACGTGTGGCAGGCTCTTTGGCGTCTTCGGCTCTAAATACACGTCCGGAAGCTGAAAGAGTAATGGCTGAGGGGGAGTCAGTAAGTTCTGCGTTGACTAGCTTCTTTGTCGCTGCTGATTCAGTAACAACTTCGCCTTCAGCCTGAAGTGAGGTTCGACGGTCGTCGCCGTAGTTCTTAGCCACTTCCTCAAGTTCCGATGCAACAAGGTCCTTTAGGACTTTGTCACTCTTCAAAATCTTCTCTAGCTCAGCAATTTCTAGCAGGAGCTGTTTCTTCTCAGTTTCGAGCTCAAGCTTGGAAAACTTGGTTAGACGGCGAAGTCTCAACTCGAGGATGTACTCAGCTTGAATGTCGCTGAGCTTGAACTTCTTCATCAACTTGGTCTTGGCTTCTTGCACTTCCTCCGAGGCCCGGATGATTTTGATGACCTCGTCGATACCGACAATTGCCAGAAGCATTCCTTCGACCAGGTGCAATCTGGCCTGACGCTTTCCTAAGCGGTTTTCGCTTCGTCTTCTAATAACGATGATGCGGTGGGCGAGATAAACGCCAAGTAGGTCACGAAGCCCAAGAGTTTGTGGCTGTCCCTCGACTAGGGCTACGTTGTTTATACCGAAGCTATCTTCCATCGGGGTGTAGCGATAGAGAAGGTCAAGAACTACTTGAGGATCAAAACCAGTTTTTAGTTCAATAATCAGCTTCAGACCATTAGTTCTGTCTGTGAGGTCGATAACGTCGGAAATTCCCTGAAGCTTCTTGGCGTTGACCCCTTCTTTGATCTTCTCGATGACCTTTTCAGGGCCCACAAGATATGGAAGCTCTGTCACAACCAGACCTAATTTCCTTGGAGCAACTGATTCAACGCTCACTCTTGCTCTGGTTTTGAAGCTTCCGCGGCCAGTTTCATAAGCTTCTTTGATACCTTCGCCGACCATGATGATTCCGCCGTTTGGGAAATCTGGCGCTGGAACAATCGCCATCAGATCATGAAGGGTTGCCTTGGGGTTTCTAAGCAAGAAAATTGCTGCTTTGACGACCTCGCGCATGTTGTGTGGAGGCATGTTTGTTGCCATACCTACGGCAATTCCCGAAGCGCCATTTACCAGCAGGTTTGGAAATGCTGCCGGAAGAACTTCTGGTTCCGATAGCTGAGCATCGTAATTTGGCTTGAAATCGACGACGTTCTCGCTTAGGCCCTCATTCATCACCAATGCTGCCGATGAAAGCCTTACTTCGGTATACCTAGCGGCTGCTGGACCGTCATCCAAGGACCCGAAGTTTCCATGACCGTCAATTAGAGGCACTCGCAGAGAAAACGGCTGAGCCATTCGAACGAGAGCGTCGTAGATGGCGCTATCACCGTGAGGGTGAAGCTTTCCCATTACCTCGCCAGTAACTCGAGCGGATTTTACGTGGCCGCGATCTGGGCGAAGACCCATCTCACCCATTTGGTACACGATTCGACGGTGAACAGGCTTTAGGCCATCCCGAGCATCAGGAAGGGCTCGGGAGTAGATAACGGAGTAGGAGTACTCCAGGAACGAGTCCTGCATCTCCTTGGATAGGTCGATGTCAAAGATTCGTTCCGGAACTTTATCGATTTGTTCTTTGGCCATGATCTTCCTGCTGCTGTGGCAAACTTAGCTTCGATGCTACCTTCTGTACCAAAATCATTTGGGAGG
>CAYVZV010000002.1:13013-54751 GCA_964456485.1 uncultured Rhodoluna sp. | reverse complement strand
CTTGGAATTCGAATCGTCGGTGAAATTACCAAGGACAGGCTGGACCTTCTTCGAAAAGCTGACGCAATTGTCAGGCAAGAGCTTTCTTCAGCCGGTCTCGACGCGGAGATTTGGCAGTGCCCGGTTGTATTACTTGCCGATGTTCGTTCCGTTGGTGTCCAAGGTGATGGTCGAAGCTATGGTCATCCGATTGTGCTTCGCCCGGTGTCGAGTGAAGACGCCATGACTGCAGACTGGACCAGACTCGACTACGACGTGCTTGCAAGAATTTCCAACCGCATCACCAACGAAGTTGAAGGTGTAAACCGAGTCGTTCTAGATGTAACTTCAAAGCCACCCGGCACCATCGAATGGGAGTAGCTTCTTGCTACCGCTAGTTCTAGGTCACCGTGGCGCTTGTGGGTATCGACCTGAAAACACTTTGGAGTCTTTTGAGCTGGCAATTGCTCAGGGAGCCGATGGTGTCGAGTGCGATTTGGTTCCAACTAAAGATGGCGAACTTCTCATCCGTCACGAGAACTGGCTCAATGGAACTACAGACATCGAATCTCACCCTGAGTTTGCAGATCGCTCTCGCGCTGGCTACTCCGACGGAATCACAGAGAACGGATTCTTTAGCGAGGACTTTGATCTTTCGGAACTAGCGCAGGTCAGGGCTATTGAGCGCCTGCCTGAAATGCGGCCCGGCAGCGCCAAATTCGATGGTGAATTCAAGATTCCAACCATCGACCAGCTGCTTGCCGCCCCATTTATGGACGGCAAGACCCTGGTTATTGAGGTCAAGCACGGCATGCACTTCACCAACAAAGGCATGGACATCGCTGGGATTTTGAGCAGGAAACTTCAGCAATCCGATTGGAAAGCCCGCGGAATCAAGCTGATTATCGAAAGCTTTGACTACGAGATGCTGCTGCTTCTAAAGGCTGCCTGTGGTGCAGATAAAAGGTACGTGTTTTTGACCGAGCAGGTGAGGCTTCCGGACAACCAAGACAGGCTCACTTCTGGCTATCTCGAGAAGATAGCTGGCGATTTTGACGGGGTCAGCTTGGATCTTCCATTGCTTCTGGAAAAAGATGAAGCCGGAACCCACACCGTCTCCAACGGCTCTATTGAGCTAGCTAAGGCTGCCGGGTTGGAAGTTTACGCCTGGACCTTGAAGGCTGAGGATGCGACGGAGAGCGTTGATGAGTACTTCGCGAAAGTTGCACTTGCAGGTCTTGATGGCATCTTCGTTGATCAGCCTGATCTGCTGCGCAGCATTGTCGATGGCACCGCCTAAGCTTGGCAGGTCATGAACCAGAATCTCCTTGAAGGCCTAAATCCGCAGCAGGTTGCTGCGGTGACTCATCGCGGCCCGGGGCTTTTGATTGTCGCAGGTGCAGGTTCTGGAAAGACAAAAGTTCTTACTCACCGCATCGCTCACTTGTTGGATAACAAGGAAGCTTGGCCGTCCCAGATTCTTGCAATTACCTTCACAAACAAGGCCGCCAACGAAATGAAGGAGCGCGTTCACGCGCTGCTTGGAAATGTCGCAGATGGAATGTGGATCAAGACTTTCCACTCCGCTTGTCTTCAGATTCTTCGTCGAGAAGCAGGTCTACTCGGTCACGATTCAAACTTCACCGTCTATGACACCGGAGATACAAGGGCGCTTATCAAGAGATTGATTCGCGAATCCGGTAGCGACATCGAAGGGCTAAAACCTCAGAGCGTTGCCGCTCGAATTTCCAATGCCAAGAACGAGCTCAAGGACTCAGAAGATTTCTACTCGATGATTGATTCCAGCAATCCCAAAGATCGTGCTATCGCTGAAATCTTTACTCGCTACGCACAGGAGCTTCGCAAAAACAACGCCTTCGACTTTGACGATCTAATTGCCGAAACTGTCTACCTGTTCCGCTCCTTTCCAAACATCGCCGCCCAGTATCAGCGGCGCTTTAGGCACATTCTGGTCGATGAGTATCAGGACACCAACCACGCTCAGTACTCTCTAATTCGTGAGCTAACTAAGCCCATAGCTGATGCTCACAACGAACCCGACCCTTCAACCGGTGAGCTCCCGGGCCCATCCGCTGTCACCGTAGTAGGAGACTCGGATCAGTCGATTTATGCCTTCCGCGGAGCGGACATGCGAAACATTGCAGAATTTGCCAAGGACTTTCCAGGCTCCACAACCATCTTGCTCGAGCAGAACTACCGCTCAACGCAGAACATCCTGTCTGCAGCAAACGCTGTCATCTCAAAAAACTTTGATCGTCCTGAGAAAAACCTCTGGACCGATGCCGGTGATGGGGAAAAGATCATCTCTTTCACAGGTCTCGACGAGCGAGCCGAAGCAGCTTACGTGGTCGACCAAATTACTGAGCTTCGAGACTCATCGGTTGCGTACCGAGACATCGCGATTTTGTATCGAACCAACGCGCTCTCTCCTTCTTTGGAAGCTGAGCTAAAGAGCCAGCGAATTCCTTACGCGGTTATCGGAGGACTCAAGTTCTACGAGCGTAAAGAAATCAAGGATGCTCTTGCTTACCTAACTGCAATTGCCAACCCAAGAGACGATGAGGCAATTAGAAGAATTCTGAATGAGCCTTCCAGGGGTATTGGTGAAAAAACCGAACTCAAGATTGCTGAGCTTGCGCGACGGGAAGAAATTTCGTTCAGACAAGCTCTCGGTCGAACCGACACTCTTGGTCTTGGCCCAAAGCTCACAAATGCCCTTACTGCGTTCTCGAAACTGCTAAATGATTTAGATGCGATGGCGGTTGAATCAAAGATTGCTGATGTGTTATCTGCGGCCCTAAATCTTTCTGGCTATCGAGGCGCTCTAGAAGATAGTCGAGATCCACAGGATGAAGCACGAGTGGATAACTTAGATGCTTTGATCGGTCAGGTATTTGAGTACCAAAGGCAGAACCCCGATACCACCATTGCCGAGTATCTAGCCGACATCACTTTGGCTGCCGCAGCTGATGAAATTGACGATGATTCAGGAAGCGTTTCTCTAATGACCCTTCACACCGCCAAAGGTTTGGAGTATGAAGTGATTTTCTTGGTTGGCCTTGAACAGGGAACCTTGCCACACGTTCGATCTTTCGATGAGCCTGGTGGGGTAGCCGAGGAGCGAAGACTTCTTTATGTAGGTATGACAAGGGCTAGAGCAAGGCTCTATCTGACATCTGCTTTGCAGCGAACTCTGTTTGGTTCAACTACAGCGTTTTTGCCCAGCAGCTTCCTAGCTGATATCCCGCCAGAGCTATTGCAGACCGAGGGTGCTGAAAGAGCATCCGGAGGCTACATCGCAGGCGGGTTTAGGGGCATGGGCTCATCCACCCCGACGCCATCTTTGAAGCCCAAGACTGAGATAGCTGGTGCCATAAGAGAAGTACGAGACAACAGCTCTCTCCAGTTGGTAGTTGGCGATCGCATCAAACACGCTGATTACGGCGAAGGGACCGTGGCTTCCACTAGGGGCGAGGGCCCCAAGCAGGTAGCTGAGGTCAGATTCGATGGAGGGGCCACCAAGTCGTTGGTGGTCAAAATAGCCCCCATCGAAAAGCTCTAAACTTGAAGCTCTAAGGGCAATAGCCATTCGTTCTAATTTGTGAAACGGGTTAAAAGTTGGATTTATTCGAGTATCAAGCACGCGATCTTTTCGAGAAGTACCAGGTACCTGTTCTTCAGGGCCTGATCGCAGACACCCCAGAAGAAGCTGAAGCGGCAGCTGCCAAGATCGGCGGCACCGTTGTTGTTAAGGCTCAGGTCAAAACTGGTGGACGCGGAAAAGCCGGCGGCGTAAAGGTTGCCCACTCACCGGCCGAGGCCAAAGAGGCTGCAGCCAAGATTCTTGGACTTGATATCAAAGGTCACGTCGTAAAGCGCGTGATGATTGCCGAAGGCGCAAAGATTGCCAAGGAGTTTTATTTCTCCGTGTTGCTTGATAGATCAAATCGAACCTTCCTTTCCCTTTGCTCCGTCGAAGGTGGAATGGAAATCGAGCAACTAGCAGAAGAGCGCCCAGAGGCGCTCGCAAAGATTGCCATTGACGCAGTCAAGGGAATTGATCTTGCAAAGGCACTAGAAATTGCCAAAGCCGGAGGCTTTGACGATGAGATGGCTGCCAAGGTAGCTCCAATTTTTGTGAAGCTGTATGAAGTCTTTAAGAAAGAAGACACCACACTTGTTGAGGTAAACCCACTGGTACTTACCGAAGATGGAAAGATTCTGGCTTTGGATGGCAAGGTGTCATTTGATGACAACGCTGAGTTCCGTCACGAGCGCGAAGACCTAGAGCGCGATGCCCTTGATCCACTTGAGGCCAAGGCAAAGGCGATGGATCTGAACTACGTAAAGCTTGACGGCGAAGTTGGAATCATCGGAAACGGTGCAGGTCTTGTTATGTCTACCTTGGACGTAGTTGCCTACGCGGGTGAGCGTCACGGTGGAGTAAAGCCGGCTAACTTCTTGGACATCGGTGGTGGAGCTTCAGCTGAAGTTATGGCTGCTGGCCTAGACGTTATCTTGAATGACCCTCAGGTCAAGAGCGTATTCGTGAACGTATTTGGTGGCATCACAGCCTGTGACGCCGTAGCTAATGGAATCGTAGGAGCCCTTGCCAAGCTAGGCGCCTCTGCTTCCAAGCCTCTAGTTGTTCGCCTAGATGGCAACAACGTTGTTGAAGGACGAAAGATTTTGGCGGATGCAAACCACCCGCTGGTAACCGTTGTTGAGACCATGGACGAAGCTGCTGACAAAGCAGCTGAGCTAGCAAGCAAGTAGGGAAGCATCTAATGGCAATTTTTCTAGACCAGAATTCAAAAATCATCGTCCAGGGTATGACTGGATCAGAGGGCATGAAGCACACTCAGCGCATGCTCAAAGGTGGCTCCAACATTGTTGGAGGAGTAAACCCTCGCAAAGCTGGCGAAACCGTTGAGGTTGATGGCAAGACTCTTCCTATTTTTGGAAGCGTTGCTGATGCAATGAAGGAAACCGGCGCTAACGTCACCGTAATGTTTGTTCCCCCTGCTTTTGCAAAGGCTGCGATGATTGAGGCAATCGATGCCGAAATCAAACTTGCTGTTGCAATCACCGAAGGAATTCCAGTTCACGACTCAGCAGAGGCTTGGGCATACAACGTATCTAAGGGTCTAAAGACTCGAATCATTGGTCCTAACTGCCCTGGAATCATCAGCCCAGGAAAATCCAACGCCGGAATTACTCCAAGCGATATCACAGGTCCTGGTCCAATCGGATTGGTTTCCAAATCCGGAACACTTACCTACCAGATGATGTTTGAGCTAAGGGATATCGGAATGTCTACCGCTATCGGTATCGGTGGTGACCCTGTCATCGGAACCACTCACATCGATGCACTCGAGGCTTTCCAGAACGATCCTGAAACCAAGGCAATTGTTTTGATCGGTGAAATCGGCGGCGACTCCGAAGAGAAGGCTGCCGCTTACATCAAGCAGCACGTGACTAAGCCTGTTGTTGCCTACGTTGCTGGTTTCACAGCTCCCGAGGGTAAGACCATGGGTCACGCTGGTGCAATTGTTTCAGGCTCTGCCGGAACTGCTCAGGCCAAGAAGGAAGCCTTCGAGGCAGTTGGTGTGAAGGTTGGCAAGACTCCAAGCGAGACCGCGGCGCTTATGCGCGAGGTAATCAGTTCTTTATAAAGAACTCTTGTAAGTGAATAAGCCACAGACCTTCTTTATCGCAGCCTTCGATGCTGCGATCAGGGTGTTTGTTGGCTTAGGCATCCTCCTAGCCCCGCTGACTATCGTCTGGATTTTTGAAAATGATCCAGACGTTGATTGGTTTGTGGCCTTCCGTGCCGCCGCTGACTTTTGGCTACTGTCCCACGGAACCAGACTCGTTGTTCCCGCCGGTGAAATACTCGGCGTTGCAGTTCCAACTTTTGTAGTCTCGCTAATTCCACTTGGATTGACCATCTGGTTTGCAAGGCTCTACTACACAGCTGGAAAGAGATTCCTGGCATCTTCTGCGTTGTGGCCGGGATGGCTTGGAGGAACTCTTGTTTTTGGAGCGGCCTCATTAGGTATCAGCACACTAGCTTTTGATCCAGCAATTTATCCCGTGACCTGGCAGGGAGTAATCTTCCCGACCGCATTGTTTTTCTTATTTCAGTTTTTAGGGTCTGTGTTCGGAAGACCCGATGAGCTATTCGATGGCGACGTTCTGGACCAAGCACCTGAACGCGATGCAATCAGAAGAAGCCTGAATGACTTCCGACTCAAGCTGCACTGGAGCATTCGATCTCTAATTGGCCCAGCTCTTCGTGCCGGAACAGCAATTACCGTGATGCTACTTATGGTTTCGGCTTTCGTGATCGCAATCCTGATCGGCTTTAGCTGGATCGATATCACAAGGCTCTACGAGAGTGTTCAAGTTAGTGTTCTCGGTGCCATTGTTCTGACCGTAGGTCAGCTAGCCATTTTGCCAAACATCATCATTTTTGGTGCAGCCTGGTTCACTGGCGTTGGTTTCTCGATTGGAGCCGGCTCTTTAATCTCCCCTCTCGGATCTCAAGTTGGTCCGCTTCCTGCTGTTCCTGTGCTTGGAGCACTTCCGGTTGGAAGACTGGAATTTGGAATGATCGCAATCGTGGTTGTCTTGCTCGCAGCCTTTATTGCCACTTTGTCGATTCGGCGCTCGGCTGATGAAATCAGATTCGAGTTTGCTACCGCCTGGTCGGCTGCGATATCTCTTGGAGTATCCATTGCCCTGGTCTCTTCATTGCAACTTGGAGCATTGGCTGTATTTGCCTCCGGGGGAGCAGGCCCTGGAAGGCTAGCTGAAATCGGGATCAACCCGTGGCTTCTGATGCTGGTTAGCTTCATTGAAGTATTCGTGGTTGCGACTCTGGCAGCGTTTTTCAGTGCGAGACCAACAGAGTCAAGCGAGCCAAAACCTCGAGCTGTAAGCTAGCCGCATGTTGTCGGTCGTGGTCTTGATTTCAGGTACCGGATCGAACCTATTGGCCCTTCTCAAGGCAGCCGATCACCCGCTATACCCAGTTCGGGTGCTTGCTGTTGGCTCAGACAAAGCAGCCGAAGGCTTAGCTCACGCAGATCTCTACGGTGTTCCTTCGTTTGTAGTTGAACCCAGCAGATTCTCTGATGTTGAAGCGTGGTCTAAAAAACTTCAGGAAAACATTGAACATTTTAATCCAGATTTGATTGTGTTGGCAGGATTCATGAGAATCTTGCCAACTTCTTTCATTGAACGTTTTGGACCGAACGTCATCAACACCCACCCATCACTCCTTCCGCTGTTTCCGGGAGCACACGCGGTTCGCGACGCACTTGCTGCCGGTGCACGAGAAACCGGAGTGACAATTCACGTTGTTGATGCAGGGGTAGATACCGGCCCAATCATTGCTCAGAAGAGCGTCACTGTGATGCCGGCGGATGACGAAGCGTCTTTGCATGAGCGCATCAAGGCTGAAGAGCGACAGCTACTAGTCGACACTGTTTTATCGATTGCTGAAAAGCGCACTGAATTGGCGAACAGGTAAGGGCTGAGCATGGAGAGCAAATACAAAGCAGCTGACTATCGGCACTTCGACAAGATCCCAATCAAGCGCGCTCTGATTTCTGTGTCTGACAAAACTGGTCTACTGGATCTCGCTAAGGCTCTGAATGCTGCTGGGGTAGAGATTGTCTCCACTGGCTCAACAGCAAAATCAATCGCCGCAGCAGGAATTGCCGTCACGGAAGTTTCACAAGTGACCGGCTTCGAAGAAACCCTAGATGGTCGAGTAAAAACCCTGCACCCTTCAATCCATGCCGGATTGCTCGCTGATCTTCGATTGGTTTCCCATCAGGCTCAACTCAACGAGCTCAAAGTAGAGCCGTTTCAGTTGGTTGTGGTGAACCTTTACCCGTTTGTTGAGGCGATTTCGAGCGGTGCCACGGGAGAGGCGGCCATCGATCAAATCGACATCGGCGGCCCGGCGATGGTTAGAGCCTCTGCCAAAAACCACGCCAACGTTGCCATCGTTGTTGATCCAGGTAAGTACCCAGAGATTGTCTCGGCCATCGAATCAGGCGGAACCAGCCTCAAGCAGCGCAAAGAGCTAGCGCTTCTAGCTTTTTCCCACACCGCCAAGTACGACACCGCTGTTTCCAACTGGATGGCAACTACGGCTGACGAAGCTTGGAAGGCTGAGGCCGGAAGGACTTCCGAAGATGCCAGCAAGAACCCTGGTTTTGCGAAGTCTCTAGAGCTCGACGCAACACTTGCAACCGTTCTGCGTTACGGAGAGAACTCTCACCAGGCTGCAGCACTTTACAAAACCGCAGGACTTGAAGGCTCACTCGGTATTGCTCAGGCCAAGCAATTCGGTGGTAAGGATATGTCCTACAACAACTACGTTGATGCCGATGCTGCTCTTCGAGCCGCTTATGACTTCACTGAGCCAGCGGTTGCAATCATCAAGCACGCCAATCCTTGCGGAATCGCTATTGGTGCCGCTGACTCGGCCGATCCAATCGCAGACGCACACGCTAAGGCACACTTTTGTGATTCCACATCTGCTTACGGAGGTGTGATCGCAGCTAACCGCACAGTCACAATGGAGATGGCAAAGCAGGTTGCCGATATCTTTACCGAGGTTATTGTCGCCCCAGGTTATGACATCGATGCACTTCAGCTTTTGCTAACCAAGAAGAACCTTCGAGTTTTGCAGCTTCCACCGAATTACTCGAGAGAGAACTTTGAGATTAAGCAAGTTTCTGGTGGCATGCTGGTTCAAGAAACCGATTCATTTGAGAACTTCTCAACCAAGAATTGGAAGCTAGTCACTGGCGCAGCTGCTGATCCACAAACCAGAGCGGATCTGGAATTTGCTTGGCGCGCAGTTCGTTCTGTTAAGTCAAACGCCATCTTGCTTGCTAAAGACGGTGCGTCTGTTGGAATCGGAATGGGTCAAGTCAACCGTGTGGATTCCTGTGACCTGGCGGTTACTCGTGCGGGTTCGCGAGTCAAGGGAACAGTTGCCGCCAGCGACGCTTTCTTCCCATTTGCCGATGGCTTGGAGATCTTGCTTCGCGCTGGAGTAAAGGCTGTAGTTCAGCCTGGTGGATCCGTTCGCGATGACGAAGTTATTGCGGCTGCAGCGGCAGCCGGCGTGACCATGTATTTCACCTCGGAGCGTCACTTCTTCCACTAAACACTCGAGGTTTAGCAATAACAGGGAATTATCTGAGCTCTGTGGTGTTAGCCTAAGAGGCTGTCCTAATAGGGCGGAAAAGGCATTTAGAGGAATCATGAATAAAGGAAAAACCGTAGCAACACTGCTGCGAATTTTCCCCTACGCCAAAAAAGCCCTTCCTCGAATCTCCCTCGGAATTGTTGCTGCTGTGGCAGCTCACGGGTTTGCTCTGGCAATTCCCCAGGTTCTTCGTGATCTAATCAACGATCTCGAATCCGTTCGAACCCTAGACGCTCTTTACTTCTCGGTTGCTCTGGTTCTTGTGATGGGAATTCTAGAAGCGGCCATGGTGCTTTTACGCCGCTGGCTGGTTTTGACCCCGGGAACATTTGTTGAAGCAGGTCTTCGAAGCACTCTCTACGCAAAGCTGCAAGATCTTCCGGTTAGCTTCCATGACCGCTGGCCATCGGGACAACTTCTTTCTCGAGCAACTCAGGATCTGAGCTTGATCCGGCGCTGGCTTTCTTTTGGAGTTGTGCTGCTGGTTGCAAACGGCATAACAATCGTCGCCGGTCTAGTTATCTTGTTCACCTTTCACTGGCTACTCGGACTTATCTTTTTTGTAATCTCCGTCCCAATTTGGATTCAGGGATACCGTTTCGAAGCTAAGTATGGAACCATCGCCAGATTGTCCCAGGACCAAGCTGGAGATCTCGCAACTTCGGTTGAAGAATCGGTTCACGGCATACGTGTTCTAAAGGCGTTTGGTCAAGGCGACCACGCAGCAAGCAAATTTGCCAAGGAAGCAAAAGACTTGCGATCAACTGAATTGAAAAAAGCAGGACTGATCGCAAATATCTGGGTCTACCTACTGCTCATCCCAGAATCCGCAATTGCACTCTCGATGCTGGTTGGAGTGTTTCTAGTGGCCGATGGTTCACTAACCGTGGGTGGGCTAGTTGCATTCTTTGCCACCGCAACTGTTTTGCGCTGGCCAACAGAGTCAATTGGTTTCTTGTTGTCCATGACCCTGGATGCCAAGACCGCAGTTCAGCGCTTTTTTGAAGTTATCGATGAGCCAGTTGGTATCGAGGACCCTAAAAACCCAAAGACAATCAAGGACCCTAAAGGCAAGCTGGAATTCAAGGATGTTCATTTCCGCTACCCGGATTCGCCCAGCGATCAGCCAGATCTAATCAACGGGGTAAACCTGGTTCTAGAACCTGGCCAGTCGGTAGCCCTTATCGGTATCACAGGTTGCGGCAAGACCACCCTCACAGCACTGACTTCGAGACTGTATGACGTCACCTCAGGAGTTATTGAAATTGATGGGGTTGATATCAAGGAGCTCACTCGAAACGAGCTCAGGTCTCATGTTGCGATGGCATTTGAAGATGCAACCTTGTTCTCTGCCTCTGTCAGGGACAACATTTTGCTCGGTAGAGAAGAATCCACCGAAGAAGAGCTCAGAGAAGCAATCGCTGTTGCTCAGGCTCAGTTTGTTTACGATCTTCCAGAAGGTCTTGAGACCAAGATCGGAGAAGAGGGACTTTCTCTTTCCGGTGGTCAGCGCCAGCGCTTGGCTCTTGCAAGGGCAGTTGCAGCAAAGCCTGCCATCTTGGTGCTGGATGATCCTCTCTCAGCACTAGATGTTGCAACTGAAGCTTTGGTTGAGGAAGCACTAAGAAATGTTCTAAAAAACACCACTGCTTTGATTGTTGCTCACAGACCTTCAACTGTTCAGCTCGCTGACAAAGTCGCCCTCATGCAAGATGGAAAAGTAGTTGCCGTTGGGAAGCACTCAGACCTTCTAGCTACTAACGAGCACTACCGCTACGTGATTTCGTCACTAGATTCCTCCGGAAACCAAATCGAGGTGGAGCGATGAGCATGCAGGGAGTATCCGGCGAGGACAAGATTGAACTAAACAAGGAAGAAGCTAGAGCGGTCAAGCTTCGCTCTCGCAAACTTCTTTTCTCACTGATTTATCCGGTTCGCGGAAGATTACTACTAAGCCTTCTCATTGTTGTTTTGTCGCAGGCGCTCCGGGTTGCAGGACCTGCACTTATTGCACTTGGAATTGACTGGGCACTTCCTGCTGCTCTGAAGGCTGACACCACACCGCTATTTCTAGTTGTTGGCGGGTATCTGTTCGCTGCCGTTGCCACAGCCTCACTTATTAGCTGGTTCCTTCGATTTGCAGCCAAGATCAACCAAGACGTGCTGCTTGATCTTCGCCAGCGAATCTTCACCCATACCCAGAAACTCTCTCTGGAGTTCCACGAGAAGTACACCTCGGGCCGAGTTATTTCAAGGCAGACCAGCGATCTAGATGCCATCAAGGAACTACTTGATACCGGTGGCAACGAGATGATCGCGGGACTGCTGTTTATGTTCTTTACCGCTACCGCTCTGGTTCTTCTCGACCCGATCAGCTTCTGGATCCTTATGGTCAGCTGGATACCTCTTCTTTTGATCACCCGCTGGTTCCAGGTCAATTCGAGACTGATGTTCCGCGAGTCCAGGGTTTCTTCGGCCAAGCTGATCGTGCACTTTGTTGAAACCATGACCGGTATTCGTGCGGTCAAGGCTTTCCGCAAGGAAAAGCGCAACGAAGCAACCTATGGAGTATTGGTTGAGGACTACCGACACATCAATGCTCGAGTGATTCAGCTTTTTGGTATCTACGACCCAGGTCTGATTGTGATTGGAAACATCACCGTTGCTGCCATTTTGCTCTCCGGTGGAATGAGAGTTCTTGAAGGCACTCTTGGAATTGGAGTCATGACAGCCGCTATCTTGTACGCCAGAAGGTTCTACGACCCGATGGAAGATCTTGCGATGTTCTACAACTCCTACCAGTCCGCAACTTCAGCTCTTGAGAAGATTTCTGGTGTTCTAGAAGAGCAGCCATCTGTTCCTGAAGCGGTCGGGGTAAAGCCGCTGGAGAACGCTAAAGGACTCGTTCGCTTCGAGGGAGTTTCGTTCAGTTATTCCAACGGCATTGAGGTTATTCCAAAGCTCGAGCTTGAAATTCCAGCCGGACAAACAATCGCCCTTGTTGGAACTACCGGTGCAGGAAAATCAACCATCGCCAAACTAGTTTCTAGGTTCTATGATCCAACTGCTGGTGCCATCACGCTCGACTCTGTTGATCTGAAGAAAATCAGCACCAAGGACTTGCGCAGGGCAGTAGTTATGGTCACTCAAGAGGCATACCTCTTCTCTGGCTCAGTAGCTGACAACATCGCCCTCGGCAGACCAAATGCCACCCCAGATGAAATCGAGCAAGCAGCCAAGGCCGTTGGTGCTCACGATTTCATCATGAGCCTGCCTGATGGCTATTCAACCGATGTGAATAAGCGCGGAGGGCGCGTGAGCTCCGGTCAGCGTCAGCTGATCTCCTTCGCCCGAGCCTTCATCGCAGACCCGGCCGTACTTATCTTGGATGAGGCAACCAGCTCGCTGGATGTTCCATCCGAGCGACTGGTTCAACATGGACTCAAGACTCTGCTCGCCAACAGAACGGCGATTATCATCGCTCATCGTCTTTCGACCGTAGCAATTGCTGATCGAGTGTTAGTTATGGAGCACGGCAAGATCATTGAAGATGACACCCCCAAGAACCTGATTTCCGGCTCTGGCAAATTCTCCAAAATGCATAAGGCCTGGCGCGAATCCTTGGTCTAACAAGCCCTAGGCCCAGTCAGAAAAGGGTTCAGTGATTTTTGAGTAGTCTAGTGAGGGCTTAGAAACACAAAAAGGAAAGAAACTGACATGGACAAAATAAAGGTTGTTGGCAAAGTTGTAGAACTTGATGGCGATGAAATGACTCGCATCATCTGGCAGAACATCAAGGATTCCTTGATTTTGCCATTTCTAGATGTGGACCTTGAGTACTACGACCTCTCCGTTCAAAACCGAGATGCAACCGATGACCAGGTCACAATTGATGCGGCTCACGCCATTAAGGCTCACGGTGTTGGCGTAAAGTGCGCAACCATCACACCGGACGAAGCCCGCGTAAAGGAGTTTGGCCTAAAGAAAATGTGGAAGTCTCCTAACGGAACCATCCGAAACATTCTTGATGGAGTCGTTTTCCGCGAGCCAATTATTATTTCTAACATCCCTCGTCTAGTTCCTGGTTGGACTAAGCCAATCGTGATTGGCCGTCACGCTCATGGAGATCAGTACAAGGCAACCGACGTGAAGATTCCTGGTAAGGGAACAGTCACCATGACCTACACCCCAGAAACCGGTGAGCCACAGACCTGGACAATCGCTGACTACCCAGCAGCCGGTGGAGTAGCCATGGGTATGTACAACTACATGGAGTCAATCCGTGACTTTGCAAGAGCGTCATTCAACTACGGACTTGCCAGAAACTACCCTGTCTACCTATCAACCAAGAACACCATCTTGAAGGCCTACGATGGCGCATTCAAGGATGCCTTCCAGGAAGTATTTGACGCAGAGTATGCCGACCGATTCAAGGCTGCCGGCATCACTTACGAACACCGCCTAATCGATGACATGGTTGCCGCTTCGTTGAAGTGGGAAGGTGGCTACGTCTGGGCCTGTAAGAACTACGACGGCGACGTTCAGTCCGACACCGTAGCTCAGGGCTTTGGATCATTGGGTCTAATGACATCTGTTCTAACCACTCCGGATGGTAAGACTGCTCTAGCTGAGGCAGCCCACGGAACTGTGACTCGTCACTACCGTGAGCACCAGGCCGGCAAAAAGACATCGACCAACCCAATTGCTTCAATTTATGCCTGGACCCGTGCGCTTATGCACCGCGCCAAGCTAGATGGGACTCCTGAGGTAGCTGCATTTGCCGAGGCTCTAGAGGATGTTGTTATCAAGACTGTTGAGTCAGGCAAGATGACGAAGGACCTTTCAGCTCTTGTTGGTGGCGGCCAGGCTTACCAGAGCACTGAAGAATTCATGGCGTCGCTAGCAGAAAATCTGACTGCGCGTCTAAAGTAATCCACACTGTGTAAAACCCCAGATTGGAAACGGTCAGGGGTTTTACATTTGCGCCATGAAAAGATGGCGACCAAACAAAACAATCAAGTTTCTTCCTGCTCTGGCTTTAACCTTCGGAGCTTTGGCTCCAATGCCAGCTAGTGCAAGCATCGTCGAAGAGTGCTTCGACGGTCAGTGCACTATTGTCTTCGGATACACCGGTCAGATTGAGTCCCTAACACTTCCCGAAAATGTCACAAACGTACGCTTTGAAGTGCTCGGAGCTCAAGGCGGTAAAACTGGCGGCGGTGGAGGTCGAGTGACCGGAACATTCATCGAGGTCCCCGAAGTTCTATACATCACAGTTGGTGGTGCAGGTGGTTCAAGTGCAGGAGCGCCTGGTGGCTTCAACGGTGGTGGGGCAGCTGGAGGATCCGCAGGAGTAGAAGGCTCCGGTGGTGGAGCAAGCGATATACGAATCGGGTATTCACTTTCGTCAAGAATCGTTGTCGCTGGAGGTGGCGGTGGTCGAGGATCGGGTCTAGGTTCAGGTGGCGGTGCTGGCGGAGGCCTAGTCGGCGCTAACGGAAAAACTGGACAAGGCGCCGGAGGTTTAGGTGGCACACAATCGGCTGGTGGTTTGGGTGGAGCAAACAATGGTGAAGGCACGCCGGGCACTGCCGGTGACTGGGGTGTTGGAGGCACCGGAGGTTATGGACCACTTCATGGCGGCGGCGGTGGCGGTGGCGGTTACTACGGCGGTGGCGGCGGTGGCGCAGACGCTGACTCATGCTGCACTGATGCCGGAGGAGGTGGAGGCGGTTCTTCATACGCCGACCCAGCATTAGTCACCGATGTTGTTCACACGCTTGGGGTACGACCAGGTGCCGGTCAGATTTCGATCACCTACCAACTCTTTGTTGAAAGCTCACCTATTCCACCAGGTGCAGATTCCACTTCACCATCTGGTGACGGACCAGCAGGTCCGCCAAGTGAAGAGCCGAGCTCTCCGCCCAGTGAAGAGCCAACTTCACCCGGTGAAGAACCAACTTCTCCACCAGCTGAAGAGACAGTGGCACCTCCAGTTTCTGAACCAGAAGTTTCCGCACCGGAGACTTCAACTCCGCAACCAGAACAGTCCAACTCGCAGCCTGAGCAGGCTCCAGCTCCAATTCAAGAGCCCTCACCAATTGCTGTGGATCTGACAACGCCACCTCTGGCACTGATTGATGTTCCAGTTACTGTGGAGGTCATTCCAGACGAACCAACTGTTGTTGGTTTCAACTCGATTACGGCTGTGTCAGAAAACTCAGTAGAGGAATCAGTTGCCACTGAGCCAGAAGAGATTCTGAGCCAGCCATCTCAATTGCGTCAGGCGGCTCAAAGTGTTGTCGTACCAGTACAGACAAAGCCTCAGCCTTGGAGCTCCAACACACTGTTGGCAGGGCTAATTGGACTAGCTGTCTTTGCCCTCATTGCTGGGCTGGTGGTGGCAAGGCGAGGCGTGCCGGGAGCGATAGCTAGCTGAAGATGATGGTTCTAGCGCCATCGAGTAGGACACGGCGCTCTGCAAACCACCGGACTGCTTGGCTGAGAGTCTTTGACTCTATGTCCTGGCCAATTGCAACTAGGTGGTTTCTGGAGTCGCCGTGTTCTACGCGAACAACGTTTTGCTCGATGATTGGACCCTCGTCCAGATCAGTTGTCACAAAGTGAGCGGTTGCACCAATTAGCTTTACGCCGCGGGCATGCGCTTGGGCATATGGGTCTGCACCCTTGAAACCTGGAAGGAAAGAATGATGAATGTTGATTATCTTTCCTTCAAATTCTTTACAAAACTCAGGGCTAAGAATTTGCATGAACCTAGCCAAAACAATTAGCTCGATTTTCTCCGACTCAATAATCGAACGGAGCTTGTCTTCGAAAGACCTCTTCTCTGAGTCAGATGTTATTGGGCTTGACTGAAAATCTATTCCGTAGAACGAAGCGAGATCGGAAAGTGATTCGTGGTTCGACATAACTTTTGGAACGAGAATTGGCAACTGACCGGAGCGCTGTCTAAAGAGCATGTCGTTCAAGCAGTGAGCGGACTTTGAGACCAAAACAAGTGTTTTCATTTTTCGACCCACGACGTCAAGTTCCCAGCTCATTGCAAACTCTTTGGTCACTGGTTCAATTTTGGATTCAAGCTCGGCTTGAGATGCGGGCGATTCAATTTGTAGCCTCATGAAAAAGCGGCCAGTTCCTTCTGATGTGAACTGGTGAGACTCGGTGATGTTTCCCTGAGCCTGAACGATGGCACCAGAAATAGCGTGGACGATGCCGGGACGGTCTTCGCAGACCAGGGTGAGTACCCAGTGAGTGAGGCCAGTCTTGTTCATAAGACTTCCTAGCTTAATCGGGGAAGGATTCATCCTTGCGAGCCTGCCTGACGATGCTAACTACGATCCAGACGGCTACAGCACTGCCCAAAATGATCATTCCCGCCCCAATCAGGACAGCTACAGGTATTTCCCCCAAGGCGGCAAGCTCATTTCTGGTAATTCGGGCAACTTCCCTATTCTAAATGGAAGGTTCGTTGCAGCGAATGCCTTTTGGCGAACGTGTTGGAAATGACCTGATTTACGGGGCTGATAAGCTCTCAATATCGCAACTGGCGCTAAAAGATGGGTTTCCATCGGGGAGCGAAGAGTCACTTGGTCGTGCGCCTGGGCCAATCTCAGCTGTTTACACCTATAAGGAGCCCCGAATGACCGAAAGCAAGCTACCTTCCAGCTTCAGCAAGCCTCTTAGTGAAACCGACCCAGAAATAGCTGCTGTCCTGGCCCAAGAGCTAGATCGCCAACGCCACACCCTAGAGATGATTGCCAGCGAGAACTTTGTTTCTCGCGGAGTTCTCGAGGCTCAGGGTTCAGTCCTAACCAACAAGTACGCCGAAGGCTATCCGGGTAAGCGCTACTACGGTGGTTGTGAAGCAGTTGATGTTGCCGAGAACTTAGCCCGCGATCGCGCGAAGGAACTGTTTGGTGCAGAGCACGCAAACGTTCAGCCGCACTCCGGTGCAACAGCAAACGCCGCACTGATGATGGCACTTGCAAAACCAGGAGATCGAATTCTTGGGTTGGAGCTAGCTCACGGTGGTCATTTGACTCACGGTATGCGATTGAACTTCTCTGGTCAGATGTATGACGCACACGCGTATGAACTTCACCCAGACACAAACTTGATTGACATGGACATCGTCCGAGCTCGGGCAATTGAAACTAAGCCAGCAGTTTTGATTGCTGGTTGGTCTGCCTATTCTCGTCACTTAGATTTCGCAGCTTTCAGATCGATTGCTGACGAAGTAGGAGCAAAGCTCTGGGTTGACATGGCTCACTTCGCTGGTTTGGTTGCAGCGGGAGTTCATCCATCTCCTGTTCCTTTTGCAGATGTTGTTTCAACCACCGTTCACAAAACTCTTGCAGGACCAAGATCAGGTTTGATTCTTTCCAAGGCTGAGCTTGCCAAGAAAGTTGACTCAGGTGTATTCCCTGGTCAGCAGGGTGGGCCGCTTATGCACGTGATTGCAGCTAAGGCCGTTGCCTTCAAGGCGGCCATGTCAGATGAGTTCAAGGAGCGCCAGCAGCGCACCATCGAAGGCGCAAGAATAATCGCCGACCGTTTGGTTGGAGCAGACCTGAAGGCAAATGGCGTTTCAATCTTGACCGGCGGAACCGATGTTCACCTAGTACTGGTTGATCTAAGAAACGCTCCAATCGATGGAATAACCACAGAAAACCTTCTCCACGAGGTTGGAATCACAGTCAACCGAAACTCTGTGCCAAATGACCCTCGTCCACCACTAGTAACCTCAGGTGTCCGAATTGGCACGCCAGCACTGGCAACCAGAGGCTTTGGGGCAACGGAATTTACCGAGGTGGCAGAGATCATTGCCCAGGTTCTCCTTCCAAACCCAGATGTTTCTGCACTTCAGGCCAGAGTCCGCAAGCTAACCGACCAGTTCCCGCTTTATTCGGGTCTGGAGAATTGGTAATTCTTGAGTGCGATCATTCTTGATGGGCGAGCAACCGCAAAGACCATCAAGCTAGAACTAACTGAACGGGTAGTAAAGCTTAAGCAAGCTGGAGTAAGTCCAGGTCTTGGAACTTTGCTGGTTGGTGACGACCCAGGGTCTCACTCTTATGTCGCGGGTAAGCATCGCGACTGTGCTGAAGTTGGTGTCAACTCAATCCGAATTGATTTACCAGCAAGTGCATCAAAGTCAGATATTTTCAAGGCGGTATCCGAACTCAACCAGGCCCCCGAGGTAACTGGCTACATCGTTCAGCTGCCACTACCGGTAGGAATCAACACGAATGAACTACTCCAAGCTATTGACCCAGACAAAGATGCCGATGGACTTCATCCAATAAACCTAGGAAAACTAGTTCTAAGTGTTTCAGGTGAAATCACCTCACCTCTGCCTTGCACACCTATGGGAATCGTTGAACTGCTTCGTCGCTACGAAATTGACCTAGCGGGCAAGGAAGTTGCAGTGATTGGAAGAGGAATAACCGTTGGTCGACCCCTTGGTCTTTTACTGTCTCGTAAGAACATCGATGCGACTGTGACGTTGCTTCACTCAGGAAGTAAGAACATTCCAGAAGCCGTAAAGCGTGCAGATGTTGTCGTAGCCGCAGTTGGAGTTGCTCACTTCGTGAAGCCGGACTGGATCAAACCTGGAGCAGCGGTTTTGGATGTAGGAATTACAAGAACTGAAGCAAATGGCGTTGCCAGTTTGGTTGGAGATGTTGATCCTGCGGTTTCAGAGGTTGCAGGCTACCTATCTCCAAACCCTGGTGGAGTAGGTCCTATGACCCGCGCCATGTTGGTCAAAAACGTAGTTGACCGAGCCGCTTCTAGAATCTAGAGCGAATAGCCCAAAGGTCTGCAAAGACAGGGCGGAACAGGGTGCTGGATAGGTACCCAGCACCTGATGATCCACCAGAGCCCATCTTGGCTCCAATGGTTCGCTCCACCATTTTCACGTGCCGGTAGCGCCACTCTTGCAAACCTTCATCTAAATCAACCAACGCCTCGCCAACCATGTTGGCCTCAGGGTCGTTGCGGTGAGCATCCAGCAAAGCATCCTGAACTTTTTCACTTGGTTCATAGCTTTTTGTGAAATCACGCTGTAAAACATCAGCGGGAATTGCATGGCCGCGAAGGGAGAAGTACTTCAGGGCGGAGTCATACAAGCTTGCTCTGTTCATAGCGCTTTCGACTCGGAGTCTTGGAGCAGAGCCTGGAACTAGGTGAGCGGCCATTGCCATGCCTGTGCCAGGGGTAGCGTCAGCGCCAGCCTGATCGCGTCTTCCAAGAACTGCCTCTAGTTCCCTAAACTGAGCGGACTGAAAACCAGAAGCCGAACTTAGTCTTCCTCGGAACGAGTTGAACTGCAGCGGGGTCATGGTTTCTAAAATGTCCAACTGAGCAACACAGGTTTTCATGATTGTTCTGATTCGTCCGAGCAGAGCCAGTGAGCGGTGTGTGTTCCCTTCTTCAAGCGTTGCCTGAAGCGCTGAACACTCGTGAAGAATCTGCTTGAACCAAAGCTCATAAACCTGATGGATTGTGATGAACAGTAATTCATCATGCTCGGGTCCATCAGAGAGCGGTTGCTGCAGCTCGAGGAGCTCATCAACTTTTAGGTAGCTTGTGTATGTAACTGCTTTGTCGTGTTCTTGATTCATTTAGGTGACCCGGTTTCCGCTGTCTTGGATTTTCTCGTAGTCTTTGCGCTCAACGGATTCTTTGATTCTCTGGAAACCGTCGTAGACCTCAATAAAACTTGTGGGTAGAGGGGAAATTGCCAACCGAATTGAATTCGGCATTCGATAATCCGGAATCACCTGAGCGTACTGTCTTAGTGCGGCTGCGATTCTCTTAGCCTCAGGGTGCCCAATGGTGATGTGTCCACCGCGCAGGCTGGAATCCCTAGGGGTCAATAATGTAAAGCCAAGTGGGGCTAGCCAAGCGTCAAATAGCGCAATCATCAGCTCCGTTCCAAGCGCTGCTTTTTTGGCAATCTTCGCAATCCCAGCGCGCTCAATCATTTTGTAGCTCACCTGGACAGCGCGGATACCAATGATTGAAGGACTTGCAATCTGGAAGCCTCGAATGGCTGAATTTCTATCAAACACCGGACCCATCGCGAACTGATCGTCCTGGGCAAACCATCCCTGGATTGGAACTCTAAGGCTGGACTGAAGTTCTTTACGAACGTAAAGCCAAGCCGGGGATCCAGGACCAGAGTTTCCATACTTATAGGTACAACCCACAGCTAGATCAACCCCGTTGGCGTCAAAATCTAACTCAACAGATCCGCCTGCATGGGATGCATCCCACACAACTAATGCGCCAAAGGATCGAACTAGGTCTGTGATGGCCTTGATGTTCGGTCTTGCTCCAGAGCGGTAGTTCACGGCTTGCAAAGTCACAAATGCAACATCTTCACTAAGCAACGGAGCCAAAAGTTCAGCGGTGATTAATTCATTTTCGGAGGCGACCGAGACAGCACCAGGACCACCTGAGCCGTCGTTGTCGATAGTGATTAGCTTTAGGTCAAATTGTTCTGCGATGCCTTGGACCACAAACCTGTCGGTTGGAAAATTCGCAGAGTCAACAATTATTGTTTTGCGCCCAGGCCTTGCCTTTACTGCGGCAACACAAAGCTGATACAAATTCACGCTTGTTGTGTCACAAACCAGAACCTGACCAGCTGCCGCACCTAGTGTTGCACGACCAAGAAGATCTCCAGCCGGTTGAGCTTCGTCAATCCAATGACTCCAGCCATCAACCAGCTCGGTTCCCCACTCATCAGTTAGAAAACTGTTGACTCGCTCAATGGTCTTTTTAGGAAGGCGGCCAAGAGAGTTTCCATCCAGGTAGCAGATGTTTTCATCTTTGATGAAAAACTCATCGCGGAATGAGGCAAGCTCATCCGCGCTATCTAATGCCAAGGCGGTGGCTCGGTTTAGTGGATCGCCTAGACCTTCAAGAAGTCGATAATTCATAAAATTCAGCCTAGCTCTTTGCTGCCGATGCCAATTAGACCAGCAACTGCTGCTTGGCTAGTTGCTTATAAAGGGGTGTGGATTTAACCAGTTGGCTGTGAGTTCCTATTCCAACTACTTTGCCTTGGTCCAGGACGATGATCTGGTCGCTATCAACCACTGTGGAGAGCCTATGGGCAATGACAATCATGGTTCTTCCTTCAGCAACAGCATCAATGGCTTCTCGCATGCGCTGTTCATTCAGTCCATCAAGTGCTGAAGTGGACTCATCTAATAGCAGTATCGGGGGAGCTTCTAGTAGAGCCCTGGCAATAGCTAACCTCTGCCTTTCTCCGCCCGAGAGCATGATGCCAGCTTCGCCAACCTCAGCATCAAGTCCTCGTTTGTCTCGCTTCAAAACGGAGGTTAGATTCACTTGACCCAGAACCTTCTTGAGCTCCGCATCAGTTGCGTCAGGAGATCCTATGAGCAAGTTGGCCCGAATGGAACCGGCAAGAACCGGAGCTTCCTGCTCCACGTAGCCGATTTGAGAGCGAAGAGTATCCCTTGCTAACTCCCGAACCGGAACGCCTTCAAGCAAAATCTCTCCAGAGTCGGGTTCGTAGAATCTTTCGATCAGGGAAAGAATTGTTGACTTACCAGCACCGGATGGGCCAACAAGTGCAACACGGTCACCTTTTTTGATTTTGAAACTGACGTTATTGATAACTGGCTTGCCATCCCTAAAATCTTCAGTCGAGGGGTAGCTGAAATTGACTTTCTTGAACTCAAGAGCGTTCTGGGTTTTCTTAGGCTTTGCAGTAAGCGCAGACTCTTTAGCGGACTCCTCCAAGGGAAGCTGAAGAATTTCCTCGATTCGAGCAAGAGCGCCGAGTGCGCTCATCACCGAGCTGTATGCACCAAAAGCTTGACCGAGTGGTCTAATCATCAAAAACATCAACAGAATAAAAGTCACCAGGTCTGCAACTTCAGTTTCGCCGGCTGCAACTCGGAAACCACCAACTCCAATCACGACAATAAATGCTGCGTTTGAGGCAACACCCGCAATAGGAGAGATAAGTGCGTTGATCTTTGCAATCTTCACACCCTGAACGTAAGCCTCATTAGCGTCCTTGCTGATGTTTTCAGTCTCTCTGGATTCTGCTCGAGCTGCGCGTATTGTTCTGACTGCCGATAGAGCCCTCTCAACTGCTGCTGCCATCTCGCCAACACGTTGTTGAGCCTTGGTGGTAGCGGAGCGAATCTGCCTAGCCGAAATGACAATAGAAATAACAGCGACCGAGATCATTCCAAGGGTTAGCAGCAGAAGGAATGGATCAATAAAAGCCATGGCGATTATGGCGCCCACGAAGATAAGTACGCCTCCGGCAGCATCAATTAACCCTTGTGTCAACACTGCGCGCAGCAAAGTAGTATCCGAGCCAACCCTGGAGACCAAGTCACCGGTTCGCCTCAAGTCGTACTCCAGAATCGGAAGCTTTAATAGGCGCACGGCTAGCTTGTTTCTGGCCGAGAGCACCACGCCTTCACCTGCTTTGGCTAGGACGTAGTACATCAATCCCGAGGCCACGCCTGCTCCGAAGATGATTACAACCAGAAATGTTGCCAGTTGAGTCACGTCTTGACCCTCCTGGACAGCAGTTATCACTTGACCAACAACCAGCGGCTGAGCCAGGCTCACAATCGCTCCAATCAGAGAAAGTATGACTGCGATAACAAGAGCCGGCTTGTGCTCAAGCAGGTAGGGGGTAAGTTGACTGAATTTGGCCTTTGGCCCGGTGTCCTTAGGACCCAGGTTTCTACCTCTGCCTACCATGCTCATTTAGAACCACTTTCAATCATTGGATCTCCAAATATCTTTTCGTTCAGTAGGAAGTTGATCTCTTGAATCGATAACGCCTCTGTGTAGGCAGTGCTTTTGTAAAACCTAGAGAACTCAACACTATTTAGTGCCTCAAGCGCTTTCGGGTGAATTAGTTTCAAGAATAGCTGAGTTGTGTTGGGCACTCGCTCAAACTCTTGTTTCACAGTTCCGCAGCCATAACCAAAGATTGTCAAAGAAACATCGGCTAGCTCAGGAGTGACTTTTTCGATTACGCCCATGTCCTTTATCTTGACTGGTACTCGAGCGCTGGTGGTTCGTTTCCAAATTTGGAAACAGGTTGCCAGTCTGGACTTATCCGAAATCAGTTCCCCAGTGGCATCAACGTAGTCAATGTCAAGGTCTTGATCGAATACCAATTCAAAATTCAAATCAAGTCGGTTAGTAACCGACCACTTACGCCAAGACCTTGGAACAATGAAGCAAATTGCCTCGCTAACCGATGCAGCATGATTGAAAAACGGAATGCTCAGGGAATTGTTGCGCCCGAATGGGGGATTGGAGATTGTGATCAGGCCCTGGTCGTTTAAGGTTTGATCCAGAAAGCTACCCTTTGCTACCGCATCATGCAATGGCTCTATGTCAAAGCTGATTACTTCTTTTGCACCTCGTCCCAGTGCTGCTTCAACAAAAGAGCCAGTTCCACCTGCCGGTTCCAAAACCGTCTTGCCCTTGAGGGGTCCGATAACCTGCTCAACGGATTCAACGAGGGTGTGAGCCAAAGCAAGAGGGGTGTAATACTGCTCTTTACCGGTGACCCTGGTGTTGCCAAGCTTTGCGGCGGCAAGGGTTTCGGCTGGCATTACTCAAGGCTAACAAGCATTGACCTAGGGCTGCTGGTCGCCCGCCAGCTCCTTGGTATTGTGAAGGGCTGAGACAAAAGCCAGACAAATACTAGGACTGAATTAAACGTGCCAAAAAACCAAAACAGCAAGCTCATGATCGTCGCCAAGGGCCTACGAAAGACCTACGGAGACTTTGTGGCCGTGGATGGAATTGATTTTCAGGTCAAGCAAGGCGAGGCCTTTGGGCTACTGGGTCCTAACGGAGCTGGTAAGTCCACGACCATGCGCATGATTGCTTCGACTTCGATGAGGACAGCAGGGGAGCTTGAGATTCTTGGCAAGGACCCGAATACTCACGGTCCAGAAATTAGAGCCCATCTAGGAGTGGTTCCTCAGCAAGACAACTTAGACCGAGAGCTCAAGGTTTGGGAGAACCTTTACATTTACGGTCGGTACTTTGGTCTGAGCCGAAAGTTCATGAAGAACAAAATCGAGGAACTAATCGAGTTTGCTCAGCTTGAAGAAAAGCGCAACGCAAAAACTGAAGAACTATCAGGCGGAATGAAACGCAGACTTACTATTGCTCGCGCGCTAGTGAACGAGCCCGATATCTTGATGCTCGATGAGCCAACCACTGGTCTTGACCCTCAGGCTAGACACGTGCTTTGGGATCGACTATTTCGCCTTAAGGAACAAGGTGTCACGCTAGTTATCACCACCCACTACATGGATGAAGCTGAACAGCTTTGTGATCGCCTAGTTGTGATGGACAAGGGTCGAATCATGGCGGAGGGTTCACCAGCCGAACTAATCAAGCAGTACTCCAGCAAGGAGGTACTCGAAGTACGTTTTGGTTCCAGTGCTAACCAAGAAGCAGCTAAGAAGATTGAAGGCCTCGGAGATCGCACCGAAGTGCTACCGGACCGAATTTTGATTTACTCCGAAAACGGAGAAAAGATGCTCGAACAAATAGTGAAGCTGGGTCTTAGCCCTCTGACCTCTTTGGTTCGACGCAGCTCCCTTGAGGACGTGTTCTTGCGTCTTACCGGAAGGTCCTTGGTCGACTAATGGACACCGAGCTTAGGGTCGCGCGCGGAATGCGCTTCGGTGCTTGGTATGTGGCCGAATACCGCATTCGGAACATGACTAAGTGGCTGGCGGAAATCATTACCGTGAGCTTTGGTAACCCGATTATCTACCTGGTAGCTATTGGCATCGGGGTTGGATCCCTAGTAGATGCCAACACTGGAGGCGCTGGCATCAATGGCGTTAGCTACATAACCTTCCTTGCTCCTGCTCTTCTTGCAACGGCTGCGATCCAGGCCGCTATGGACGAGACATCGTTTCCAACCCTTGAAGGGTTCGTCTGGAACAAGTCTTTCTTTGGAATGAATTCGACGCAGTTGACCGGAGGTCAAATTGTCGACGGGATCATGATCGCGGCATTCGCAAGAGCTTTTTTGACGTCAGCGACTTACCTAGTAGTTCTTTGGGCATTTGGTGCAATCACTCTTTCCGCGATGCCCTTGCTTTTCCTGGTCGCTACATTTGCTGGACTGGCTTTTGGGGCATTGATGCTCGCGGCAACATCTTTTGTAAAAGAAGATGACGGTTTTTTTGCAATTGTTGCAAGGTTTGTAGTTGCACCGATGTTCCTGTTCTCTGGAACTTTTTACCCGCTCGAGCAGATGCCGATTTTCCTACAGTGGATTGGCTGGATCTCTCCGCTTTGGCACTCAACCAATTTTGCACGTTCCATAAGCTTTGGTCTTGAGGTACCAGGCTGGCTAATGATTGTGCACGTTGCATTTTTGACCTTGTCTTTGGTTGCCGGTCTGCTAATTGCTCGAAGGCAGTTTGTAAAGAGGCTACTCAAATGAGCATGTTGAACGCGGGCGTCGACTCAGCCATTGCGATTGCTGAGAGGCGAACTAAGAAACTCGGAGCTTCGGTCTATGCCGGTAGGAGTAGCTCTGTAATCGAAAGAGCATTCCTCGCACTGAAATCATCCACTTGGTTTATCGTGCTTTCTGGGTTTGTGGAGCCGGTTTTCTACCTACTTGCTTTTGGGTATGGAATCGGGAACTTGATTGGAGTGGTCACCTCTCCTGACGGAACCGAAGTTCCCTATGCCGCATTTATTGCCCCTGCACTTTTGGCAACCAGTGCCATGAATGGCGCAATCTATGACTCAACTTGGAATGTGTTTTTCAAGATGCATCACGCCAAGCTCTATCAGGGAATGCTTTCAACTTCTCTTGGGCCGCTGGATGTGGCGCTCGGTGAGATTGGCTGGGCACTGCTTCGAGGATTGACTTATGCCTTGGGCTTTTTTGCAATCGTTGCCCCGCTTGGCCTGATTCTTAGCCCATGGGGACTGCTTGCCATTCCGGCTGCAGTCTTGATTGCCTTTGGATTTGCAGCGGTAGGTATGGGTATCACCTCTTACCTAAAAAACTTCCAGCAGCTGAACTGGGTGAATTTTGTATTGCTACCCATGTTTATGTTCTCTGGAACGTTCTACCCGTTGAGCGTCTATCCAGAAAGCGTCCAGGTTGTGATCCAGATGTTGCCGCTGTGGCACGCAGTCGAACTGATTCGCGGATTAACCCTTGGTGCATTGAGCATGCAAATGCTCGGGCACGTTGCTTACTTTGTTTTGATGATTGCTCTTGGGCTAACTTTCACTACTGTGCGACTTCGCGCACTGTTTATGAAGTGATTACCAGAAGACAGCAAGCACTACGTTCAAGAAAGTAAGAGCTCCGATGGCTCCTAGAACACTTCCTGAAACTGGCTTTTTCTTGCGGTGAATCATCACTAGGGTCAAAACAATTAGAACCACTACAGACTTAATTGCAATCTTGGCGTGATCGAGGTCCTCGCCGCCACCCATCGCAAGTTCCCACTCGCGCACTCCAACAAGAAGCAAACCAGTGATGAATGAAGTCCACGCTCCGTGAACCATTGCAGGAAGAATCTCAGCGGTCTTTGCTTTGAGCGCCTTAATCTGGACTAAGAATCCACCCAACAGGGCAGCCATTCCAACCAGGTGAAGCACAACTAAAAACATCTTTACGATTCCGGCAAGTTCAAGCATGAAATTTCTCCTTCTTTACCTAAAAGGATAATCGCTTCATCAAGATTGCAGCCTCAACCGCCTCTGCGCCTTTGTCCTCTTTGGAGCCCGCTAGGCCAGCGCGGTCTAAAGCTTGTTGCTCGTTAGCAACAGTTAATAGGCCAAAGCCAATAGGTACTGAGGTATCGAGCTGGACGCGGGTCAAGCCTGAGGTTGCGGCATCACAGACGTAGTCGAAGTGAGGAGTCTCACCCTGGATTACTACCCCAAGGGCAATGACTACTTCGGCACCGTTTTGAATCGCTAAGGAAGCGGCAAGTGGTAGCTCAAATGCTCCAGGAACGCGGACAACTTTGTAGTCGTTGTTTCCTGCTGTCTTGAGCGCACGCTCAGCGCCAGCCAGCAATCCATCAGTGATAACCGTGTGCCAGCTGGCTGCAACAATTGTCACCTTGATTCCGGTTGCATCGATTGCGAGCTTGGGAGCACCATTACCGCTCATTGGTTTCGACCTCCGGAAGGATGTGTCCCATTTTTTCGCGCTTGGTCTCTAGGTAGCCAGCGTTCTCGTTTTCTTGGCCGACGATAATCGGAACGTACTCAGTCACCGAAATTCCTGCCATCTCGAGAGCATCGATTTTGGCGGGGTTATTGCTCATTAGTCGCACGCTCTTGATTCCAAGATCGCGCAAGATTGAAACGGCAGCGCCGTATTCGCGCGCTTCGCTTGGAAGACCAAGGGCTAGGTTTGCCTCAACGGTGTCCATACCCTGATCCTGCAAGGCGTAGGCCTTTAGCTTGTTTAGTAGGCCAATGCCTCGACCTTCCTGTCCGCGGAGGTAAATCACAACTCCACCGGCCGGGTCGGCCGCGATTCGATCTAGTGCGTACTCAAGTTGTGGACCACACTCACACTTTTTTGAACCAAATGCTTCACCGGTGATGCACTCACTGTGCATGCGAACCAGGACGTTTTCCCCGGTTGGATTTCCGGCGATGATGGCAACGTGGTCAGCGGTAGTTCTGGTGTCGTAGTAGCCGCGAAGCTTAAAGTTTCCATGGGTTGATGGCATCATCGCTTCTGCTTCAAAGCGAATGCGCTCTACCGTTGTATCGCTTGGGATGGCTTCTGCGATTTCGCGGTAGTCAAAAATTTGTTCAATGCTTATCACGGGCAGATTCTCCTTTTCTCCAACTGTCAAAAGCTCAGGAAGGCGCATCATTTCGCCGTTCTCTGAGACCATTTCTGCGATTACTCCCACCGGTACTAGTCCGGCAAGCTTTAGTAGGTCGACGGTAGCTTCGGTGTGGCCAGGTCTTCCAAATACTCCGTCTGGATGTGCGCGAAGCGGAATGATGTGGCCAGGTCTGATTAGATGCTCAGGCTGAGAATCTGGGCTGGCCAGAATCTGTAGAGTCTTGGCACGATCGGAAGCGCTGATACCGGTGGTCACTCCTGCGGCTGCATCCACCGAAACTGTGTACTGAGTGCGGTAGCGGTCCTGGTTGTTGTTTGTCATCAGCGGAAGCTCAAGTCGGTTGGCAAGGGATTCTGCCATCGGTGCACAAATAAATCCGGAGGTGTGCTTAACCATCCAGGCAATCCACTCGGGCGAAGCAAACTGAGCAGCCATGATGGCATCGCCTTCGTTCTCTCGGTTGCGGTGATCAACCACGAGCACCGGCTTTCCAGCCTTGAGAGTTTCTAGTGCCTGTTCTACGGTTGCCAGTTCCATTACTGACTCCTTGCTTCTATTAGTTTCTCGATGTGCTTGGCCAAAATGTCGGCTTCCACGTTTAGCTTGTCGCCTACTAGCTTTGTTCCCAAAGTTGTAAGTCTTAGAGTTTCTGGGATCAAGCTAAGAGACACAACATCTCCAGAAATGTCGTTGACGGTCAGTGAGACACCATCAAAAGTTATTGAACCCTTGTGAACTACATACTTGGAAAGTTCGGAAGGAATCCTTACCTTTACTACCTCCCAGTTCGCACTCGGTTCGCGGGAGACAATCTCTGCCACTCCATCGACGTGGCCCTGGACTACATGTCCACCAAATCGTCCAGCGCCCGACATTGCTCTTTCGAGGTTTACTCGTTCACCTTCGGCAATACCGCTCAAGCTTGAGCGATTCAAAGTTTCAAGCATGACGTCGGCGATGAAGCCATCAGGAGTTACTTCGGCAGCTGTTAGGCAAACTCCGTTTACAGAAACTGATTCACCCTGGGCAAGATCCTCCCGAACTAGGTTTCCCTTGATTCCTAAGCGAATGCTGTCCTCAAGTACCTCTACCGTTGCTACGGTTCCAAGTTCTTCAATGATTCCGGTAAACATTTAGTTCTCCCTAACTGGATGTGCCACGATCAAAACGTCATCGCCAAGCTTGCTAACTCCCGTGAATCTAAGCCCCTTGGCTTTATCAATGGATGGCACATCGATCGATCCAATGGCTAGCTTGTCGCCACCGAGTAGCTTGGGCGCTAGGTAAATTACAAACTCGTCAACTAGGTCCATCTGGACAAAACGGCTAGCAAGAGTAGGCCCACCTTCAACCAGGATGTGTCTAATGCCTCGCTCGAACAATTCGCCAAGAGCCCCGTGAATCGACTGAGTCTTGATCGTCACTGTCTCGGCGTCTGAGTTGAAGACTCGAAGGTTTGAAGGAAGCTCCCTAGTTCCAAGAACCACTCGAAGTGGCTGGCTGTCGTAGAGAGACCCGTCAGTGTCTCTTGCGGTTAGCTCAGGGTCGTCGATCAAGGCAGTTCCGGTTCCAACCAAGATTGCGTCAACTTCTGATCTTCTGCGATGGGCATCTGCTCTTGATTCAGCTCCACTAATCCACTTGCTGCTTCCATCTTCAGCAGCTGCTCTGCCATCAACACTGCTTGCCCATTTCAGAGTCACAAATGGTCTCTGGTTTTTAGTTGCGGTAAGCCACACGCGCATTTGCTGATCGGCTTTGTCAGAGAACAGCCCAGCTTCAACTTCAATCCCAGCAGAGCGCAGAGTGTTTGCTCCGCCGCTTGAATTCTCACCTGGGTCACTGGAAGCAAAGACAACTTTCGAAACACCAGCTTCGATCAGAGCCCTGGCGCATGGACCAGTTTTGCCAGTGTGATTGCAAGGCTCGAGAGTTACAACCGCAACTGATCCAGCTGGAAGTTTTTCTGAACCGGAAAGGGCAGCGCTAAGTGCTACTACTTCGGCGTGCGGTGTTCCGGATCCTCTGTGGAATCCCTCGCCAAGTACTTGACCGTTGGAATCCAAAATCACAGCACCGACCTGCGGGTTTACTCCCTTGGCTGGTCCGTTTAGGGCAAGCTCAAGCGCGCGAATCATCGCGTCTTCAATGCTGACCTTTGACAAAGTGCCCCATCTAGTTAGTTCGGTTGACGAACTTACGGGGCACAGCTAACGGGAGCTAGGGCTAACCCAGTTGGCAAAAAATGCCAAGGACTAGCCCTGTGGTTCTTCTCCCATCCGGACTTTAACCGTCGGCTCTGGAATTTCACCAAATCAACCGAAAAAAGCATCTAGGACACTTGATTCGGGTCGCGGGCTATACCGCCGGCTCAGATTTTCACTGACCCCGAAGAACGTTGTTGCGTTTCTATCCTTACAGAAAACCAGAATGGGTGCCCGATTATTTCCCAGGCTCCCAGTTATTTCCTAGGAATAAAGCCGATTTTGTCGTAAACATCAGCCAAAGTTTGCTCCGCTTGGGCGTTGGCACGGTCCGCACCAAGGCCCAGAAGTCGATCCAGCTCGGCTGGGTCGGAAAGCAGCTGATTGGCACGGTCGCGAATTGGCTCAATAACTGCCAGCACCGCTTCGGCAACTTCGGTCTTGAGATCCCCATAGCCTTTGCCGGCAAGTTCTGCTTCTAGCTGCTTTATTGGTTTGCCAGAAACGGCTGAGTAAATTCCAAGCAAGTTGGAAACCCCAGGCTTTGATTCGACATCAAATCGAATCTCGTTGCCCAGGTCAGTGACGGCACCCTTGATCTTCTTAAGAGTAGTTGCCGAGTCGTCCATGATGTTGATGGTGCCTTTGGGCTCATTTGATTTAGACATCTTGGCTTCAGGATTTTGAAGGTCATAAATCTTGGCAGTTTCTTTGAGAATGTGTGCCTCGGGTACCGTGAAGGTTTTTCCAAATCTGGAATTGAATCTTTCAGCTAAATCTCTGGTTAGCTCAAGATGTTGTCTCTGGTCTTCGCCGACTGGAACTACTTTCGGCTGATAAAGCAAAATATCTGCTGCTTGAAGAATTGGGTATGTAAACAAGCCAACGGAGGCGCTGTCAGAACCTGCTTTTTGTGACTTGTCCTTGAACTGAGTCATGCGAGACGCTTCGCCAAAACCCGTGATGCAGTTCATTACCCAGGCCAACTGAGCGTGAGCTGGAACCTGAGACTGAACAAACAGAGCTGACTTTTCCGGATCAATTCCAGCAGCGAGATACTGAGCCGCAGTTCTTCTGGTGTTGTCACGTAGCTGCTTTGGATCTTGGGGGACTGTGATGGCATGAAGATCAACAATCATGTAAAAGGCGTTGAAATCATCTTGCATCTTTACCCAATTGGTCAATGCGCCGAGGTAGTTGCCAAGATGCAGCGAATCAGCCGAAGGCTGCATTCCGCTTAGAAGATTGGGCTTTTGTGTGCTCACCCTAGATAGCGTAAACCACAGTCACTGGAGAATGGTCGCTCCAACGCGAGTCATAGCTTTTTGCTCGATGGACTGTGTAGTTTTTTGAAACTGCAGCCAGCTTGGGAGTGGCCAGGTGGTAATCAATTCGCCAGCCGGTGTCGGTATCAAAAGCTTGGCCCCTAAAGGACCACCAGGTGTATGGGCCTGGCACATCCGGATGCGCTGCTCTTCCCACATCTACCCAGCCGTGCTTGTTCAAGATGGTGTCGAAGTAGGCCCGCTCCTCCGGAAGGAAACCAGCATTCTTCAGATTTCCTTTCCAGTTTTTGATATCAAGTTCGGTGTGACCGACGTTTAGATCCCCGACAACTACCGCATAGTCCTCAGACTTTTGAAGTTTTGCCATACGTGATTGCATCGCGTCTAGAAACTTATACTTCTCAACTTGTTTCGGGGAGTCAGCTTCTCCGGCGTGAACATAAGTGCTCACAACCGTTAGCTTCTTACCTCCAACTTGGTAAGTTCCCTCTAGCCAGCGACCTGCCGAGTCAAACTCATTCGCTCCAAGTTTCACGCTCGAGGAAACAAATGGAATTGTGCTTACCAGTGCAACACCAGCACGACCTTTGGCGGTTGCTTCGTCGTGAAGGATGTGCCACTTGCCTCCAGATTCTGCAAGACCACCGTTTTCCTCAAATTGCTGCGCCAAGTCTTCGTAGCTGGCACGAACTTCTTGGAGCGCGAGAATCTGAGACGAAGAAGTTTTTAGCCAATCGCCCATGCCGTTTCGAAATGCGGCACGAACACCGTTTACATTAATTGAGGCAATTTCAATACCGGATTTAGCCGGCACTAAAAGCTCACCAGGACGTCGTCACCTTCAACTGTCACGGTGACCTTACCCAGCGCTCTCGGTGCGGGGCCTGACAGAACTGATCCATCATCAGCACTGTAAAGCGCACCGTGGTTGTCGCACTTGATTTCAGAATTCGCCACGTTTGTCATCACAAATCCAGCGTGAGTGCAAACGGCACTAAAGCCTCGGAATTCTCCAGCACGTGGCTGAGTGACAAGAATTGGAACTCCTTCAACAACGAACTTCTTTCCGGAGCCAATTGGAATTTCAGAAGTTTTGGCAACTGCAACCGGCTCTGCAGTTGACGGAGCCTCAGGCTCAGGTGTGCTGGTGAGGTTGGATACTTCAGGAGAGCAAGCACTAAGTGCTGCAACGGCAGAAACGCCAACTGCCGAGGCGATGACTCCGCGGCGGCTGATCATTAGGCGCGACCCTTAAGGATTGCCTGCTTCACTTCAGCAATTGCCTTTGTGACCTGGATCCCACGAGGGCAAGCCTCGGTGCAGTTGAAGGTGGTGCGGCAACGCCACACACCTTCTTTATCGTTCAGGATGTCAAGTCTTACCTCAGCACCCTCATCACGAGAGTCGAAGATAAAGCGGTGCGCGTTAACAATTGCTGCTGGACCGAAGTACTGTCCGTCAGTCCAGAACACTGGGCAGCTGGTGGTGCAAGCTGCACACAAGATGCACTTGGTGGTGTCATCAAAACGTGCGCGATCTTCAGGTGACTGAAGACGCTCTTTCTCTGGCTTGTCGCTTGCAACCAGGAATGGGTTGATGTCGCGGTAGGCCTTGTAGAAAGGCTCCATGTTAACAACGAGGTCCTTCTCAACAGGAAGACCCTTGATTGGCTCAACGTAGATTGGCTGAGTAATGTCTAGATCCTTGATCAGGGTCTTGCAAGCAAGGCGGTTTCTACCGTTGATTCGCATTGCATCTGAACCACAAACACCGTGGGCACAAGATCTGCGGAAGGTAAGAGATCCATCAATTTCCCACTTGATCTTGTGAAGTGCATCTAGAACGCGGTCAGTTCCGTAAACGGTGACGTCGTAGTCAACCCACTTAACTTCTTCGCTTACCTCTGGGTCGTAGCGACGAACCATTAGTGTGACGGTGAAGCTAGGAACTTCGGCAATTTCCTTGATCTGATCAACCATTAGTACTTACGCTCCATTGCTGGGTAGTTGGTTACGGTGACTGGCTTCCAGTCCACGCGGATGTCATCTCCAGGCTTAGCTGGAGTCTTGTCTAGCTTGTAAGCCATGGAGTGAACCATGAATTGCTCGTCGTTTCTGGTTTCGTAATCCTCACGGAAGTGACCGCCACGAGATTCTCTTCTCTCGCGAGCAGTCATAACCAAAACTTCAGATAGATCGAACAGGAATCCAAGCTCAATTGCCTCTAGTAGGTCAGTGTTGAAACGCTTTCCGCGGTCCTGAACCTGAATGTTCTGGTAGCGGGTGCGAAGCTCCGCGATCTTATCCAGTGCCTCGTTTAGAGACTCCTCGGTGCGGTAAACCTGGGCGTTTTTGTCCATGGTGTCCTGCAGTTCTTTGCGAAGTACTGCGACCTTCTCGGTTCCAGTTGAGTTGCGGGCAATAGCCAGCATTTTCTCAACTTCACTGATGGCGTTTTCTGGAACTGGAACAAAGTCAGCCTCGCGTGCATACTCAACTGCGTAGATTCCTGCACGCTTACCGAACACGTTAATGTCAAGAAGCGAGTTGGTTCCAAGACGGTTGGCACCGTGCACTGAAACACATGCACACTCACCAGCAGCAAATAGTCCTCGAACAACGGTGTCGTTGTCGGAAAGAACCTCAGTCTTGATGTTGGTAGGAATTCCACCCATTGCGTAGTGAGCAGTTGGGAAAACCGGAACTGGTTCGGTGTAAGGCTCAACACCCAGATAAGTTCTTGCAAACTCGGTGATGTCTGGAAGCTTTGCGTCGATTACCTCAGGAGGTAAGTGAGTTAGATCAAGAAGTACGTAGTCCTTGTTAGGTCCCGCACCTCTTCCCTCGCGAACTTCGTTCGCCATCGCACGAGCAACCATGTCTCGAGGAGCAAGGTCCTTAATGGTTGGCGCGTAGCGCTCCATGAACCTTTCACCCGATGCGTTGCGAAGGATTCCTCCCTCACCTCGAGCAGCTTCAGAAAGCAAAATGCCAAGACCTGCAAGGCCGGTTGGGTGGAACTGGTAGAACTCCATGTCCTCTAGTGGCAAGCCCTTACGCCATATGATGCCAACGCCATCGCCAGTTAGGGTGTGTGCGTTAGAGGTGGTCTTGTAGATCTTTCCAAAGCCACCGGTTGCAAACACGATCGACTTGCCCTGGAATACGTGAATATCTCCAGTAGCTAGTTCAAAAGCAACTACGGCGGATGGGCGCTGTTCACCGTTGTACTCAGTCATCACTAGATCTAGAACGTAGAACTCGTTGAAGAATTCAATGCCTAGCTTCACGCAGGTTTGGTACAGGGTCTGCAAAATCATGTGGCCGGTGCGGTCGGCTGCGTAGCAAGAGCGTCGTACCGGTGCCTTACCGTGATCTCTGGTGTGACCACCAAAGCGGCGCTGGTCGATCTTGCCGTCTGGAGTTCTGTTAAATGGCAATCCCATGTTTTCAAGGTCGATTACTGCCTGAACTGATTCTTTGGCAAGAATTTCTGCGGCATCCTGGTCAACTAAGTAGTCGCCACCTTTAACGGTGTCGAAGGTGTGCCATTCCCAGCTGTCTTCTTCAACGTTTGCAAGTGCGGCTGCCATTCCACCCTGGGCAGCTCCGGTGTGAGAGCGAGTAGGGAACAGCTTAGAGATCACTGCAGTTTTTAGATGGGGTCCAGCTTCAATAGCGGCTCGCATACCTGCGCCACCGGCGCCAACAATTACGATGTCGTGCTGGTGGTAGTGAGTGTTAGTTCCGTGCTCGTTTAGAGGCAATTGATTTTCCCTTACTGGGTTACTGCTGGACAAAATGATGGCAATAGATCTACTGGAGATCCGGCTGGGCATGGGTCAAAAGTAAAGATGACCAAAGTTCCAAGAACAATTAGTGCAGAGCAAACTCCCCAGAGTGAAAACACTAGAGTTTTGCGAACACCTTCGTGCTCGGTGTAGTCGTTGATCACGGTTCTCATACCGTTGGTGCCGTGAAGCATGGCAAGCCAAAGCATCGCAAGATCCCACCACTGCCAGAACGGAGCGGCCCACTTACCTGCTACGAATGCAAAGTCAATTGCCTTGATTCCGCCGTCTGGCACAACAAGGTTCGAGATCAAATGAACAAAGATAAGAACAACCAGCAGCGGTCCGGAAATACGCATGTACACCCAGCCATACTTTTCCCAGTTTGCGGCCTTGCGGGATCTAGGGGAGTTTGGAACTTCAATAGTTACTGACATTTTCTTCTCCTCCTAGCTAAAGACGTTCATAAGGTGACGGGGGGCAAAAGCTACAAAGAGCACGATGGTGATTGCCATGACGACCCAGAACATCTGGTTCTGGTACTTGGCACCCTTGCTCCAAAAATCAATCAAAGTGATTCGAAGGCCATTTAGGCCGTGGTACAAAATAGCCGCCACAAGACCCAGCTCAGCCAACCCAATAAGAGGTGTCTTGTAGGTTGCGATGACAACGTTGTAGGCGGCAGGGCTCACTCGCACTAAAGCAGTGTCAAGCACGTGAACTAGCAGGAAGAAAAAGATGGCAACACCGGTAATTCGGTGTAAAACCCAGGACCACATACCGACTTTTCCGCGGTATAGAGTCCCTGCTGGCAGTGATGGCACGCAACCCTCCTCGGGAACGAATTCGCTTTGAATAAAAGTCTAACCCCCAAATATTGGGCCCTCGCTCAAGTTCCTAGGGTGGGCTAGGGTTTTTACTGTCATGAATAATCCCAGAAAACCACTTGACCGCTTTCACGCAATCATCCCTGCCGGGGGCGTTGGAAGCAGGCTTTGGCCACTGTCTCGAGCCTCGGCTCCGAAGTTTTTGCATGACCTGACCGGTTCCGGACAGACCCTGTTGCAAGACACCTGGGATCGCATTACACCTATTACTTCCGAGGCTCGCACCATGATCGTCACTGGTTTGGCTCACGAAGAAGCCGTGAAGGCCCAACTACCTAAGCTTTCGCTATCAAACCTGGTTATTGAGGACAGCCCGAAGGATTCCACGGCTGCCATTGCGCTCGCCGCAGCCATCTTGGCAAGGCGAGAGCCCGATGTGATTATCGGTTCATTCGCAGCAGATCACGTCATTCAAGACAGCGCTGCCTTTCGGGCCGCTGTTGCCGAAGGTATCGAAATCGCCGCCACCGATCGAATCGTAGTAATAGGTATCCAACCAACCGAGGCCTCGGTTGGTTTTGGATACATCAAAACTGGCGAAGCTATTGATGTGCCTGGAGCGCCTTCAGCTCTAGCCGTTGAAAAGTTTGTTGAGAAGCCAAAGCTTGACCGAGCTAAGAAGTATGTCGAGTCCGGTAAGTATCTCTGGAACGCCGGAATGTTCATCGCACCGGCTTCCTTACTACTTCGCCAGCTTGCCAAGTCAGAGCCAGAACTCCACGCTGGGATTCTAGAACTGGCGGCAGCTTGGGACACTGACAAACGAGCAGCCACCGTAAAGAAGGTGTGGCCAACCCTAAAGAAGGTAGCGATTGACTACTCAATCGCAGAGCCTGCTGCCGAGGCAGGGTTAGTTGCAGTGGTGCCGGGTAAATTCAGCTGGCACGATGTTGGTGATTTTGCAGCTATCGCTGAACTGCAGTCTCAGGGTCGAAAGAACAACCTGGCGGTTTTGGGTTCTGCCAGGGTGCTCTCGGATTCTTCGAGTGGAATTTTGGTTAGCGATACCAAACGGATGATTGCGGTGATCGGCCTTGAGGATGTGATCATCGTGGATACCCCCGATGCACTTCTGGTCACGAACAAAGAGAACGCCCAAAAGGTTAAAGCTTTGGTTGACTCTTTAAAGGCAACCGGTCACGACGAGATTTTGTAGCCCGTAGGGGTTTTGTATCGATTTCATCTCGAATTGGTAAACGCTTGGGCGTTGCGGGGGTTTTGACCCCGCGTGTCGGATACCCTTTAGTCATACAAGCCAGCGGTGAAAGACATTTCTGGCGTCTAATAGGAGGAACCTAAGTGAAGCTAATTTCACGTTCAAGTGCTGCAAAGGCACTTTCACTAGCTGCTGTTTCAGCGCTAGTACTTTCTGGTTGCGCAGCTGCACCAGAAGAAACAACTGCAGAGCCAATTGATTTTCTAGCTTGTGCAGTTTCTGACGAAGGAAACTGGAACGACAAGTCCTTCAACGAAGCTGTTTACACCGGTTTGAAGCAGGCTGAGTCAGAACTAGGCGTTCAGATTAACGCACTAGAGTCTGCAACTCCAGAGGACTTCGAGCCAAACCTACAGGCAAGCGTTGACGCTGGCTGTGACCTAATCATCGGTGTTGGTTTCGCACTTGGCGATGCAATCACCAAGATTTCAGCAGAGAACCCAGAGCTTAACTTTGCTCTAGTTGACTCAGCTTCTGAGAGCACCAACGTAAAGCCATTGCTATTCGAAACTGCTGAGGCAGGTTTCCTAGCAGGTTACGCGTCTGCTGACTACTCAACTTCAAAGACTCTAGGTACCTTCGGAGGACTTCCTTTCCCATCAGTTACTGACTTCATGACCGGTTTCTACTTCGGTGCAATGCAGTGGGGCATGGACAACGACGCTGAAGTCACCGTTCTTGGCTGGGACCCAGCTAACCCAGACGGTGGAGACTTCATGGGTGGATTTGCTCCAAACAACCCAGAAGGTCTAGCAATTGCTAAGACTCAGATCCAGGCAGGTGCTGACGTTATCCTTCCTGTTGGTGGAAACCAGTTCACCTCTGTTCAGTCTGCAATCGACGAGCTAAACCCAGATGCAGTAATGCTTGGTGTTGACGTTGACATCGCAGCTGGAAACCCAGATCTAGCAAACTACGTTCTTACCTCAATCGAGAAGAGAATGTCTGTAGCTACATTCGATGTAATCAAGGGCCTAGTTGATGGTGCTGCATTCGATGCAACTCCATACGTTGGAACTCTTGCTAACAAGGGTGTTGCAATCTCACCGTTTGCCGCATTCGAATCCAAGATGAGCTCAGGACTGGCTGCAAGGCTAGCCGAGCTTGAGGCTGGAATCATTGATGGCACCTACAAGCCAAAGGGCTAGTAGCTAAATCACCACTGAAGACCGGATGCTCCGATTGGGGCATCCGGTCTTCATTTTTTTTATGAGACAATATTGCCTGACCAAAACAATGTGCACATAGGAGTGCTGTATGAAACTCGAGCTAAAGGGAATCACCAAGCGGTTTGGAACCCTAGTAGCTAACGACGCGATTGACCTAGTTGTCGAGTCCGGTGAAATCCACAGCTTGCTTGGCGAAAACGGTGCCGGCAAATCAACTCTGATGAACGTGCTTTATGGTCTCTACAAAGCAGACGCTGGTCAGATTCTTCTAGATGGCAAACCTGTCGAATTCCAAGGTCCTGGCGATGCTATGGCGGCCGGTATTGGAATGGTCCATCAACACTTCATGTTGATTCCAGTTTTTACCGTTGCAGAGAACGTCGCCCTGGGGCACGAACCCACCAAGCGCGGCGGAGTATTGGACCTAGATGCAGCAAGAGCTTTAGTTCGCAAAATCTCAGATCGATTTGGATTTGATGTTGACCCTGACGCACTGGTTGAAGATCTTCCGGTGGGTGTTCAGCAGCGCGTGGAGATCATCAAGTCCTTGGCAAGAGATGCAAAGGTGTTGGTTCTTGATGAGCCAACTGCCGTACTTACTCCACAGGAAACTGACGAGCTTATGGAGATCATGCGTGGACTTGCAAAGTCAGGAACTTCGATTGTTTTCATTACCCACAAGCTTCGAGAAGTCAAAGCTGTTGCGGACAAAATCACTGTTATTCGCCAGGGAAGAGTTGTTGGCGAAGCTAAGCCATCTGCTGAAACAACCGAGCTTGCGAGCATGATGGTAGGCCGAGATGTTGGATTGACCGTTGAGAAGAAAGCGGCCACCCCTGGCAAGGTTGTTTTGAAAGTGGACGACCTTTCAGTTTTGGATGATCGCGAGCACCGCGCAGTAGATCACGTGAGTTTTGAAGTAAGGGCCGGAGAAATTCTTGCGATCGCAGGCGTTCAAGGAAATGGCCAAACTGAACTTGCCGAAGCAATCTTGGGACTTCGTGCTATCCACTCAAACGACGGCGACATCTCTATTTCTGGTGCGAGCGTTCGAGGAAAGTCAGTTAGAAGCATTCTTGAAAAGGGTGTGGGTTACGTTCCTGAAGACCGCCAGAAAAATGGACTAGTTTCTGAGTTTTCAATCGCCGAGAACTTGATGCTAAACGGCTCCTTTACAAAGCCTTATGCCAAGGGACTAGGAATTGCTTTTGGAACAAGAGCTCGACTGGCTGAAGAAAGAGTTAAGGAGTTTGACGTTAGAGCTACTTCTTCGCTTACTCCGGCAGGAAAACTTTCCGGAGGCAATCAGCAGAAAGTTGTTTTGGCCAGAGAGCTTTCAAGAGAAGTGGACTTGTTGATAGTTTCACAGCCAACTCGTGGCGTTGACGTTGGATCTATCGAATTCATCCATGAGCGTTTGGTCGAGGAGCGAAATGCAGGCAAAGCCGTGCTTTTGATTTCCACCGAGCTGGATGAAGTTTTAGCTTTGGCTGACCGCATAGCCGTTATGTATCGCGGTCGCATTGTCGGCATCGTTGATACCAAAACTGATCGCGCGAAACTGGGTCAGATGATGGCGGGGGTTGCAGCATGAGTAAGTCTGTAAGCAAAGAGCCAATCGACTGGAACGCAGCGTTCAAGGAAATCTTGTCGGGGGGAGTCACCAGGACAATTGTTTCGGTGATTCTTGGTTTTGCCGTTGGTGCGTTTTTCATGATTATCTCCAATAGAGAATTTCTACAAAGCTTTGGATACTTTTTTGCCGATCCGCTTGCCAGCTTCCGAGCCGCCGGGGACGTGGTGAGCGCGGGCTACGGCGCTTTGATTCAGGGTTCGATTTACAACCCAAATGCTGCGACATTCGAAGGTGCAATCAGGCCCTTCACAGAAACACTTCGACTAGCGGGGCCACTAATCGCCGCAGGTCTTGGAATTGGTCTTGGCTTCAGGGTGGGGCTATTCAACATCGGTGGAACTGGACAGCTAGTTTCCGGTCTGATCTGGGCAACCTTTGTTGCAACCCGCATGGAGCTTCCACCTGTAATCCACTTTGTTGTAGCAATTGTTGCAGCGATTGTTGGAGCTGCCCTAGTTGGTGCATTCGTCGGGTTCTTGAAAGCCCGAACCGGTGCCAACGAAGTAATCACAACGATCATGCTCAACTACATAATCGTGTCCTTCTTCAACTTCCTGCTTACAGACAACGCTCTACTGCAGGGAGCAACAGCGGGCGGCTACACAAAGTCCGATCCAGCCTTTGAAACTGCACGTCTTCCCTACCTTCTCGGTGAGGCCTACGCACTAAACCTTGGGTTTGTTCTTGCAATTGTCGCCGTAGTTGTTTACTGGTGGCTAATGGAGCGATCAACAATTGGTTTCAGGCTCAGGGCGGTTGGATTCAATCCATCGGCAGCTAAGACTGCTGGAATCAACGTTGAGAGAACATACATTCTTGCCCTTGGACTTTCCGCAGCTTTCGTTGGCATCGCTGCTGCTAATCAGGCGCTTTCTTCCACCGGTGGTGTCACACCTACTAGCCATGCTGGAATTGGATTCGATGCAATCACCGTTGCCTTGCTGGGTGGATCTTCCGCATCAGGGGTGTTGTTAGCCGGATTGCTTTTCGGGGCCTTTAAGGCAGGTTCATCAGCCATTCAGATTGTAGGAATTTCTCCTGACGTACTTGGAATTGTTCAAGGAGCCATTGTTTTGTTTATTGCAGCTCCTCCATTAATCCGAGCAATCTTTAGACTTCCACCACCACAAACCACAAGCATGCTGAGTGCTCTGAAGTCCAAACTATTTAGTCGAGGGGGCAAATGATGAGCGCAGATATCAAAAAGGAAGTGCGCGAGTCCTGGAAAACCCCAGCAGTTATGGGTTCACTCGGACTGGTTGTTCTGGTTTTCTTTGGCATTCTCGGAAAGCCTGAAACAGTTTCTTTTGAGCTCACCGGGGTACGAGAAGCCGTTCAGCTACCGAACATTGACATCGCATCGAATCTGCTTGGCACCGCATCAGGTGTTTTGCTTCTTGC
>CAYVZV010000002.1:2418-12913 GCA_964456485.1 uncultured Rhodoluna sp. | reverse complement strand
ACATTGACATCGCATCGAATCTGCTTGGCACCGCATCAGGTGTTTTGCTTCTTGCCATTGCAGCCTTCGTTGCCTACCAAGTTTTTCGCAACGTTCGTTCCTCCATCTGGTTCTCCCTGGCATTTGGCGCTATTGCGCTGGTCGCGCTTCTGGGCTGGCTGGCTGGCGGAGCAGTGGTTCCGGTGGCATTCATTCTCGGATCTGCTTTAGTTCTAGCAGTGCCAATCATGTTGGGAGCTATGGCTGGAGTTATGAGCGAGCGAGTCGGTGTTGTCAACATCGCCATCGAAGGACAGCTGCTCACTGGTGCATTCATGGCTTCGGTTGTGAGTACTTTGACAGGCAACCAGGTTCTAGGAATTATCTCAGCCATGATCACCGCTGCGCTGTTCTCAGCCGTGCTGGCCGTATTTGCGATTCGCTTTTTGGCCCAGCAAATCATCGTCGGTGTTGTTCTAAACGTTTTGGCAATTGGAATTACAAACTTCCTCTACCAGCAGTGGGTTACCGAGGACGAGTCGGCAACTAACAGCCCTGGCACTCTTCCAATCATTCACATCCCGATTCTTGGAGACATTCCTGTAATTGGTCCAGTGTTATTCCAGAACCGAATCACAGTATGGTTGGCAATCGCGATCGTCATCATCTTGTGGTTTGTACTATTCAAAACCAAGCTAGGCCTCCGAGCCCGCGCAGTTGGAGAAAATCCACTTGCTGCTGACACAGTCGGTATCAACGTTGGCCGCACTCGTTTTTGGTGGGTGACTCTTGGCGGACTTCTTGCAGGTCTAGGTGGAGCTGCGCTAACGATCGGAAGCTCTGGATCATTCGGACGAGAGATGTCAGGCGGACTTGGATTTATCGCCCTTGCCGTTGTTATCTTGGGGCGCTGGCACCCAGGTTACGCAACAGCAGCAGCGCTGCTGTTTGGCTTCTCGATTATTTTGAGGGTTTGGGCCAACCAGGTAAGTCCTGGTATCCCAACAAACTTCATCACAATGGTTCCTTACATCGTGACAATTATTGCCGTGGTAGGTTTCGTAGGTCGCTCTAGGCCACCAGCCGCCGACGGCATTCCTTATGTGAAGGGCTAATGATGAGTATCGACTGGAACTTGCTAAAGCAAGAGGCGATAAATGCAATGAATAAGGCCTATGTTCCTTATTCCAAATTTCCCGTTGGAGCTGCTGCCCTTACAGATGATGGGCGAATTGTTTCGGGCTGCAACATCGAGAACGCTTCTTACGGAGTGACTCTTTGTGCGGAGTGCTCTCTCGTTTCTGACCTGTTCCGCACAGGCCCCGGCAAGCTAGTTGCTTTCTACTGCGTCGACAAGCACGAGAACATCCTCATGCCTTGCGGCAGATGCCGCCAGCTCCTATTCGAACACTCTGCTCCTGGCATGTTGCTTGAAACTATCTCAGGCATCAAAACCATTGAAGAAGTTCTGCCTGATGCCTTTGGACCCCGCGAACTGGACGAACGTTCGTGAGTAGCTTCGACGCAGTCGATCTAATCATCGCCAAGCGCAGCCAACAGGAGCTGTCAAAAGAAGCCATCGATTGGCTGATTGAGAGCTACACCTCCGGCAAAGTAGCGGACGAGCAAATGTCAGCTATGGCAATGGCCATTCTGCTCAACGGTATGAACCGCCGTGAAATCAAAGATCTCACCCTAGCCATGATCGCTTCAGGGGAGACCCTGAACTTCGAATCTCTTGGCGTACCAACAGCCGATAAGCACTCAACCGGTGGAGTCGGAGACAAAATCACACTTCCCCTCGCTCCGCTTGTTGCCGTGTTCGGGGTTGCAGTTCCTCAGTTATCTGGTCGTGGACTTGGGCACACTGGAGGAACTCTAGACAAACTCGAATCAATTCCAGGTTGGCGAGCAAGTTTGTCGAATGAAGAGATGAAGAAACAGCTTGAACAAGTTGGTGCGGTTATTTGTGCTGCAGGCTCTGGCCTTGCTCCAGCGGATAAAAAGCTCTACGCACTCCGAGACGTCACTGGAACAGTTGAAGCAATCCCACTGATCGCAAGTTCAATCATGAGCAAGAAAATTGCCGAAGGAACTGGCTCTCTAGTTCTTGATGTGAAGGTTGGCTCAGGCGCATTCATGAAGGAGCTCTCCAAAGCGCGCGAGCTAGCCGAGGTATTGGTTCAGCTTGGCAAGGATGCAGGAGTGAAGACCTCTGCACTGCTTACAGATATGTCTACCCCGCTTGGGCTCAAGGTTGGAAACGCTCTGGAGGTTGAAGAATCCGTAGAGGTTTTGGCAGGTGGTGGTCCAGCAGATGTTGTTGAAATCACGATTGCTCTTGCAACTGAGATGCTAACTCTGGCGGGTAAGCCAGATGCCGATGTCGCTGGCGCACTAAAGGATGGTCGCGCCATGGACAAATGGCGAGCGATGATCAGCGCTCAAGGCGGAGACCCAGACGCCAAACTTCCAGTTGCAGCAGAATCACAAACAATCAAAGCAACCTCTGATGGCGTGATCACCAAGCTAGACGCTCTTGCCGTAGGGCTTGCTTCTTGGAGATTAGGTGCTGGAAGAGCTAGAAAAGAAGACCCAATTCAGTTCGGCGCAGGTGTGACTCTTCACGCACAGCTTGGAGATACCGTAAAAGCTGGAGATCCGCTCTACACGCTACATACCGATGAGCCGGCTCGCTTCCAGCGCGCAGCCGAGACAATCGAGAATGCTTATAGCATTGAGGCTCAAGCAGTGGTTGCTAGAAAGCTGATTCTGGACCGTATCAGCTAATTTCTCAAAAGGAACAAAAAACTAATGGACTCAAAAATCAAAGCGTTGCCGAAAATTTCTTTGCACGATCACCTTGATGGAGGCCTTAGGCCGCAGACCATTATTGAGCTAGCCGATTCAATTGGGCACAAGCTTCCAGCAACCGATGCCAAAGAGCTTGGCGACTGGTTCTTTAGTGCCGCTGACTCGGGCTCTTTAGAGAGGTACTTAGAAACTTTTGATCACACCACTGCTGTTATGCAGACTAAAGAAGGCCTTGCTCGAGTAGCCAAGGAATTTGTTCTAGATCTTCACGATGACGGAGTTATCTATGGAGAAATCCGTTGGGCTCCGGAGCAGCATCTTCGCTCAGGACTTTCATTGGACGAGACCGTCGAGGCAGTCCAGGACGGACTCGAGCAGGGTATGTCTGAAGTTGAGTCAAAGGGTGGATTCATCCGCACCGGCCAGTTGGTGACAGCAATGCGTCACGCTGACCGCGGCATGGAGATTGCTGAACTTGCTGTTCGTCATCGCGAGAACGGTGTCGTTGGATTCGACATCGCTGGTGCAGAAAAGGGATTCATGCCAGTTAGACACAAGGCAGCGTTTGACTACTTGGCCGAGCATTTTTTCCCAGTGACAGTGCACGCCGGCGAGGGTGATGGTGTTGACAGCATCAGAGACGCGATCATTTCAGGCCGCGCTCTTCGAATCGGTCACGGAGTTCGCATCATTGAGGATGTCATGTTCTCCCGCACCGAGGGTGATACTGACCTAGTTGTATTGGGTGAGGTTGCTGAGTGGGTGCACGATCGCCAGATTGCTCTTGAGCTTTCTCCTTCTTCAAACTTGCAAACGGGCGCTATTTCGATGCTTGGCGATCAGTTCTCTGATCACCCGTTCGACATACTTTACGGTCTAGGTTTCAAGGTGACTGTCAACACCGATAACCGCTTAATGTCTAGAACATCACTTACTCGTGAGCTTGAGCTATTGATGTCTAACTTTGGATACAGCCTTGCTGATCTTGAGCAGTTCCAGCTAAACGCTGCAGAAGCTAGCTTCCAGGCGCTTGATGATCGCGAAGAGCTAATCGACATGATTAGCGACGGCTTCGCTAACGCCTAATGGGCCTACTGGCTGACGCATTTGGTGAGGGCTCAATCCTCATCAAAGGCTCGGTCGATAGTCGCAGCGCCGCTATCGAATTAGCTGGAGAACTACTAGTTGCAAGCGGAAAAGCCGCAAAGTCGTATGTCAGCTCGATGCTTGAAGCTGTGGAGAAGTTCGGTCCTTACATTGTGATTGCCCCAGGAATTGCGCTGGCTCACGGTAAGCCAAGCGATGAAGTTTTAGAGACAGGGCTGAGCTTGCTAGTGCTAGAGAGTCCTGTTGAGTTTCAACATTCGCAAAACGACCCAGTCCAGCTAGTTTTTGGTCTTGCGGCGACCGATCACGAGTCCCACATCGAATTGATGGCTGCACTTGCAGAGTTTCTCTCAGATCAGACGAGTGTGAACTTGTTGCTAACTTCTTCCGACTCCGCGCAAATCCGGGCACTTCTTGCCTAAGTTGTTGGCACAATAGCTAAGTGAAGATTATTGCGGTTTGCGGGATGGGTATCGGCACTTCCGTGCTGCTGAAGATAAACGCTGAGAAAGTTCTCAAGATGATTGGCGTTGAAGCTACTGTTGAGGCAGCCGACATGGCAACCGCAAGAGGCGCTGCCTTTGATGCCCAAATTGTTCTAACCACCCCTGAACTTGTTGAGTCCCTGAAGGGCCTGAACGCCGAGATTATTTCTATCGACCACTTCTTCGATCTTGAAGAGCTAACTACCAAGCTCTCAAAGGCGTTGCTTTAGAAGCTATAGGCTCTAGCCATGTCTTTACCTAACCCAGGCCATACTGAGAGAACGGCCATCAATCGTCTGAAGAAGCGCTCCGTCGAGGACCGCGATCAGATGTATGAAATTCTCGACTCAACAATTCTTTGCCACGTTGGATACGTCGAGAACGGGCAACCGTTTGTGCTTCCGTATGGTTTTGTAAGAGACGGCGATCGAATCCTCATTCATGGTTCTTCCGGCGCTAGGTTCATGAGAGAACTTGCCAAGGGAATTCCAACCTGCGTCACTGTCACCAAACTTGATGGCATGGTGGTTGCCCGAACTACTTATGATTCGAGCATGAACTATCGCTCAGTGGTGATTCTGGGTCAAGCTGAAGAAATCACTGGTCCCGAAAAGAACGCTCTGCTTGAAAAAGTCAGCGATGGCTTGCTTCCTGGTCGCGTTAGCGAGGTAAGAACATCAACAGCCAAAGAACTTGCGGCGACAACCCTTCTTTCGCTATCACTTGAGGAAGCCTCGGTGAAGGTTCGCACAGGAATGCCTGAAGACGGCGAAGGCTCTGGCACTGGCGTTTGGTCAGGTGTAATCCCTATTCGAGTGGTAGCCGACGAGGCAATTCCAGGAGATGACGAATCAAAAGCTTTGAGCGTTCCAGAAAGCGTGAAAGCGTTTATAAAAAACCCGAAGGCTTAGTCCAGAACCTTCTGCATTGCACTCTTTAGTTCCAAGAGCATGGCCTGGGATTTGTCTTTGTTATCAGCAACCGCCAGCAAGTAGCACTTGAGCTTGGGCTCAGTACCTGAAGGTCTAACAATCACTCTTCTGCCGTCTGCTAGATCCAACTGAATCGCATCCGTGCCTGGATAGGTTCCCCAGCCATCAAGAAAATCCGTGAATACAACAGCTTGCCCAGCCAACTCGTTTATCGGAGCAGCTCGGAGTTTCTTCATAAGGTTTTCGATGATTGAAAGATCCTTAACCCGAAATGAGATCTGATCGGTGGCAAAGTAGCCATCTCGCTGCCTCAGTTTTTCTAACTGATCTCCGATGGTGTAGCCCTGAGCAGCCAGGGTAGTTGCTATATCCGCTACAACTAGAGCAGCTGAAAGTCCGTCTTTGTCCTTCACACGCTTGGAATCAACACAGTAGCCAAGGGCTTCTTCGTATCCAAAGATAAGGTTTGGCACTCGTCCCACCCATTTGAATCCAGTGAGTGTTTGGGAAAAATCGAGACCGTAGTGCTCCGCTACTTTTCCAATCGCCGAACTGGAAACAATTGAGCAAGCCAAAGCGCCGGAAATACCCGCTCTTGAAGCTCGTCCAGCAAGTTCTTCAGCAAGCAGTAAACCAAGGTCATCACCGGAAAGCTGAACGTAGTTGCCAGCAGAATCGCGATAAGCAACACAAAGTCGATCGGCATCTGGGTCATTTGCTAGAACTAGATCTGCGTTGTTTGCTTTTGCGGTTGCCATGGACTGATCCATAGCTCCTGGCTCTTCGGGGTTTGGGAAAGTCACGGTTGGGAAAGTGCCATCTGGCTTGTGCTGAGAGACAACGGGAATTAGAGGATCCATGCCTGAGATGTCGAAAATCTTCTCTATAAACTCTGCACCAACACCATGCAAGGCGGAGTAAACAATCTTCAGGTTCTTCCGATCTGAGTGACGATTGAGCAAAGCACTAACACCCTGTAGATAATCAGTGGAGATACTGGTAGGCACAGAGGAGTACTCGCTCGATCTGACTAGATCATTTACTGATTCATTGTCTGCAAACTTTCCAATCTCAGCGGCAATTAGCGCATCCATCGGAGGAATAATCTGTGAGCCGGTGTGGTCAAAGACTTTGTAGCCATTGTCAGCCGGTGGGTTATGCGATGCGGTAACCATTACTCCAGCAGAACAACCAAGCTCGCGAACTGCAAAGGCAACCATAGGGGTTGCAACCAGTGCGTCGTACAAATATGCGCGCACTCCAAGTGCAGCGAAGATCTCAGCAGAGTCTTTTGCAAAGACATCTGAGTTTTTTCTAGCGTCAAAGCCAATGACGCAGCTCGGATCATCAAAGTTAGCCTTTAGGTATCTTGCGATTCCAACGGCTGCTTGGGCGACGAGAACTCGGTTCATGCGGTTTGGTCCAGCCCCGAGTTCCCCTCGAAGACCGGCGGTTCCAAAGCCCAGTCGCGATCCGAATCGATCGGCTAGGCCCTGTTCGTCATTAGAGGCAATTAGCGCGTCAATCTCCGTCCGGGTTTCTGGATCCGGGTCTTGGGCTTGCCAGCTTTTTGCTTTGGCAACTAGAAGTTCTAGAGAGCTCATATCTTGTCGATTATGGAAGCCAACAGTGCACTAATTCTTGGTTCTGCTTCGCGTCCAGCTTCAAGAACCTCCGCATGAGATAGCGGAGTCTTTTGAACTCCAGCGGCCAAGTTGGTCATGAGTGAGAAGCCCAGAATCTCCATTCCTGCTTCGCGTGCTGCAATCGCTTCAAGTGCTGTCGACATGCCAACCAGGTGACCACCCATGTGCTTGACCATCTGAACCTCAGCGGGGGTCTCATAGTGAGGTCCACGGAACTGTGCGTAGATTCCTTCGTCAAGGGAAGCATCAACTGTTCTCGCTAGGTCGCGAAGTCGCTTGGAGTAAAGATCAGTTAGGTCGACAAACGTAGCGCCTTCAAGAGGGCTGTCTGCTGTGAGGTTGATGTGGTCGCTGATTAGAACCGGTGTACCAGGCTTCCAAGTTTCCTTGATTCCACCACACCCATTTGTCAAAATCATCACTTTGACACCGGTTGCAGCTGCAGTTCTAACTCCATGAACAACGCGACGAACTCCGTGGCCTTCGTAGTAGTGAGTGCGTGCACCGAGGACCAGAGCATGCTTTCCGCTAGGAAGCTTGATCGAACGAATCGAAGCTACGTGCCCTTCTACAACAGGTGCAGAAAACCCAATGATGTCCTTGGCGGGAACAGTCGCAATTGTTTCACCGATTAGGTCAGCAGCTTTTGCCCAGCCAGAACCGAGAGTTAGAGCGATGTCGTGCTTTTCTACTCCGGTGGCTTCACGGATTTGCTCCGCTGCCTGCTTGGCTATCTCGAAGGGGCTATTGGCCATAGTTTCTAGTGGATTACTCATGGATTTGAGTCTAGCTCCACGCAAGCATCGGGAAATAGTGGACAATTAGAGCGTGAACCCCAACAACTCAACCCATCACATTGTCATTATTGGCGGTGGCCCGGGTGGCTACGAGGCCGCCCTAGCTGGTCGTCAGCTCGGAGCCCAAGTCACCCTCATTGAGCGCCAAGGAGTTGGCGGTGCTGCGGTTCTAACGGATGTCGTTCCTTCAAAGACCTTGATCGCAACCGCGACCGCTGCCGAAGAAATCAGAAGCGCTTCTGCATTGGGCATTCAGGTCGGTGGAAAAAACGCCGAAGTCTCCGTTGACCTTGGATCCCTAAACAAGAGACTTCTTGAGCTTGCGAATGCTCAGTCCACACAGATGTCAGAAACGTTAACTCAAGCCGGCGTTCGAATAATAAACGGAACCGGCAGGCTCGATGGCAATCATGCGGTGATTGTTGAGTCAGATGGAAAAGCACCAGAGCGCCTAGAGGCCAAAACCATCGTGCTTGCAGTTGGAGCAAGACCAAGAACTTTGCCTAGCGCTGAGCCGGATGGCGAAAGAATTCTCACCTGGACCCAGCTTTACAACTTGAAGCAACTTCCAGAGCACATGATCGTGGTTGGATCTGGAGTCACAGGAGCTGAATTCGCCTCTGCATACCTAAGCCTTGGCGCAAAAGTCACTTTGGTTTCTAGCCGTGACTTTGTGCTTCCTGGTGAAGATCTCGACGCAGCTGTTCTGTTAGAAGATGTTTTCCGTCGCAGAGGGATGAACATTTTGAAAAAGACCCGCGCTGACAAAGTTGAGGCAACTGGAACTGGCGTAAAGGTCTATCTGCAAGATGGAACGGTCATTGAAGGAAGCCACGCCCTAATGGCAGTTGGATCAATTCCAAACACTGAAAATCTTGGACTCGAGCAAGCAGGCGTGACTGTTGCGGCATCCGGACACATTGTTGCAAACCGGGTTGCTAGAACATCCAGGGCAAACGTCTACGCAGTAGGCGACTGCACTGATTTCTATCCGTTAGCGTCAGTTGCATCCATGCAGGGAAGAACAGCTGTTTTCCACACCATGGGAGATGTTGCCGTGCCAACGCAGAAGCGAAACATCGCATCAAACGTGTTTACTTCGCCTGAGATTGCATCCGTTGGCTGGTCGGAGAGTGAAATTCAAGAAGGACTTGTAAAGGGCGAGATTCAAAAGATTATCTTGACCACTAACCCTCGCGCCAAGATGCAGGGAATTCAAGATGGCTTCATCAAGCTTTTTGCTAGCACCGGTTCCCGAACCGTTATTGGTGGTGTGGTGGTTGGACCAAGTGCTTCGGAGCTTATTTACCCAATCGCGATTGCAGTTGAAAATCGCCTAACCGTTGATGAACTGGCAGCAACCTATACGGTTTACCCGTCGATTACCGGAACAATTGCTGATGCAGCTAGAGCGCTGCACGATACGAACTTGGATTAGTCCTCAAACTCAATCAGCGCCGTTCCCGATGGAACAGTGTCACCAACCGAAACCTTGATTGCTTTGATTACGCCATCTCTTGGAGAGGTAATGGACTGCTCCATCTTCATGGCCTCCAAAACAAGCACCTGGTCTCCTTCAACGATTTTGTCGCCGACAGCCACGGCCAGCTTCACAACCGTGGACTGCATAGGGGCTTTGATTACTGACTCTGAAGCGCCAGCAGATGCATGATGAGCAGAGACTTTTCGCTTCGGAGCTCGTCCCGCAGTTGGCGAACCGGAGCCAGTGTGCAGCAATCTTTCTGGGATGCTGACTTCAATTCGCTTACCTTCAACTTCAACAACGATTGAGTTTCTATTATCTGGAGACAAATCAAGCGGATCAGCTTGGCCACCCCAAGGTTCTAGATCGTTTACCCATTCAGTTTCAATCCAGCGGGTGTACACACCAAATTTTCCACTTGCACCAATAAATGCAGGATCGTCAACAATCTTGCGGTGGAATGGAATCACAGTTGGCAGACCTAAGACTTCAAGTTCAGCTAGTGCTCGCCGTGATCTCTCAAGAGCTTGAGTCCGGTCCTTACCAGTGACAATCAACTTTGCAATCATGGAGTCAAAGTTTCCAGAAATCACATCACCTGATTCAACGCCACTGTCGACTCGCACTCCAGGACCACTTGGGGCCTTGAATACATGAACCGAACCTGGAGCCGGCATGAAGTTTCGGCCGGGATCTTCGCCGTTGATTCGAAACTCAAAACTGTGACCAGAAACTACTGGGTCGCCATAATCCAAAATGCCACCCTCGGCAATTCGGAACTGCTCGCGAACCAAATCAAGGCCCGTGACTTCTTCAGATACCGGGTGCTCAACTTGCAGTCGAGTGTTTACTTCCAAGAACGAAATAGTTCCATCCTGAGCGACTAGGAACTCACAGGTTCCAGCGCCCAGATAGCCAACTTCTTTCAAGATGGCTTTTGAGGCAGCATAAAGTTTCTTGTTCTGCTCATCTGTCAGGAAAGGAGCAGGAGCTTCTTCAACCAGTTTCTGGTGTCTGCGCTGTAGCGAGCAGTCGCGAGTTGAAACTACAACTACGTTGCCGTGTGAATCAGCCAGGCACTGAGTCTCAACGTGTCTAGGTTTCTCCAAGTACTTCTCAACGAAGCACTCACCGCGGCCAAAGGCTGCGATGGCTTCTCGGGTAGCCGACTCGAATAGCTCTTCAACTTCGGACTCATGGTAGGCAACCTTAATTCCTCGACCGCCTCCGCCGTATGCAGCCTTGATAGCAA
>CAYVZV010000002.1:0-2318 GCA_964456485.1 uncultured Rhodoluna sp. | reverse complement strand
GCAACGTGGCGAGCGGAGACTTTGTCGCCGAGTTTTTCGATAGCTTCAGGCGAAGGTCCGATCCAAGTCAGGCCCGCCTTGATAACGGCACGGGCAAAATCAGCGTTCTCGGCTAGAAATCCATAACCTGGGTGAACTGCATCGCAGTTGCTTCGCTTGGCTATAGAAAGAAGTTTTTCAATAACAAGGTAGGTTTCGGCCGAGGTGATGCCATTTAGGGCATATGCCTCATCGGCGACCTTTACATGGAGGCTGTCTCGATCTTGATCGGCATAAACCGCAACAGATGCTCGTCCGCTGTCCTTGGCTGCCCGAGCGATTCGGACAGCGATCTCACCGCGGTTAGCGATGAGGACTTTGCGGATAGGTTTTGCCATAAGACAAAAGCCTATTGGCACAAAGCAGTGCGCTATTGGCGCTTAGCTACAAAAAGACTTGGATATCGTTGTGATTAGCGCCAAAAACTGGGGTAATGGACCCCAAAGCCTGCTGCCAGCCCACGAAGGACCTTTAGGGACAGTCCAACGACGGTATGAGAATCGCCCTCGATTCGATCTATAAATGCTCCGCCCAAGCCATCAATAGTGAATGCTCCGGCAACCTTCAGCGGCTCACCGGTTGCCACATAGTCACGAATTTCCTGCTCCGAGAGCTTCGAGAAAAACACCTTGGTTGAGCTAACCGCTAATGAACCAATTGGATTTGAAGGATCACGGTTATCAATCAAATAGTGTCCGCTGTGTAAGACACCGGAGTTACCACTGAGCTTTGCCCAGCGGGCTAAGGCTACCTCTGGCTCGTGAGGCTTACCTAGAATTTCGCCCTGAAACTCAAGAGCCGAGTCCCCGCCCAAAATTAGAGCTCCTCTGGTTGAGAGATCCTGCAGAACCGATTCAGCTTTGGCTTTTGCCAATAGCCCAACTAGGTCCTCTGCGCCTAAGTTCGGATTTTCAAGTTTGGCCTCAGCGGCCAGTGCTGGCTCGTCGGCATCCGGAAGGACTATCTCAGGCTCGATGCCTGCTGATCGAAGCAGGGCCAGCCTGGCTGGGGAGCTGGAAGCTAGGACTAATCGGGTCACCTGACAAGACTACTTTGTAGCTGTGGAACACTTGTCAGATGAGCAAAACTGAAAACTGGCTAGGCACCGAAATTGAACTGGACATTGAGAAGGTGGCCCACGGTGGAATCTTCGTAGCTAGGCACCAGTCAAGAGTAGTTTTTGTCTCGCACACTGCCCCTGGCGAAAGAGTTAGAGCTCGAGTATTCGAAGATAAGGGCGGCTCTTTTTGCAGAGCAGAAACTGTAGAGGTCTTAGATCCTTCAGGCTCACGCGTTCCACACATCTGGAAAGAAGCTGATCGGTTGGGCGCTGGTGGCGCGGAGTTCGGGCATCTAAAGCTTGACTATCAGCGCAAACTAAAATCAGAAGTTTTGACCGAGTCACTTTCACGCATGGGTGGAATTGAACGCGAAGTAACGGTTGAACCAGTTCCAGGCGATGAGATAACTAACGGGCTTGGCTACCGCACTCGAATTCAGCTTCACGTTTCCGAAGAGGGAGTGGCTGGTCCTTACAAGGAGAGAACACACGAAGTTGTCCCAGTTAAGTCTCTCCCTCTTGCAGTGCAGGAGATCAACGAACTCGGTATCCACTTAAAGAATTGGCAAGACGTCAAGCGCATCGAGATCTCCACCGCCTCAACCGGAGGAGTTCAGTGGTTTATCGACAAGAAGGTCAAGGGAGACAAAAAGCTAGTTGAGAGAGCCCTTGGAAGATCCTTCCGAATCTCCAGCGGAGGATTCTGGCAGGTGCACCGCGGCGCAGCTGAACTACTTGCTCAGGAAGTAATCCAAATGGCGGAAGGCCTAGATCCAGCCGCAAACAATTTAGATCTATACGGGGGAGTCGGCTTATTCTCCGGCGCGCTCGCCACCAAGTTCGGCAAATCACTGAATATCACAACAGTTGAGTCTTCAAAGGTTGCAACGGCTGATGCTGGAGCAAACCTGGTTGACCTTGCCAAACACAAAGCTGTCTCAGCTCCAGTAGAGGGTTTCCTAAAGGCTCAAATCAAGCAGGGCCTAGTTCTTGAGGGCGCAACGGTTGTCCTGGATCCACCACGCGCCGGCGCAGGTAAAGCAGTAATTGACCAGCTGTTGTTTTTGCGACCAGCCAAGATTATTTACGTCGCTTGCGACCCTGTCTCACTGGCCAGGGACCTAAAGGTTTTGGTTTCGGGCGGCTATCGCCTTGAGCAGATAAAAGCATACGATCTTTTCCCACACACCCATCACTTTGAAAGCATTGCTAGTTTGGT
>CAYVZV010000001.1:75282-126657 GCA_964456485.1 uncultured Rhodoluna sp. | reverse complement strand
CCACACTAGGCGGTGTCATTGTCAACCACTTCAGGGGCTATTTGTTCCCTGGTTGAAATTCAACCCAATCCCAGTTTGGGAGAGGTGCTCAGTCAGCTGGTACCTCCTAGAGAGTTTACCAAAGCTCGGTTCGATAACTACCTTCCAGATGAAGCCTTCCCATCCCAAGCTGAAGCGGTTGCTTCAGCTAAAGACTTCGTAAGACCTTCCGCACTTAAAGGGTTGTTCTCAAGGTCTAAGCCCACGCCTGCGACTGGAATTTATCTAGATGGTGGTTTTGGTGTGGGTAAGACGCATCTTTTGGCTGCAATTTGGCACGAATACAAAGGACCTAAGGCTTTTGGAAGCTTCCTTGCTTACACAAGCTTGATTGGCCTTCTGGGATTTGCAGATGCTCTAAAGCAACTTTCAAGCTATGAGCTTCTATGTATTGACGAGTTTGAACTTGATGATCCAGGGGACACCATGCTTATGTCTCGACTGCTTAGCGAACTTGGAGCAAAGGGAATCAGATTCGCAGCGACCTCAAATACTCCTCCCAACGCACTCGGTCAGGGGAGATTCGCAGCCAAGGACTTTGCCAGAGAGATTTCAGCTATGTCTGATCGGTTCTTGATTGTCAGTGTTGATGGCGAGGATTACCGTCACCGCCCTGTTGACGGCCACACCCAAGCGCTTGCAAGTTCCGAGTTCAAGAACTTAGTTGAGGCAAAAGTTGCCAAAGGCCTGAAGATTGCTGTGGATGATTTCCAGCAGCTGCTAGCTCACCTTGCCAAGGTGCACCCATCCAAGTTTCTGAAACTAATTGATGGTGTTGACTCGCTGGTCCTAACAGACGCACATGTACTCACTGACCAGTCAGCTGCGCTTCGGTTTGTGTCGTTTGTAGACAGGCTCTATGAATCACAGGTGAGTCTTGGATCCACAGGTCTTGGCCTAACTGAAGTTTTCTCGCCAGAACATCTTTCCGGTGGGTACAAGAAGAAGTATCTAAGAGCTATTTCGAGGATCGGCTCTTTGACTTCGACTTTTTAACTGAAGATTTGTTTTCTTTTACGTACCACTTGGCTCGAAGCCAAAGCAGTCCTCCGCCAGCCCCCATTGCCACAAGTGACCCCAGCAGGACTCCAAGCACCGATTGGGCATACAGCTCCTGATCTTCGATGAATGCAAGACGGGCAATCAATAGCGAAACTGTGAAACCAACACCTGCCAAAAAGCCCAATGGGACGAAATCGAAAACGTTCAAAGGCAATCGGTCCTTCGGTTTCAGAAGCAGATTAGCTACTACTGCTGCCAGGGAAATACCGACGACCTTTCCAAGAGCCAAGCCAAAGAAGATGCCACTGAACACAGGACTCATCTCGCCCTCAGTAGACGGGATGACCACCGCAACTGCAGTAAATGCAAATAGAGGAAGGACGACAAAGTTCGTGGGAGGTTGAACTTTTGCGACAACGCCATGGACTCTGTTTGCTGGAATCAAGATGCCAAGGAGAACGCCTGCAACCGTAGCGTGGACTCCAGACTGGTACACGGTGTACCAGAGCAGTAAGCCAAAGCCAAGCCTGATTAGCCACTTGTGTTTGTTTCTCTTAACTTCGGCAAATCTGAAAGCTACCGCGATTGCAAGTGCTGCGAGTAGCCAACTCGGCTCAGCGTCGCTGGTGTAGAAAATTGCAATGATAGAAATTGCGACAAGGTCATCGAAGATCGCCAAGGCAAGAAGGAAGATTCTTGCCTCCTTAGGCATGCCTCTTCCAAAAATCGCCAGGATACCCAAAACGAAGGCGATGTCGGTGGCTGCGGGAATTGGCCAACCCACAAGAGCTGCTGTTCCCCAGTTAAGGTATGCGTATATAGAAGACGGGACCACCACACCAGCGATGGCCGCGATCACAGGAACAAGCGCACGCTTGGGGGATGACAGAGTGCCCAGAGTGAGTTCGTACTTCAGTTCCAGACCAGCAACAAAGAAAAAGACTGCGAGAACAAGGTCAGAAACTACCTTTCCAACAGTGATGTTGATGTCGATGAAATCTAGATTGAGCTTGAATGCCAGAATGTCTAGGAAAGGGGCTCCGAAAGGGGAGTTGGCTAGCAGCAAACCCAACATGGCTGCGGTGAGCATAACAAGGGCAGCATTTCTTTCTGACTTCATACCTCAAAATTACCCCAAAATCCGAAACAAAGAATTCACGTCTGAGGCACCCCTGAAACATTTCCGAAACCTGCAACACCACTACTTGAAACACAGATAAGGCAATGTTGGGCCAAGCACCATAGCGGTGTGGTTTCTGACTCGAAAGGGAGTTGCAGATGGAACAGGGAAATACTGCATTTGTGCTTTTCTCCGCCGCTCTAGTGCTTCTTATGACACCTGGTTTGGCATTTTTCTACGGAGGCCTAGTAAAGGCCAAGTCTGTTGTGAGCATGATGATGCTCTCATTTGGCTCTCTCGCTCTGATTGCCGTGCTCTGGGTTCTGTACGGCTACGCGATCACTTTTGCCGACGTCGGCGATGTCGGCTGGATCGGAATTCCGCACATCATTGGAATTGATACAGCAGCAATAGGTCTTGCAGCTCAGGTAGCCGATGCCGCAGCGCCAGCTGGCAGTATCCCAGAACTTGCATTTGTCGCGTTTCAAGCAACTTTTGCAATCATTACGGTGGCTCTAATCTCAGGAGCCATTGCTGACCGCGCAAAGTTTGGAGCCTGGATGATCTTTGCCGGACTTTGGGCAACACTGGTGTACTTCCCAGTTGCAGGTTGGGTATTCAACTTCACACCAGAAGACGATGGTGGCTGGATCGTGGACAAACTAGGTGCTATTGACTTTGCCGGTGGAACAGCAGTTCACATCAATGCTGGCGCGGCTGCACTTGCCTTGGCCATAGTTCTTGGTAAGCGCTTTGGATTCTCAAAGGGCATCATGCAACCGCACAACGTGCCACTGACACTAATCGGGGCATCCTTGCTTTGGTTTGGTTGGTTTGGTTTCAACGCCGGAAGCCAGTTGGCCGCAGACGGGGTTGCGGCTCTTGCGGTTGTGAATACCATCGCAGCTCCTGCGGCTGCCATGCTCGGTTGGATTACCGTGGAGAAAATCCGTCACGGCAAAGGCACTTCGATTGGCGCAGCTTCTGGAGTTATCGCCGGTCTTGTTGCAATCACCCCGGCAGTTGCATCTGTTGAACCTGTCTGGGCATTAGTGCTTGGCTTGATCTCCGGAGTAGTCTGCGCACTAGCTATCGACATGAAGTTCAGCTTCGGTTTCGATGACTCCCTCGATGTTGTTGGAATCCACCTCGTTGGTGGAATCATCGGAACCCTGGCCATTGGAATCTTTGGCACCGGTGTTGGAGCGCTTTTTGGATTTGGCTTCGCGCAGCTTTGGGCACAGCTGGTAGGTGCCGGAGTGGTACTTATCTATAGCTTTGTGGTTGCTCTGGCAATAGGTTTCGCCATCGAGAAAACCATGGGCTTCAGGGTCAAGGCCGAAGACGAGATTGCAGGGATTGACAACGTAGTCCACGGCGAGGAGGCTTACGCCTTCGCGCGCGGCAAGGACTAGGCAAAATCGAACCAAAGCGGGAGTCCCACCAGCTCCCGCTTTGGCACTTAACGGGCAGGCTCGCGGTTTGGTGGATGTGGCAAGGCTGTGCGTTTTGGGTTAGAGTAGCCAAGCAACCTAGGTTGTAAGCGGATGTGGCTCAGTGGTAGAGCATCACCTTGCCAAGGTGAGGGTCGCGAGTTCGAATCTCGTCATCCGCTCGCAGTGGTGAAAACCCACGCATCGGTGGAGTGGCCGAGAGGCTAGGCAGCGGCCTGCAAAGCCGTCTACACGGGTTCGAATCCCGTCTTCACCTCCGAGAATAAAAAAGAAATGGGCGATTGGCGCAGTGGTAGCGCGCTTCCCTGACACGGAAGAGGTCACTGGTTCGAACCCAGTATCGCCCACGAACCACCAGACCAAGAATCCGATGTGAGGAAGAGCTTGCCAAACCGCAGCGAATACGACCTCGTTCTCATCGGCGGTGGAATCATGAGTGCCACGCTGGCGGTTATTCTCAAACACTTAGATCCAAAGCTGAACATGCTTGTTCTGGAACGCCTTCCGAAAGTCGCAGAGGAATCCTCTAACGCCTGGAATAACGCTGGAACTGGTCACGCAGCATTGTGCGAACTGAATTACATGCCCGATGATCCAAATGGCGGCCTTCCATCGGTCACAAAAGCAATTTCAATCAATCAGCAGTTCCAAGAATCACGAGAGTTCTGGGCAACGCTTGTGAAAACCGGCGTAATGAAGGACCCGAGCTCATTTATACACTCAATCCCTCACATGACTTTTGTTCGAGGGTCCAAAGATGTTGACTATCTGAAACGTCGCTTCGAAGCCTTGAAGGGCCAGCCGCTTTTTGAGGGGATGGAGTTTTCTGATGACGCGGACCAGATTGCCAAGTGGATACCGTTGATGCTTGAGGGTCGCGCAAAAGAGACAATCGCCGCAACCAAGATTGAGCAAGGTACTGACGTCGACTACGGTGCGGTCACCAGACAGTTATTCGATTGGCTTATTTCGTCAGGGGTGGAGGTGCTTACCTCGCACGAGGTTACAGCTGTCAAGAGAAGTTCAGCTGGCTGGGTTATCCGCGGAACAACCGACACGCAGAAGTTCACACTGAGCGCGCCGAAGGTTTTTGTTGGAGCCGGTGGTTGGGCTCTAAAGCTTTTGCAAAAATCTGGTATCAAAGAAGTCTCTGGTTATGGAACTTTCCCGGTCAGTGGACATTTTTTGAAAACAGAGAAACCTGAGCTGGTGGCCAAGCATCAGGCAAAGGTTTACTCTCAGGCAGCTGTTGGAGCTCCTCCGATGTCTGTTCCACACCTTGATACCCGCGTCATCGATGGTAAGACTTCCTTACTGTTTGGACCATTCGCTGGCCTGAACCTGAAATTCCTTAAGCACGGTTCTATTTTCGATCTACCGATGTCCCTGCGGCTTGCGAACCTACTTCCTTACGTCTCTGTTGCTTTGACAAATTTTTCCCTTGTTGTCTATCTAGTTAAGGAGATTCTGAAATCTCCAAAAAAGAAGATTGCCAGCTTGCGTGAATTTGTACCGAGAGCGGAAGCTAAGGATTGGCAGCTCTATGAAGCAGGTCAACGAGCTCAGGTTATTAAGCCTTCAGGGGCAGGTGGATCGCTTCAGTTTGGTACCGAAGTTATCGCATCTGCAGATGGTTCAATTGCAGGACTTCTCGGAGCTTCACCAGGAGCATCTGTTGCGGTCCGAGTGATGCTAGACGTCGCTTCAAAGATTTACCCTGACAGGTTTGAATCTTGGAAACCCGAGATAAAGAAGTTAGTGCCTAGCTTTGGAATTAACTTGAATTCCGATGCAAAGCTCGCAGCTGCTTCGCTGTCTAGTTCAGCAGCGACCTTAAAGCTAAAAGCTTAGGCAATTGCAACCCCTAGGACGCTGCCAATAGCAAAAGCTATACCCATGGTAAGCAAAGAGACAACCACATTCCTAACAACCGCGCGGAGCGGCTTTGCCTTTCCGATCTTTGCACCGAAATAGCCAGTTAGTGCTAGCGCTACTACTACTGATGCGACGGTGGCAATCTCACGATATTCAATCCATGGACCGGCGATCGCAATAATTGGAAGAGCCGAACCAAGCGCAAAGGCGATGAAGGAAGCTACTGCGGCAGCTCTGGGGGAGACGTGCTCGTCTGAAGAGATGCCAAGCTCAGCTTCAGCATGTGCTCTGATTGGATCCTTGGCTGAAAGCTCCGCAGCAATTTGCTTTGACAGTGACTCTGAGATTCCACGATGCTGGTAGTACTCAACCAGTTCCAGCATCTCGCCATCTGGATTGTCCTTGAGCTCTTTTCGCTCTTTGGCCAAGGCTGCAATTTCGCTATCGCGTTGGGCACTTACCGAAGCGTACTCACCTCCGGCCATAGAGATAGATCCAGCGACAAGTGCTGCGACACCAGCGATCAGAATAGGGCCGCTTTCAACAGTTGCCCCAGCTACTCCCATTACGATTCCCGCGGTTGAGACAATGCCATCGTTCGCCCCGAGCACTCCCGCGCGAAGCCAGTTGAGTCTTCTGGCAAGTGCTTTGCGCTCTTCGGCGCGAGTGTCTACTGAAGTGGTCATTGTTTAGTCCTTGTGGATTGGATTTCAGGCTACAGGCTACCAAGGCCAATCTTGGTAGCTCGTTAGGATAGTAAAGCCTTGACCGATAGGACTTTACCTTGCCAGACACCATTGAGCTAACTCTCGACGGTAGCCCCATTTCGGTCGCCTCCGGGGCAACTGGCTTTGAATTGTTTCAGGACAAGAAGGTCGTGGCTCAGCGAGTTAATGGCGAGCTAAGAGACCTCGCTCACATGTTATCAACTGGTGACAAGGTGGAAGCAATCCTTATTGATTCGCCTGACGGATTAAGCATTTTGAGGCACTCAACAGCCCACGTCCTTGCACAGGCAGTGCAGAAGATAAACCCCGATGCGCGTCTAGGAATTGGCCCACCAATTACCGATGGCTTCTACTATGACTTCGATGTTTCCGAGCCGTTCACTCCAGAATCCCTTAAGGCCCTTGAGAAAGAAATGGATCGGATTATCCGATCCGGTCAAAGATTCGTAAGACGCGTTGTAACAGACTCCGAGGCAGCCAAAGAGTTAGCTCTTGAGCCCAACAAACTTGAACTTATCTCCTTGAAGTCTTCAGAGAACCTTGCCGAAGGTGCGGCCGAAGTTGGTTCAGGCGAATTGACAATCTACGACAACGTGGATCCTTCCTCGGGAGAAGTTGTTTGGAAAGATCTTTGCCGCGGTCCACACTTGCCAAACACTCGCATGATTGGCAACGGTTACTCACTCACTCGATTAGCTGCTGCTTATTGGAGGGGCAACGAGGCCAACAAGCAACTGCAACGAATCTACGGAACTGCGTGGCCTTCAAAGGATGAACTCAAGGCCCACCTCGAAAGACTCGAAGAAGCCGCTAAGCGAGACCACCGTCGACTGGGAGCCGAGCTAGATTTGTTCTCTTTCCCAGAGGAAATTGGTTCTGGTCTTGCCGTGTTTCATCCTAAAGGTGGAATTATCCGGAAAGTTATGGAGGACTACTCTCGAGCTCAGCACGAGAAAGCTGGCTACGAGTTTGTTTACAGTCCCCACATCACTAAGTCGAACCTTTTCGAGACCTCTGGCCATTTAGCTTGGTACTCCGAAGGCATGTTCCCTCCAATGAAGTTGGATGAAGAAGTCGACGCGGATGGGGTAGTGCGCAAAGTCGGACAGGATTACTACCTGAAACCGATGAATTGCCCGTTTCACATACTTATCTACAAGTCCCAGGCAAGGTCCTATCGTGATCTTCCACTACGCATGTTTGAATTTGGTTCAGTTTATAGATACGAGAAATCTGGAGTTGTCCACGGTTTGACCCGTGTTCGCGGAATGACGCAAGACGATGCTCACTTGTTTGTGACTCAGGAGGACATGGAGTCAGAACTGACTTCGGTGTTGAATTTTGTCCTTGATTTGCTTCGTGATTACGGTCTAACGGATTTCTACCTTGAGCTTTCAACTAGAGATCCTGAAAACGAGAAGTTTGTTGGGTCTGACGCAATTTGGGAGTCCGCAACCGCGACACTTGAAAAGGTCGCTACCGATTCTGGCCTTCAGCTTGTTCCTGACCCAGGAGGAGCTGCTTTCTACGGGCCAAAGATTTCAGTTCAAGCCAGAGATGCAATCGGCCGCACCTGGCAGATGTCTACCATTCAACTCGACTTCAATTTGCCTGAGCGTTTTGACATCGAGTACGCAGCAAGTGATGGAACAAAGAAGCGTCCAGTGATGATTCATCGCGCTCTGTTTGGTTCGATCGAGCGCTTCTTCGGCGTTTTGACCGAGCACTACGCGGGACACTTCCCACCTTGGCTAGCCCCGATACAAGTAGTTGGTATTCCAGTTGCAGATGAGTTTGCGCCTTATCTTTCCGATATCATCTCTCAACTCAAGGCCAAAGGTGTTCGGGCAACCATCGATCTAAGCGACGACCGTATGCAGAAGAAGATCCGCAATCACACCAAAGATAAAGTTCCTTTCCAGCTAATCGCTGGTGGGGAGGACCGTGATGCTGGGTCGGTTAGTTTCCGCTACCGCGACGGAACTCAAGTTAATGGGGTATCGGTTTCCGAGGCCATTGAGAAGATTGTCTCGGCAATCGCGAACAAGGAGCAGGTCTAGTTGGACAAGCCGGAGTTCTTGCCAGGCGTGCCGGATAACTTCCAGCGCCTTTGGACTCCACACCGTCTTGTCTATATCCAGAACGGGCAACAACCTCCTGCAGATGAATGCCCGTTCTGTCTCGCACCGGCTGGATCCGATGAAGATGGTCTTATCGTCTATCGAGGCGAAAGTTGCTTTGTTCTCCTAAATCTTTTTCCATATAATTCTGGACACCTCCTGGTTTGTACCTATAGACACGTCGCGGACTACGACCAGACCACGGACCAGGAAGCGGCCGAGATGGCGACTCTGACTAAGAGGGCGATGGAGATTTTGCGAAAGGTCGCTCAAGCACGAGGCTTCAACATCGGCATGAATCAGGGTGTCATTGCTGGGGCGGGGATCGCAGAGCACCTGCACCAGCACATTGTGCCGCGATGGGAGAACGATTCAAACTTTTTCCCAATAATCGCTAAGACCAAGGCAATGCCTCGACTGCTGGGCGAGATTAGGGCTGAAATCCAGGCTGCCTGGAGCTAGCTGGTTAGAAAACCGCTGATTTCTCGGGTTAGTATTGTCAGCATGAACCCCTCAAAAAACGAGTCAACACCTCTTGTAAAGCGCGGTCTAGCTGAGATGCTCAAGGGCGGCGTCATCATGGACGTTGTCAACGTTGAGCAGGCCAAGATTGCCGAAGACTCCGGTGCAGTTGCAGTTATGGCTCTTGAAAGAGTCCCAGCTGACATTCGCGCACAGGGCGGCGTGGCACGCATGAGCGACCCGGACATGATTGAGCAGATCATGCAGGCAGTATCCATACCTGTCATGGCAAAAGCTCGCATCGGCCATTTTGTTGAAGCGCAGGTTCTTCAAAGCTTGAAAGTCGATTACATCGACGAGTCTGAGGTTTTATCACCCGCTGACTACGTAAACCACATTGACAAGTGGGGTTTCGACATTCCTTTTGTTTGCGGTGCTACCAACCTGGGAGAGGCGCTTCGACGCATCACTGAAGGTGCGGCAATGATTCGCTCTAAGGGAGAAGCTGGAACCGGAGATGTGTCTGAAGCTACTAAGCACATTAGAACGATTCTTGGAGAGATCAATGCACTATCCGCCAAGAGCGAAGATGAGCTATACGTTGCGGCAAAGGAGCTTCAGGCTCCTTACGATTTGGTTCGTGAAGTCGCACGAACCAAGAAGCTTCCAGTAGTTCTGTTTGTTGCTGGTGGTGTCGCAACACCAGCAGATGCAGCGATGATGATGCAGCTTGGCGCCGATGGTGTGTTTGTTGGGTCTGGAATCTTTAAGTCCGGTGACCCGGTCAAACGGGCAGCTGCAATCGTAAAAGCTGTAGCGGCCTACAACGACCCAAGTGTGGTTGCAGATTCGTCAAGAGGCTTGGGCGAGGCGATGGTCGGAATAAACGTGAACGATCTTCCTGCCCCGCACCGTCTATCGGAGCGCGGCTGGTAAGTGCGCGTCGGCGTATTCGCATTACAGGGCGACGTTCGCGAGCACATTCGCACCCTCAAGTCCATGGAGATCGAATCGGTTGAGGTTCGGAATCAATCGGACCTATCGAGCGTAGATGGATTGATTCTTCCAGGGGGAGAGTCAACAACAATTTCAAAATTGATTGACATCTTCAATCTTCGGAATTCGCTCACCGATTTTATTGCTTTGGGTAAGCCCGTTTTTGGAACCTGCGCTGGAATGATCATGCTCGCCAAAGATGTTCTTGATGCTGCTTCTGGCCAGCGAAGCCTCGATGCGATGGACATATCGGTAAGAAGAAACGCATTTGGCTCCCAGTTGGATTCCTTTGAGACCGTTCTTGAGTTTGCTGGTAGGCCTGCAAGCGTCGCTTTCATCAGGGCCCCAATCGTGGAAAGAGTGGGCCTTGGTGTTGAAGTTCTTTCTAAACTTCCAAACGGCGAAGTAGTAGCAGTTCGATCAGGGAATCTTTTGGCTACGGCTTTTCATCCAGAACTGACTGGCGATAACAGCGTTCATGAGTACTTTGTGGAAATGGTTTCGAAAACCCTTTAGGTTCTCACCTAGAATTCTTAGCGAAGCCAATCAAGGAGAGCAATGTCCGGTCATTCCAAGTGGGCCACTACCAAGCACAAGAAGGCGATTATCGACTCACGTCGCGCCAAGCTGTTTGCCAAACTTATCAAAAACATTGAGGTCGCAGCGCGCATCGGTGGACCAGACATTGATGGTAACCCAACTCTCTATGACGCTATTCAAAAGGGCAGAAAGAGCTCCCTTCCAAACGACAACATAGAACGTGCCGTCAAGCGTGGCTCTGGACAAGATGCCGATGCAGTTGAGTACCAGACCATTTTCTATGAAGGCTATGGCCCGAATGGCATTGCCTTGCTAATTGAATGTCTTACAGACAACAAGAACCGAGCCGCGGCAGATGTGCGTCTTGCAGTGACCCGCAATGGTGGAACAATGGCCGACCCAGGCAGCGTTTCTTATTTGTTCAGCCGCAAGGGTGTGATCACAATTGAGCGAACTGAGGGCGTGACAGAAGATCGCATACTCGAGGTTGGTTTGGATGCAGGCATTGAAGATGTGGAAGTTAGGGAGTCAAGCTTCGTAGTCACAACAGACCCTTCAGCAATGGTTGCCGTCAGAACAGCCCTTCAGTCCTCTGGGCTCGATTACGAAAGCGCCGATGTTGAGTTTGTGCCGGCTGCAAGCTTGCCAGTGGATGCCGAAACTGCTCGCACTGTCTTTAAGCTCATCGACGCTCTTGAGGATTCAGATGAGGTACAGAACGTCTATGCAAACTTTGATATAAGCCCGGAAGTACTAGCTGAGCTAGAGGCTTAATCTTGACCAAGATTCTTGGCATCGATCCTGGCCTTACTAGATGCGGTGTTGGAATCATTGAACTTGCCAAAGGTCGGAAGGTCTCGTTGGTTGAGGTTCGAGTCCTAGTTTCCCCAAAAGATGAACTACTCGATGCACGTATTGGGTCTATCGGGAAAGAGCTCGAGACTTTGTTCAAGAAGCATCGCCCCGATGTGATTGCAATCGAACGAGTCTTCTCGCAGCAGAACCTTTCCTCAGTTATGGGCACGGCACAGATCTCTGGTGTAGCCATATTCCTTGCAAACAAACACGGAATCCCGATTGCTATGCACACGCCGACGGAAGTAAAGGCTGCTGTTACAGGCTCAGGACGAGCCGGCAAGTCACAAGTTGGAAAGATGGTCGCGCAGCTTCTTGGACTTCAAGAAATCCCTAAGCCCGCTGATGCCGCCGACGCTCTTGCGATTGCCATCTGTCAGGGCTTTAGAGGCGTAAGTGCTTCGGCAAGCTATACCAAGGCACAATTGAAATGGAATGAAGCTGCTAAATCAGCAAGTGCAAAAAGCAAACGCTAAGTAGGCTAAGGGCGTGATTGCCTCGCTGACCGGAACGGTCCTCTCAAGCTCAAATGGGCAAATTGTCGTTGATGTCCAGGGCATTGGTTATCTCGTGCATGCCACAGCGCGCACTGCAGGCTCAATTTCACCCGGCGAGAAGTCTAGTTTTCACACCAGCCTGGTCGTCCGAGAGGATGCTTGGACTCTTTTTGGTTTCGAGACTAGGCAAGAGCTGGAAGTATTCGAGCTTCTTCGAAGCGTGAACGGCGTCGGTCCGAAATCGGCTTTGTCGATTCTGAATCAATTGTCCGTGGACCAGATTGCACAGGCGGTTTCAGAGAACGCAGATGAGAGCTTCAAAGCAGTTTCCGGCATTGGGTCTAAAACTGCGAAGCTGATTACTCTCACCCTGTCAGGAAAATTCGCTCGTTCGGGGTCATTTACTGCAGCGAGCAATAGCAACGAAAGCGCGGTAAGTGCACTTGTGGGACTTGGCTGGAGTGAACGTCAGGCGCGCGATGCTCTGCAACAAGTCGGCACCAAGGACATGAGCGATAAGCAATTACTCAAAGCTGCCCTCCAGGTTCTCTCAAAGGCACGCAAAGCATGAGCGAACTTCTCGATGGGGCAGCAAATGAGAATGATCTTGCGTTTGAAAGTGCTCTACGACCCACAAATCTGTCCGAGTTCATAGGGCAACCAAAAGTAAAGCAACAGCTTGATCTCTTGCTCAAGGCAGCGTCTCTTCAGAGCAGATCACCAGATCACATCTTGCTTGCAGGGCCGCCTGGGCTAGGGAAGACAACTCTTGCGATGATTGTGGCGAACGAGATTGGCTCGGGGCTTCGCATGACAAGCGGCCCCACCATCCAACACGCTGGCGACTTAGCCGCCGTGCTTTCATCCCTTAGTGCGGGGGAGGTGCTCTTTATTGATGAGATTCATCGCATGGCAAGACCTGCCGAAGAGCTTTTGTACATGGCCATGGAAGATTTCCGCGTTGACGTTATGGTGGGGAAGGGTGCAGGAGCAAGTTCCATTTCCTTAGAGCTAGAGCCTTTCACGCTTGTTGGGGCAACAACTAGGTCTGGAATGCTACCCAACCCGTTGCGGGATCGATTTGGTTACACCGCGAACCTAGAGTTTTACGTTTCCGAGGAACTCCAAATGGTCTTGGATCGAGCGGCGGTAAAGCTGGAGATGGAGGCTGAAGTCGCAGCGATTTCTCTAATTGCTTCCCGCTCTAGGGGAACTCCAAGAATCGCTAATCGCTTGCTTCGTCGTGTTCGGGATTTCGCGCTTGTTGAAAACCACCCCGTGATCACCAAGGATCTTGCCGCTGCAGCACTAGATCTGTATGAGGTTGACTCCCTAGGGTTGGACCGATTGGACAAACAAGTTTTGACCACCTTGATTCAGAAGTTTGAGGGGCGGCCAGTAGGGCTCTCGACGCTTGCCGTAGCCTTGGGCGAGGAGCCAGACACTATCGAATCGGTCGTTGAGCCGTTTTTGCTTCGAGAAGGCCTTATTGAAAGGACTCCCAAGGGCAGGCAGGCTACAGCCCTGGCCCATCGGCACCTTGGCCTGCCTTATAATCAGTAGAACGCAAATGCTTTCGATAGCTTCCTTGTAATCTCACCAGATAGGTACTTTCTTCATGGATGACAGTCTCTTTTTATTCCTTGCCCTTGCCTTTTTGGGAGCCATGCTCTTCTACTCGAGTCGCAAGCGTAAGAAAGCTGCCGAAACCCTTCAGACTCAAGTCGTCAAGGGTGCCTATGTGATGTTGACGAGCGGCATTTTTGGAAAAATTACCGCGGTATTGGACAATCGCGTGGAGTTAGAAACTTCTCCTGGAAACAAGATGCTTGTGGCTATTGGGGCCGTTAGGAGCATCGAAGAAGAGCCTAAGAGTTCTCAGCCAGCCGCAAAAGCTGCCACAAAATCAAAGCCTCAAACTGCTGAACGGAAAAGCTCTACAAAGCCAGCCGCAAAGGATGCTGTAAAACCTGCCGCTAAAGCCACCGCTAAGACTCCCGCGAAGAAGAAGTAGGGTAAAGAATCTTGTCTGCTTCAAACACCGTTAAATCCGCGCGCAAGTCCTTGTCGTGGCTACTTGCCATCCTTGTGGGCCTTACTGGATTGATTGCTGTTGGTTCGCTCTCCGACGAAAATGCAAGTTTCACTCCAAAACTTGCATTGGACCTTCAGGGAGGTACTCAGGTCATCCTTTCGCCATTGTTACTTGATGGCCAAGCCGTTACTCCGGAGCAATTAGATCAAGCAGTTTCAATTATTCGTCAGCGTGTGGATGCCAGTGGAGTTAGTGAATCTCAGGTAATCACTCAGGGAGATCGAAACATTATTGTTTCGATTCCAGGCGTCCCCGACGAGAACACTTTGGCGTTGATTAAGGCTTCCGCGAAACTTGAATTCCGCGCAGTTCTAGTTACCAGCGTTGGTGCACCATCTACGAGCATCGACGGGGGAGACCAGACTGCCGAAGGGGAAGCCACAGAAGGCGAAGCCTCAGCGGAGGAATCTACGCCTGTTGAAACAGAGCCAACCGTTCCTAATGCTGCTCCAACCGATCCAAGCGACTTAAATTGGGTGACCCCAGAACTTCAAGAGCAATTCGATGCTCTGGATTGCGCTTCTGCCTTCCGTCAGCCAGGTCAAGTCGATGACCCAGCAGTTCCGCTGATCACTTGTGATGTGACCGGAACTCAGAAGTTCATTCTTGGTCCTGTTGAAGTTGAAGGAGCAAACATCTCGGACGCTTCAAATGGAACCGTTCAGAGCCAAACTGGTGCTTCAACAAACACTTGGGCAGTAAATCTAGATTTTGATGCGGCTGGAACACAGGCGTTCGCAGATGTAACTCAAAGACTTTTCCCATTGTCTGAACCAAGAAACCAGTTCGCAATTACCTTGGATGGGTTCGTAATCACTGCGCCAGCGACCCAAGCTGTGATTACAGGCGGTTCGGCTCAGATCACCGGAAACTTTGATAGAGACTCGTCAAAGGTTCTAGCGGACCAGTTGAAGTATGGTTCGCTTCCGATTGGATTCGAAGTTGAAAGCCAGGAGAACATTTCAGCTTCATTGGGTTCCGAGCAGCTAACCAATGGACTTATTGCAGGTCTAATTGGCCTGATTCTTGTTGTCATCTACTCTGCATTCCAGTACCGCGGTTTGGCAATTGTGACCGTTGGATCCTTGCTGGTTGCTGCGATTCTGGTTTACCTATTCATCGCAGTTCTGTCTTGGAGGCAGGGCTATAGGCTCTCGCTTGCCGGTGTTGCAGGTTTGATTGTGGCCATCGGTATTACGGTGGACTCGTTCATTGTCTACTTCGAGCGAGTCCGAGATGAGATCCGAGAAGGACGAAGTCTAGAAGTTGCCGTCGAGAATGCCTGGAAGCGTGCTCTTCGCACAATCCTTGCCTCAGATGCGGTTAGCTTCACTGCTGCGGCTACCTTGTTCCTACTTACCGTTGGAAACGTGAGAGGTTTCGCCTTTACGCTTGGCCTAACAACCATCGTTGACTTGATCGTGGTGTTGCTATTCACACACCCACTACTTCAGCTTCTGGCCCGTACAAAGTTCTTCAGCTCGGGCCACCCATGGTCTGGTTTCGATTCGAAAGCTCTTGAGGCTTCAGGCTACGTTGGCCGAGGAAAGTTTAGAGTTTCTAGTTCGCTTGCGTCCGGCAAGGCCGAGAAGGCATCCAAGGAAGCTAACAAGCGTCAAACAATTGCAGAGCGTAAAGCAGAAGCAGCCATCGCTGCGGCTAAGAAGACAGGTGACAAGTAATGGGAAGCCTCAAGGAACTTGGAAACGACCTTTACAGTGGACAGAAGTCAATCGATATCGTAGGTCGCCGGAAGATCTTCTACCTCGTCGGCATCGCAATCGTCATCCTTTCGATTCTGGTACCTATCGTCAAGGGTGGTTTCAACTTCGGTATTGAATTCCGAGGTGGAAGCGAGTTCCGCATTGACGGCGTTGCTAGCACGTCGCAACAGGTAGCCATCGATGCGGTGCAGTCCGTCGAGCCTGGTACTACGCCTCTGGTGACAACAGTGGGCCTTGATGCAGTAAGAATCCAGACCGAACAACTTGATGACGTGACTTCTGAAGAAGTTCGAATCGCATTGGCTAATGCTTACGGCGTTGAATCCGGCGCCGTTACTTCTTCGTTTATTGGTGCTAACTGGGGGGCAGACGTCACCGAGAAAGCTCTCATCGGACTAGTTGTATTTCTTCTTCTAGTAAGCCTCTTGATGGCTCTGTACTTCAGAACTCTAAAGATGTCCATAGCTGCTCTTGTTGCCCTATTCCACGACGTGGTGATCACACTTGGAATCTATGCTCTAGTTGGGTTTGAAATCACCCCGGCGGCGGTAATTGGATTCCTGACAATTCTTGGATACTCCCTCTACGACACCGTTGTGGTCTTCGATAAGGTCCGAGAGAACACACTTGATGTTGAATTCTCGGAGACAACGACCTTTGCATCTCAGGTTAACCTAGCCATCAACCAGACCTTGGTTCGCTCCGTGAACACATCGGTTGTTGCGGTTTTGCCTGTGGCTTCGATTTTGTTTATTGGTGCCGCAGTTCTGGGCGCGGGAACTCTTAGAGACATTGCGCTTGCCTTGTTCATTGGAATAATCGCGGGAACTTACTCATCGGTGTTTATCGCAGGTCCTCTTTACGTTGACCTACGATCTCGTGAAAGCAAGTTCAAGGACAAAACAGTAGCCGCAAAGGTATAACTGCTTTAAGAATCTCCCCAGTAGGCTTGCTCCATAGGCAAGATTAGGGAGGCAAGTCGTGACAGACACCACCTCCAGCTCCCTGCGCTCAAGACTCCCTAGGATTTTTGCGAAACCTGGAGCCTACAATTCCGAACTGCAGGCTGTTATCCGGTCGGTAAAAGGCAATCACCCCAAAGCGGATGTCTCTTTGATCGAGAGAGCTTTTGTAGCCGCCGAAAAGGCTCACGCTACACAGCTTCGCAAATCAGGTGAGCCCTACATAACCCATCCGCTGGCTGTTGCACAGATTCTTGCTGATCTCGGTATTGGTGCAACTACGATCGCAGCAGCACTTCTGCATGACACCGTTGAAGATACGGATTACACGCTTGAATTCGTTAGACGAGATTTCGGCGAGGAAGTTTCGATGCTGGTGGATGGCGTCACCAAACTCGACAAGCTAAAATTTGGCGATAACACTCAGGCTGAGACAGTGCGCAAGATGGTTGTTGCGATGTCCAAGGACATCCGAGTACTGGTGATCAAGCTGGCGGATCGTCTTCACAACGCTCGCACTTGGAAGTTCGTTCCGGAAGAGAGCGCCAAGCGCAAAGCACAGGAGACGCTGGAAATCTATGCACCGCTCGCACACAGGCTTGGAATCAGCACCATCAAGCTCGAGCTCGAAGACCTTTCATTTGAAATCCTTTACCCAAAGGTTTACGAAGAAATCGTGAATCTTGTCACTCAACGCACTCCAAAGCGCGAGGAGTACATCGACTCAGTTATTGGCTCGATTGAAGAAGATCTCAAAGACTCAAAGATCAAAGGTAAAGTTGCCGGTCGCCCTAAGCAGTACTACAGCATTTATCAGAAGATGGTTGTGCGTGGCCGCGAGTTTGACGACATTTATGACCTAGTGGGCATCCGTGTTCTTGTTCCCTCGGTTAGGGACTGTTACGCCATTCTTGGTTCAATTCACTCGCGCTGGAATCCAGTACCTGGAAGGTTTAAGGACTACATTGCGATGCCCAAATTCAATCTGTATCAGTCGTTGCACACCACAGTGATAGGACCTGCAGGACGAGCAGTTGAAATCCAAATCAGAACGACGGAGATGCACAACAGGGCTGAGTTTGGTGTTGCAGCGCACTGGAAGTACAAGGAGCAGTCCGGCACGTCCCAGACCACGACAGAAGATGACATGCTGTGGCTGAAACACCTCTCTGACTGGCAAGCCGAGACTCAAGATCCAGGGGAGTTCCTAGACGCGCTTAGGTTCGAAATCGGCGCCAAGGAAGTTTACGTTTTCACTCCTAAGGGCAAGGTCATTGGCCTTCCATCCGGGGCAACACCCGTTGATTTCGCCTACACAGTCCATACTGAAGTTGGCCACCGAACCATCGGTGCCAAAGTCAACGGGAGACTTGTCCCACTAGAGAGCACTCTCAACTCTGGTGACGTAGTAGAGGTGTTCACCTCCAAGTCGCTCGATGCGGCGCCGAGTAAGGACTGGTTGAATTTTGTCCGATCACCAAGGGCTAGAGCCAAGATAAAACATCACTTCTCCCAGGAGCGCCGGGAAGATGCTATTGAACAGGGTAAAGAATCGTTAACTAAGGCAATGCGCAAGCAGAACCTGCCGCTACAGCAGCTTATGTCCGCTGAATCGCTTGCCAAGATTGTTGCTGATCTTCGACTCTCCGATGTAAGCGCACTGTTTGCGGCCATCGGTGAAGGTCAAGTTTCTGCGCAGTCCATCATTGAGAAACTAACGCAGCCTGTTGGCATAGAAGAAGATCACGACGGAGAGTTTGAGTTACCGCAGGCACCGAAGTCATTTAGGCACATAGGCGGAAGCGATTCAGGGGTATTAGTAAAGGGCGACGCTGACGTAATGGTCAAACTTGCTCGTTGTTGCACTCCCGTACCGGGGGATCAGATTATGGGTTTCGTCACAAGAGGAACGGGTGTATCTGTCCACAGAACTGATTGTAAGAATGTTGGACAACTGCAACTAGAGCCAGAGCGAATTCTTGAAGTTAGCTGGGCTCCGTCTTCAAAGCGACTGTTCTTGGTTCAGATTCAAGTTGAAGCACTGGATAGGTCGGGTCTTCTAAGTGACGTTACGCGCGTGCTGAGCGAGCACCACGTAAACATTCTTTCCGCTTCGGTGTCCACTAGAAATGACAGAGTTGCGCTCAGCCGCTTTGTCTTTGAAATGGGCGACCCTGGAACCCTCGAGCATCTACTAAATGCTGTCAAACGAATTGAAGCCGTGTACGACGTTTACCGGGTATCCCAGTAGTTAGCTGGCGTTTTGCTTGACAACCTCAAGCCAAGATTTTCTGGCCGCAAGAGCTTCAGTCAGTTCCTTGGTCTTCTTGGTGTCACTTGCAGCCTGAGCTTTTGAAAGATCTGATTCAAGGTTGGCAATTGAAAGCTCGAGCTGTGAAAGAACGCCGTTAGTTCTTTCAATGGCTGCAGGATCAGACTTGCGCCACTGTTCTTGCTCTAGGTCTTTGAACTTCTTTTCAACCGCGCGCATTCGGTCGTCAATCTCACGAATTTTATCCTTCGGTACTTTTCCAGCCTTCTCATAGCGCTGCTGGATGGAAAGAAGCTGCTTCTTTGCTTCGGCCAAATTCTTTGAAGGGTCCAGTTTCTCCGCCTCGGCGATGAGCGCAACCTTTACTTCGTAATTAGCGGAGTACTCAACTTGCTCTTTCGCAATTGTGTCCTTGCGAAGAGCGTAGATAGCATCGCCGGCGGCTTTAAAGCGATCCCAAAGTGAGTCGTCCTGCTTGCCTTGGGACCTTCCGGTAAGTTTCCACTCATCAAGAAGCTTCCGATAGTCGCTGGCTGCATCGGAACCTTTTGCAACTAAAGCCTCAGCCTTGGCTACTAGTTCTGACTTCTTGGTTCGGGCGTTCTTAGTTGCCACAGTTAGCTCGGCAAAAAAGGCACGTTTGTTAGCTTCGAACTTCGTGCGGGCCTGCGAGAAAATCTTCCAGATGGCGTCAGCTTCTTTGCGCGGGACCTTCGGGCCGGATTTCTGTGACAGCTGCCAGGCGTCGAATAGATCAGTCATCTCTTTAGACGCAATCTTCCACTGGGTCTTCTTTGGGTCTTTGTCCGCAAGAGCGGCGGCTTTCTGGGCGATTTCAGTTCGGGTTTTCAGGGTTGCAGCGATTGCCTGAGTGGTGGCTTCAGATTTCTCGGCTTTAATTTTTTCGATGTTTGGCGTCACGGCTGCAACACGGTTGCGCAGCTCTTGAATATTGCCAACAGCAACCGGTTCAATTAAATCTTTTGCCAACTTTTCTGCGGCAGTAGCGATACTTGAAGGATCAGCGTTGTTTTTTAGTCTCTGCTCCAAAATGCGAACGTTGGATTCAAGTTCTGAGAACTTGCGCTCGAAGTAGGCGAGGGCTTCTGCCTCGGTGACACCTGGGTACTGACCAACTTTGCGCTCTGTGCCACCGTCGATCACGAAAACATTGTTCTCGGCATCTACTCTTCCGTGGGTACTCGAGATAGGGGGCACAGTCTTCTCCTGATGGCTTTCGGTTTGGTCTTTATCTTAGTTCGATAGCGCTGAGTCGGGTTTCGACAGCCGGGGGACCATCTGATGCTCCACCGGTTACTCCTGCGCTGATTACTGGTTCAAGTTGGTCCAAGCCTTTAGTAATCTTTCCGAAGATCGTGTAGCCACCAGCTGCATCAGATGGGATTCTGGAATCCTGATAGACGATGAAGAACTGGCTACCCATGCTGTTGCCGTCTCCACCAACTCGAGCCATAGCCAAAGAACCTGTCACATATGAGTCGTCGGCAGGGGCATTTTCAATAGGACCGAAGTTGTAGCCAGGGCCTCCGCCACCAGTTCCGTCCGGATCACCACACTGCAACACGTAGATTCCGTCGGTCACAAGTCTGTGGCAGGAAACTCCGTCATAGAATCCCGACTGGCTCAGGGAAATAAAGTTAGCAACCGCCTGCGGTGCATTAACTCCATCTAGCTCAAGCTCTAGTGTTGCGTCACCGACTTGCATTGAACCGGTCCAAACGCGAGCCTCAGCAATGGAAACGTTAGGAACGAGTTCTGAATTCTCAACAGGCGGTACCTCCGCGGTCTCGGTGACCGAACCTGGACCAAAGCTGAAGTAGGCGAGCTGCCCAACTAATGCAAGAACAACAGCACCAGCACCAAACATGACTGCCAGCCTGTTGTCTGATTTTCGTCTTGCAGCCTTTGATGCTTCCAGGGTTTGCTTTGCCTGAAATGACGAAAGCCTGTCGGCTGCAGCGCTGGCGATTTTCTTCTGAGTGCTCACGGTGTTTGGTTCTCCCTAGCTTTATGGTCCATAGAGAGTTTACAAAGCTTTTGTTGCACCTTCTTATACTCTTGAGAAATGACCGATTCCCTCTTCAGTTCAAGTGGGCCTTTGGCCGCAAGGGTTCGGCCCCGAACTCTTGGTGAGGTCGTAGGTCAGACAAAGGCTCTTGCTCCGGGGTCGCCGCTTGCGATGCTTGCGAAGAAGCCAGAAGGCTCAACTTCATCATCGACTTCAGTGGTTATCTGGGGTCCTCCAGGAACTGGAAAAACAACCATTGCTAAGGCGGTTGCTAACACCTCTGGCCGAAGGTTTGTTGAGCTCTCCGCCGTTTCGACTGGGGTCAAAGAGCTCAGAGAGGTTATAGACAAGGCAAGGGTCGATCAGGAACTTTACTCGGTTGCAACCATCGTTTTCCTTGATGAAATACATCGTTTCTCGAAAGCGCAACAAGACGCTTTGTTGCCAGCTGTGGAGGCGGGCTGGATTGTTCTGATTGCTGCCACTACTGAGAATCCATCGTTCTCAGTGAATGCGCCGTTGCTGTCACGGTCGTTGCTTGTGAAATTGGAACCATTGGCCGAAACAGACATAGCGGATTTGATCAGAAGGGCAGTCTTGGACCCTGCAGGTCTAGCTGGAAAAGTCAGAGTTTCTGAGGACGCTGTCAACCGTATTTGCCAGATAGCGGGTGGAGACGCCAGGCGTGCCTTGACGGTTCTAGACGCAGCAGCATCGAGGGCCCTTGAGTTCAGGTCAAGCGACCAAGCTGAGATTTGTCTCGAGGATGTTCTTGCTGCGCTTGAAACTGCTTTGGTTAGGTATGACAGAGAAGGCGAGCAGCATTACGACACCATCAGCGCATTTATCAAATCAGTGCGGGGATCAGACCCTGATGCTGCGCTGCACTACCTTGCTCGAATGCTAGAAGGGGGAGAGGATCCTCGATTCATTGCCAGGCGACTGATGATTCTTGCTTCGGAAGACATTGGCTTGGCTGATTCAAGTGCGCTGCCACTTACTGTTGCAGCCTTCGACACCGTTGCCAACATTGGAATGCCGGAAGCCCGCATTGCTCTGGCTCAGGCAACTATTTATCTAGCCTTAGCCCCAAAATCAAACTCTGCTTATCTTGCCATCGACGCAGCATTAGAAGACGTCAGGGCCGGATTCAGCCCTGCTATTCCGCTTTACCTTCGAAGCGCAAGTTCCGCGCGTGTTGGATCCGATAAGACTTATCTTTACCCGCACGATGAGCCCAATTCAGTGGCCAGGCAGGATTATTTGTCTGAGGATCGCAAGTACTACGAGCCAAAGCATCTCGGTCAAGAGAAATCTCTGGCGGAAAGGTCAGAGGCTCTCAGGGCCATTATTCGGGGCAAAAAGGCTTGATGCGGGCGCCTGGCCGGTGCTAAACTTTCAAGGTTGCCAATTTGAATCCTGAGCGCGGCTGCGAGGGGTTATCCAAATAGCGAGTGTCAATTAGCAGACCTTTCTCGGCAGCACGAAGGCATTCCTCTATTGCTTTTACTTTTTGTTGGAATAACTTGAAAGGAAGCAGTGTCTAAGACATCGCGAACTCGCAGTAAGACCCGTTTGTCACGCGCACTCGGGATTGCACTAACCCCAAAAGCAGCCAAGTACCTAGAGAAGCGTCCTTACGCTCCGGGTGAGCACGGACGCACCAAGCGCAAGGCAGACAGCGACTTCGCCGTTCGTCTTCGCGAAAAGCAGCGTCTGAGGGCTCAGTACGGTATCCGGGAAGCTCAGCTCAAGAAAACTTTCGAAGAGGCTAAGCGCGCACCAGGCCTAACAGGTGAGAACCTCGTTGAGCTTCTAGAGATGCGTCTTGACGCAATCGTCTTGCGTGCAGGTTTTGCTCGCACAATCGCACAGGCTCGTCAGCTAGTTGTTCACCGTCACATCCTTGTTGACGGTCAGCGCGTCGACCGCCCTTCTTTCCGCGTGAAGCCAGGTCAACTGGTACACGTTCACGAGAAGAGCGAGAAGACTGAGCCGTTCCAGGTTGCAGCCGCTGGTGGACACGTCGATGTTCTTCCTCCGCTACCTGGCTACCTAAGTGTTGAGCTAGACAAGCTTCACGTCACTCTTGATCGCCGACCTCTGCGCTCTGAAGTTCCAGTCACTTGTGAAGTTCAGCTTGTGGTTGAGTACTACGCAGCTCGATAGATAAAAGAACTCGGGAAGGAGGGCACCATGTCAGGATCTGAGATCGCAAGCTTGATTGCTGCGGGAGGATTCGTTCTGCTGGTGCTTTTCCTTGCCATTCCTATCTTGAAGCTAGGAAAACTACTCGATAAGAGTGCTGATTCCGTTTCTCAGATGACAGAAGAGCTCACACCTTTGGTCGCCGAGCTCACCGTCACACTCGAAGAAACCAACCGTCAGTTGAAAAAGATTGATTCAATTACTACCGATGTGTCTGCAGTGACAACTAACCTCTCTTCGTTGGTTTCTGCATTCACAGCCTCAATGGGCGGAACTCTGGCAAAGATTGCAGGATACGGCGGAGTGATGCGCAACCTACTCGGAAAGAAGAAGTAGAGCTATGAAGAAACTTGTTTGGTTCATCGCAGGCATTGCACTTGGCGCAGTTGCAGCAAGACAGATTGAAGAGAACCCAGCAGCTCGTAAGGCTTACGAAGAGGCTAAGGCGTCCGTATCCGAGTTCGCAGATGCAGTAATGGATGGATTCTCAGAACGCGAAGCAGAGCTTGCCAAGCCAAAGCGAAAGCCAGCTGCCGCCAAGAGTTCAGCTGCAAGGCCAAAGAGCGCAGCAACCAAGAAAACTGGACCAAGATCTAAGCCTGCCGGTAAGTAAGGGTTTGAGTTGAAGACCGCGGAGATCCGTCGGCGCTGGCTCGACTATTTTGCCAGTAAAGATCACGAGATTGTTCCTTCCGCATCTTTGATCTCCGAAGACCCCACATTGATGTTCACTGTCGCAGGTATGGTGCCGTTCATTCCATACATGACTGGTCTAGTCCCAGCACCATACAAGCGCGCAACGAGCGTTCAAAAGTGCGTGCGCACATTGGACATCGAAGAAGTGGGAAAGACTACCCGGCACGGAACGTTCTTCCAAATGAATGGAAACTTCTCATTTGGCGATTATTTCAAAAAAGAGGCAATCTCTTACGCTTGGGAATTCCTCACCTCTAGTAAAGATTCCGGAGGGCTAGGCCTAGACCCGGAACTGCTTTGGGTCACGGTATACAAAGATGACGACGAGTCAATTGAGATTTGGCGTGAAGTTGCTGACATTCCAATAGCACGAATTCAAAAGCGTGGAATGAAGGACAACTACTGGTCAACTGGTCAGCCTGGCCCTGCCGGACCATGCTCTGAGATTTACTATGACCGCGGACCGGCTTACGGTGCTGAGGGTGGCCCGGAAGCGGATGAGAATCGCTACATCGAAATTTGGAATCTTGTTTTCATGCAGTTTGAGCGCGGTCAGGGAACCGGCAAGGACAGCTTCGAGATACTAGGCGAGCTACCTTCAAAGAACATTGACACAGGTATGGGTCTAGAGCGCGTTGCGTTTCTAATGCAGGGCGTAGACAACTTGTATGAGATTGATGAAGTTCGCCCAGTGCTCGATCTAGCAGCAAAGCTTTCCGGAAAGACTTACGGTGCAAACACAGATGATGACGTGAGGCTGCGCGTGGTAGCAGACCACGTTCGCTCTGCGCTGATGCTGATTGGCGATGGTGTCACTCCTGCAAACGACGCTCGTGGTTACGTGGTTAGGCGCCTTCTTCGCAGGGCAGTTCGTGCAATGCGCCTTCTCGGAGTTGAATCACCTGTCTTCAAACAACTGTTCACTGCATCAAAGGATGCGATGAAGGCTAGCTACCCAGAGCTTGAAACCGATTTTGATCGCATTCTGCGAACGGCAGTTAATGAGGAGGAGGCTTTCCTCAGAACTCTGAACTCTGGCCTTCTGGTTCTTGACGAGGAGATTGCGAAGGCAAAAGCATCCAAATCAAGTGCTCTTACCGGAGATAGCGTCTTTCTGCTCCACGACACTTACGGCTTCCCGGTAGATCTAACCTTCGAAATTGCGCAGGAAGCCGGCCTAGAAATTGATAGAGACAAGTTCACTTCTTTGATGAACGTTCAAAGACAGCGCGCCAAGGATGACGCTAAGCAGAAGCGATCCACAAATGCTGATCTTTCTGTGTACGGAGAGTTTCGCTCTCTTGGCACCACAAAATTCACAGGCTATGAGGAATTGATCTCAAATGCCAAGGTTATTGGTCTGATTCGAGACGGAGAAGTAGTAAAGCAACTCTCGGAGGGCGATATCGCAGAAGTACTACTTGACGAAACCAGCTTCTACGCTGAATCAGGCGGACAAGACAGCGATTCTGGATTCATTACTGGTGAAGGCCTATCCCTTGAAGTTCTAGATGTTCAAAAGCCTGTGAAGGGTTTAGTTTCTCATTCGGTAGTTGTAAAGCGCGGAGAAGTTTCAGTGGGATCTAAGGTCACAACTGAAGTTTCTGCTGATTGGAGACTCGGGGCAGCACAAGCTCATTCAGCGACACATGTTGTTCACGCAGCTTTGCGTCAGGTGCTGGGACCTCAAGCTCTGCAGTCCGGCTCTTATAACAAGCCCGGCTACATGCGTTTGGATTTTTCCTGGAGTGAAGCGCTTTCTGCGTCTACCAAAACTGAGATTGAAGAAGTCACAAACCTCGCAATTAGGGGCGATCTCGCCGTAAGCGCGCAGTACATGTCGGTAGCAGAGGCCAAAGAGTTCGGTGCAGTAGCTCTGTTCGGCGAGACCTACGAAGAAAGCGTTCGTGTGATTCAGATTGGCGGTCCTTGGTCGCGTGAGCTTTGCGGTGGCACTCACGTCTCCAGGAGTTCTCAGGTTGGCTTGGTGTCACTCATAGGCGAAGCGTCCGTTGGTTCGGGCTCCAGGAGACTAGAAGCGTTTGTTGGCTTTGAAGCTTTTCAGGCTTTAGCTGCGGAGCGAGCCCTGGTTGCTGCTCTCACTGAGTCATTCAAAGTTCCACGTGAACAGCTAGTCGAGAAAATTCAGGCCACTGTTGAAGAACTCAAAGCGGCCTCCAGAAAACTGGCAGCACTTTCTTTGGAGCAACTAAAGTCCAGAATTCCCGAACTGTTGGGCTCTGCAAAACAAATTGCTGGGTCTAAAGTCGTCTTCGCCAACATCGGAGATGTTGATTCAGCTGACCAAGTGCGAGAACTAGCTGTTTCTCTCAGGGAAAAGATTGAGGCTGATTCAGGCGTTGCTGTCGTTGCGGGAATTTCTTCAGGCAAGGTTGTACTAATCGTTGCAACCTCCAAGAAGGCTCGTGATGCTGGTATTTCTAGTGGAAAGCTTGTGAAGGAGGCTTCTGCAATTCTCGGGGGCGGTGGTGGCGGTAAGGATGACATCGCACAAGGTGGGGGACCAGATGCCGGCAAACTTAATGATGCATTTGCTGCCCTAGAAAAGCACATCGCTGGCTAGATGGAAAAGGGACGTCGCCTAGCAATTGATGTTGGGACAGTGCGCATCGGACTAGCAGTTTGCGACCCGGAGGGTATTCTTTCGTCGCCGCTTCCAGCCCTAGTCAGATCCGAGGATTTAGCCACCACCTTGCAGGCTCTAAACCAACTTGTTGATGAGTACTCGACCATCGAAGTGTATGTTGGCGATCCAATCTCTCTTTCAGGTGGGCAGAGTGCTTCGACTAAAGATGCTCGTGATTTTGCCGCAAAACTTGCCGCTCTAATCTCCGTGCCAGTTCGATTGGTCGATGAGAGACTTACTACTGTGACCGCTTCTGCCAAACTTCGTGCCAGCGGTAAGGACGCAAAGCAGTCAAGGTCACTAATTGATAGCTCAAGTGCGGTAGAGATTCTCGAGCAAGCTCTAGCTACAGTCAGGGCATCGGGCAAAGCTCCGGGCCAGCTAGTTGGGGGAAGCGATGCGTAGGATTTCGGCCCCCAGGCGCCGCCGTTTATTCTTTTCGATTTCTGCAATAGTTCTAAGTTTTGCACTGATAGGTGCTGCTGTAGTGGCAATAAATTACGACACCCTTCGTGCCCAGTACCTTAAGCTCACAACTTTGGACTTTGAAGGTCCCGGAGAGGGTGAGGTGGTTGTCAGAATCGAATCCGGCGACGACGGTCTGGTTGTAACGCAGAAACTTCTCGATGCAGGGGTCATAAGAGACTTTGACAGTTTCTATAGACATTTGATTGAAAACAATGCAGTTTTCTACCCAGGAAGTTTCATGATGAAGCTGCAAATGAGTAACAAGGCTGCTTTCGAGGTTCTCTCAAGCCCATCGAACGCAATGACCTATAAGGTCACGATTCCGGAGGGATTCAGAGCGGTACAAATTTTCGATGAGCTATCAAAAATAACTGGCATTCCGGCCGGGGAGTTCAAGTCCGTCGCGGAGAATCTGTCTAGTTTTGGCATTCCGGACGAGGCTAAGACCATCGAAGGCTATTTGTTTCCTGCCACGTACAGTTTTGACACTCAAGCAACTCCGAAAGACATACTCTCGGCGATGGTTTCGCGTATGAAGCAAGAGCTAGAGCGTCAAGGCGTTGAACAAAAAAATTGGCACAGCACGCTTACTCTCGCATCGATTGTTCAGAGAGAGGCCAAGCTCGAGCCAGATTTCTACAAGGTATCGAGGGTCTTTGCCAACCGAATCGAGATCGGCATGAAGTTGGAGACGGATCCAACCATTACTTACAGCTATAGCGGTAAAGACATGTCGGAAGTGTCAAGAGCAGAGCAGATCGAACACGGATACAACACCTATTTGATCGAAGGTTTACCTCCAGGGCCGATCGCATCTCCAGGAGCACTTGCTCTTGATGCGACGTTGAATCCGGTCGATGGGGATTGGTTATTTTTTGTAACAATCAATCTCGAAAGCGGTGAAACGAAGTTCTCGAGAACTCTCGCTGAGCATGAGAGCTATGTCGTATTCCTGCGTCAATGGGAACGAGAGAATCCGAACTGGTATGACAACTAGTTTTAGCGTTGTTGGTTCGCCAATCGAACATTCGCTTTCCCCAGCTCTTCACTTAGCTGCCTATAGACACCTTGGTCTTGAGTTTGACTACGAAAGGAACCTTGTAGGTTCCGGAGAGCTCGAAAGATTTGTTGCATCTAGGTCATTGGCCGGTCTTTCCGTGACTATGCCACTCAAGCAAGAAGCGTATGTTCTAGCTAAAAGTCATGACAAACACGCTCTAGCGACAGGGGTTTCAAACACCCTCTTTCAACAAGGCGGAGATTGGTCCGCTGCTAATACAGACGTTTATGGAATCAAACAGTCACTAGCTTCTACCCAAGAACCGAAACTGACCGTGTTGATAGGCTCCGGATCTACCGCTCGCTCTGCTTTGGTCGCGCTTTCAGAAATATTTCCCGCAACGGAGATTGCAATTCTTGCCCGCAGTCAAGCATCCGCTGAAGAGCTTAAAGACTTTGCGGTTTCCCTGGGATTCATGGCTGCGCTCCAACCCACCAGCAGTGAGGTATTGCTCAGAGCAAACCTGGTTATGTCACTTGTTCCGACTGGATCGTTTACCGAACTCTGGGATGAGGTTTCACTGGATAATTCTGCAAGGACGGGCACATTGTTTGACGTTGCCTATAACCCCTGGCCTTCTGAAGCCGCTATGGCATGGAAGTCCGGCACTGTGATTTCTGGTCTAGAGATGTTGATTTGGCAAGCAATCGAGCAAGTACAACTTTTTGTTCGTTCGATGGGTTTCGAAGAGACTATTGATCGAGCTGCGCTCTACCAAGTCATGAAGATCGCGGTTTCAGCCAAATAATAGGTGGCGCGGGCTGAGGTGTGCCAGAATTGAGGCATGTTGCGCTGGTTAACCGCTGGAGAGTCCCATGGACCTGAACTTGTCGCGATTTTAGAGGGTATACCTGCAGGAGTTTCAGTCACAACTGAAGATGTGCAGAACGCACTTGCAAGAAGGCGCCTTGGTTTTGGACGAGGTGCTCGAATGAAATTTGAGCTTGATGAAGTAAGCCTAAGTGGTGGAGTGCGACACGGCCTCACTCAAGGTGGTCCTGTCGCTATAACGATTCAAAATACTGAGTGGCCAAAATGGGAAAAGGTAATGTCGGCCGACCCGGTTGACGAGTCTGACCTGACAGGAGCGAGGGCTGAGGCTCTGACGAGGCCTCGTCCTGGACATGCTGACTTCACGGGAATGCAGAAGTACGGCTTCTTGGACGCACGCCCTGTTCTTGAAAGGGCTAGTGCAAGGGAAACTGCTGCGAGGGTTGCCCTAGGGGAGATCGCCGCAAGGTTCCTGAAGGAATTGAACATTGAACTTGTAACACACACCGTTGCCATCGGACCCGTTGAGTCAAAGCAATTGGAGTTGCCAAAACCCAATGATGTGGCAGCTTTAGATGAGGATCCAGTCCGCTGTTTCTCGAAAGAGATCTCAGATCAGATGGTTGCCGAGATTGAAGATTGCCACAAAGCCGGCGACACTCTCGGGGGTGTAGTGGAGACACTTGTTTACGGACTTCCACCAGGACTTGGATCGTATGTGCACTGGGATCGGCGACTCGACTCACAGCTTGCGGGAGCTTTGATGGGGATTCAAGCTATCAAGGGTGTCGAGGTTGGTGACGGTTTCGAAACTACTCGTCGCCGGGGTTCTGTAGCCCATGACGAAATTGAGAAGGATGCCGCTGGTGTTGTACGTAGGCTATCGGGACGTGCCGGCGGCATCGAGGGCGGAATGTCCACTGGAGAAGTTCTTCGCGTAAGAACTGGAATGAAACCAATTTCAACCGTTCCTAAAGCTCTCGCAACAATTGATGTCTCAACCGGAGAGGCTACCAAGGCACACCATCAGCGTTCTGACGTGTGCGCTGTGCCAGCTGCAGGGATTGTCGCTGAAGCCATGGTTGCCCTAGTTATTGCGAATTCTGTCCTTGAGAAGTTTGGCGGAGATTCTATGACTGAGACAAAGCGCAACATGGATTCGTTCCTTGAGAGCATTCCAGCAGTTCTTAAGTCTTTCGAGGGCTAATGAGTGGGGCAGTAGTTCTTGTCGGCCCGATGGGTGTTGGCAAGACAACAATTGGTAAGAAACTTGCGAAGCAATTAGGTAAACCATTTCTAGACACGGACAAAGAGATTGTGAAGCAACATGGCGCGATCGCCAAGATCTTTGAGAAGTCTGGAGAGAAGCATTTTCGTGCGCTCGAAAGTGAGTGTCTCGTCGCAGCCCTGGCCTCAGACTCAGTGGTGGCTACAGGCGGGGGAGTTGTAACTCAAGAACGAAACCGTGATGCACTTAGAGGCTCTTTCGTAATTTACCTCTCTACTAACGGGCGTCACATAGCTTCGAGACTTCTTGCCGGAAGAAGGCCGTTGCTAAGAAATGGCATGGCTGATTGGAAGCTCATTTACGAGGAGCGCAAGCCTCTGTATGAAAAGGTTGCAACAGTTGAAGTGGACACAAGTTCAAAGCCACTTAATGCAGTAGTTGCTGAGATTGTTGAGTTGGTGAGCGCGCGTGGTTGAAGTTTCCCGGATCATCGTTGGTGCCGACAAGCCCTACCCGGTAGTGATCGGTCGGTCGTTGCTTGAGCAAGTACCTGAACACCTCAGAGGCGCAAAGAAGGTGTTGGTCGTTCATCCGGTCGGACTGGCAGTGAGCGCGGAGCAACTTCGCGACTACTTACTCGCGGAAGGTTTTGAAGTTCTGCTTGCAGGGGTTCCTGACAACGAGGAAGCCAAGCGAATTGAAGTCGCAGCATTTTGTTGGGGAATTCTTGGAAAGTCAGAGTTTTCAAGAACTGACATGGTGATCGGTTTCGGGGGTGGGACGATTACAGACCTCGCTGGCTTTGTTGCCGCTACCTGGCTACGCGGTGTTGGAATCGTCCAGATTCCAACTACCCTTTTGGCCATGGTTGATGCTGCAGTTGGCGGCAAGACAGGGGTTAACACAAGCGAAGGTAAAAACCTTGTTGGTGTGTTTCACTCTCCATCTGCAGTGATTGTTGATATAGAGACATTGGGTACATTGCCCAAGAATGAACTCTTGGCGGGATTCGCCGAAGTGGTCAAATGTGGCTTTATCAGCGACCCTGAAATTCTGAATCTGATTGAAGCAGATTTTGAGCAAGCCGTTGATCCATCAACAGCAACTTTCGAGGAGCTTGTCCGACGGAGTATTCAAGTAAAGGCTGATGTCGTGGCTGTTGATTTTAAGGAAGCCGGCTTGAGGGAGATATTGAACTATGGGCACACGCTCGGTCACGCAATCGAACTTGCTGAGCGCTACAAGTGGCGCCACGGCGCTGCCATTTCAATTGGTATGGTTTTCGTTGCTGAACTAGCTCATCTAAATGGAAGGCTGTCAATCGAGGCCGTGAAGCGCCACCGTGAGCTGCTAGTTAGGCTCGGACTGCCCGTTGACTATCCAGCCGAGAAATGGCCGCAGCTTCTAGCCAACATGCAGATTGATAAGAAATCACGTGGGGGAAATCTGCGGTTCGTCGTTCTCGATGAGATAGGTAAGCCAACCATCATGCACGCTCCAACCGAAGAGATTCTCTTCGCTGCGTTTCAAGAGATTGCTCAGTAGGCTAGAGCAATGAAAACCGTGCTTGTTATCAATGGCCCGAATCTGGCGCGTTTGGGGTCGAGGGAACCCGACATCTACGGGGACCTGGACTTAACGGCACTTTCAGAGCAGTTATCGAAACTAGCCGAATCCCTGTCTGTGAAGGTTAGTTTTTTCCAAAGCGATTCTGAGTCTGAATTGATCAGTGAGATTCATAAGGCAACGGATGCAGGACAAGACGTGATCATGAACCCTGCAGCTTTCACTCATTACTCGTATGCATTGGCTGATGCTTGTAAGGCACATACTTCATCCGGGGCGAGGCTCATCGAAGTACACATCTCTAATCCTCATGCAAGGGAAGATTTTCGCCACAAGAGTGTAATCTCGGCAAGTGCTACAGGTGTTATCGCAGGGTTTGGCTTCGATTCTTACTCACTAGCCCTCCGCCAGCTAGCAAGCTAAAGCGCTAGAATTAGGTAATCCAAACCATTAGAAGAAGAAATCAGAGTAAGCACGACTTATGGCAACCTCCAACGATCTAAAAAACGGACTAGTTCTAAATATTGACGGCCAGCTGTGGACCGTTATTGAATTTCAGCACGTCAAGCCTGGCAAGGGCCCAGCTTTCGTGCGATCAAAGCTAAAGAATGTTCTGAGCGGCAAGGTTGTTGAGCGCACCTTCAATGCTGGTGTCAAGGTCGAAACTGCAAGCGTGGACAAGCGCGAGATGAACTATCTTTACAACGATGGATCTGGCTACGTGTTCATGGACAATCAGAACTACGAGCAGATGAGCCTCTCCGAGGAGGTCGTTGGCGACGCAAAGGATTATCTCCTTGAAAATCAGGGAGCGGTTGTTGCTGTTTACGAAGGTAACCCGATTTATGTTGAACTTCCGGCATCGGTTGTTTTGGAGATTACCTATACCGAGCCAGGATTGCAGGGTGACCGTTCAAGCGGAGGAACCAAACCAGCAACGGTTGAAACCGGGCTTCAGATTCAGGTGCCGCTGTTTATTGAGCAGAACGTGAAGGTTCGAGTGGACACTCGAACAGGCGAGTACCTCGGCCGCGTGACCGACTAGCTTGTGAGTTCAAGGACAAAGTCAAGAAAGATGGCCCTGGATGCCATCTTCGCGGCTGACATGCGGAAGCAAAACCCAATTGAACTTCTTGACGTGACGGCAGCAACTCAAGAGGATCGACAGAACCAAGCTGAAATCGTGGGCTATGCCCGGGAAATTGTTGAAGGTATAACGACTTCTCACGCTGACATCGACGACCGAATTGCATCCTTCTCTCATAAGTGGTCGATCGATCGTATGCCAGCGGTAGACCGAGCGATTTTGAGGGTCGCTGTGTGGGAAATACTTTTCAATGAGGAAGTACCAGACCCGGTTGCTATTGCCGAAGCCGTTGACTTAGCCAAAGAATATTCAACGGATGAATCCGGGCTTTTCGTAAACGGTTTATTGGCGGCAATTTCGGGGACAAAGACCGCAAAATAGCTTTGAACTGCTAGTATTTCCAAGAATCATCCTTTAACTACCGTCCTGTGAGGCGGAGAAGGAGGTGGGCGTTGTCAAAACGCACCGTCTTGAGCGCCGATGACATCTCTCGGGCCATTACTCGCATTTCCCATGAAATTGTTGAAGCCAATCAGGGCCTTGACAACTTAATGTTGCTGGGAATCCCAACTAGAGGCGTATTTCTAGCCAATCGGCTGGCAGAGGTCATCAAGAAACACTCTGGCCTCGACGTTGGTCTCGGCTCGTTAGATATCACGATGTATCGCGACGACCTTGCCAAACAGCCAACGCGCGGTCCCGGCGTCACTTCAGTGCCAGCAGGTGGAGTTGATGGCAAGACCATCGTTCTGGTCGATGACGTCCTTTTTAGCGGGCGAACAGTTCGCGCGGCGCTTGATGCCCTCAACGATCACGGAAGACCAAAATCCGTGATGCTAGCCGTTTTAGTTGATCGAGGGCACAGACAGCTACCCATTAGGGCCGACTTCGTTGGCAAGAATCTACCGACATCGTCCCTAGAACACATCTCAGTCAAGCTCTCTGAAGCCGATGGAGTGGACGAGGTGGTGATTGAGTCATGAGGCACCTTTTATCTGCTGGAGATCTGACGAAGCAGCAAGCAATTTCCCTTCTTGATCTTGCTGAAGAGATGTCTGATGTGAATGATCGCGAGATAAAGAAGCTGCCAACACTTCGGGGAAAAACGGTCGTAAACCTTTTCTTCGAAGATTCCACCCGAACACGTATCTCATTTGAACTAGCAGCTAAACGCCTCTCCGCAGATGTGATCAACTTCGCTGCCAAAGGGTCTTCTGTTTCAAAGGGTGAATCATTGAAGGACACCGCGCAAACCCTAGAGGCCATGGGTGCTGATGCCATTGTGCTACGCCATGCATCGAGTGGGTCAGCCCATCGTTTAGCTCACACCGATTGGGTCCAGTCCAAGGTAATCAATGCAGGCGACGGCTCTCACGAACACCCAACGCAGGCTTTGCTAGATGCGATGACAATTCGACAGGGAGTTTCCGAAAACCCAAGAGGAAAGGATCTTGCAGGTTTGCGTGTGCTTATAGTCGGCGACATTTCGCATTCGCGAGTTGCCCGATCGAATCTACTTCTTCTAAGAACGCTCGGAGCAGATGTCCATGTCTGTGGCCCTGCAACACTTGCACCTAGGAGCCTGGTTGATTCTGGTCACGTTCATTACCTTTTTGACGACGCGATCCAAGCAGTTCAACCCAATGTTGTGATGATGCTTAGAGTTCAGCAGGAGCGCATGAGCGCCTCATTCTTTCCGACTGAACGCGAGTACGCCAGAATTTGGGGGCTAAACAAGTCAAGGCTGGCAATGCTAGACACAAACGCTTTAGTTCTGCATCCTGGCCCGATGAACCGAGGGTTAGAGATCGACGCTGCAAGTGCGGACAGTAAAAACTCCTTAGTTCTCAATCAAGTCAGAAATGGAGTGTCGGTACGAATGGCAGTTCTGTTCACATTGCTTTCAGGAGGAGACAACTAATGTCCGGAAACTATGTCTTGAAAGGTGCAAGGAACACCGCGGGCAACGCGGTTGATGTCACAATCGAGAATGGCCTGATTGTGACTAACGCTTCTGTTGGCACTGATCATGAAATCCTAGACGTTAGTGGCCTTGTTGTACTTCCTGGATTTGTGGATCTCCACACTCACCTTCGCGAACCTGGCTTTGAGCAGAGCGAGACAGTCTTTTCCGGTTCCCGCTCAGCCGCAGCTGGAGGCTACACAGCTATCCACGCGATGGCTAACACTTTTCCTGTTGCAGATACCGCTGGTGTTGTGGAGCAGGTTGCAAGGTTAGGACAAGACTCTGGCTTGGTTTTGGTGCAACCAATTGGAGCGGTCACGATCGGTCTTAAGGGTGAGCAGTTAGCGGAGCTTGGCGCAATGGCGCAATCCAAAGCTAAGGTTCGAATCTTTAGTGACGATGGAAACTGCGTACATGACCCAGCTTTGATGCGAAGGGCTCTAGAGTACGTGAAGGCTTTCGACGGAGTCATCGCCCAGCATGCGCAGGAACCAAGACTCACCGTTAATGCCCAGATGAATGAGGGTGCTCTCGCAACCAGACTTGGACTTGCGGGATGGCCAAGTGTGGCGGAAGAGGCCATCATTGCTCGAGATCTGATGCTTACCGAACTTACTGGGTCAAGGCTTCATGTCTGCCATGTCTCTACCGCTGGATCTGTTGAATTGATTCGTCAGGCCAAGAAGCGAGGGGTAAATGTCAGTGCGGAAGTGACCCCACATCATTTGTTGCTGACGGAGTCCCTGGCCGAGGGCTATGACCCAATCTTCAAAGTAAACCCGCCACTTCGAAGAGATGCTGATGTAGTGGCTCTTCGAGAGGGTCTGGTCGATGGCACTATCGATGTAATCGCCACCGACCACGCCCCTCATCCCAAGGAGTCGAAAGACACAGACTGGGCCAGTGCGGCTTTTGGCATGGTTGGTCTTGAAACTGCGTACTCCATAGCCCAGAATGTGTTGATTGATTCTGGAAAGTCTGATTTTGCTCGACTAGCTGAAGTGATGTCGGTGAAAGCTTCAAAGATCAGCGGCCTTGAACAGGGCCAGTACCTGAAACCTGGTTCGCTAGCAAATCTTTCGTTCGTGGACCCGGGACTAATCTGGACTCCGCAACCCCAGACCCAGAGCATGAGCGAGAACAACCCGTATTCTGGCTTCGAAATGCGGGGGAGAGTCGTGCACACGATTTATGACGGAGAATTTAGCTACCGGAACTTCCAGATTGTCCAGAGAGCGAGCAACTAGTGCAGACCTATCATGTTGGCCTAATAGGCCTAGGGTTTTTTGTTTTTCTTGCTTTGCTTGCCTTCCTTGCCTGGCGAAGCAGAATTGCAAAGCAGGAATCACTTCTTCAGAAACCAATTGAAACGTTGGGCTCGTTAGATGGGTTCAAATGTTTCTATGTGGCCACCACCTTCGCTGATCGCCCACTCGAAAGAGTCGTGGCACACGGCCTGGCTCATCGCGGAATTGCTCACTTGTCCATTACAAGTTCCGGTCTTCAGGTTTCAAGAACCGGAGAAACAAGTTTTCTAATACCTGAACATGATCTTGTTAAAATAGGAAAATTCTCCGCTGTTATCGACAGAGCTGTCGAAAAAGACGGACTGGTTTCAATCACTTGGAAGCTCGGCTCGCAGAGTCTCGAAACCCACTTCAGGTTTGTTGATTCGAAGTCGCGCTCGGGGTTGCTTTCAGAGCTTTCGAAATTGGTAGGTGCTTAAGTTATGAGACCAGCCAAGCTAGTTCTCGAAGATGGGAAGGTCTTTGATGGCAGTGCCTACGGCGCTGAAGGGCAAACTCTAGGAGAGATTGTTTTTGCAACAGGTATGACGGGTTACCAGGAAACCCTGACCGATCCAAGCTACGCAGGGCAGATTGTTGTGCAAACAGCTCCTCACATTGGAATCACTGGCGTTAATGCTCGCGACCAAGAGTCCAACCGAATCTGGGTTAGCGGCTACGTTGTTAGAGAACCATCCAGGATTGTTTCAAACTATCGCTCTGAAAGGTCATTAGACGAAGAGCTCGAAGAGAACTACATAGTTGGAATCTCAGGAATAGACACTAGAGCTCTAACAAGGCACATACGGTCAAGAGGAGCTATGCGAGCGGGGATCTTCTCGGGGCCGAGATCAGAGCAGACGATCGAAAGGCTCGTTGAAATAGTTAGAGAAGCACCCGAGATGAAGGGCTTGTCCCTGAGTTCATTGGTCACAACGCCGGATTCATACGAAGTTCCTCACATGGGTCAGTATGTTGGTCGCGTCACCATTCTTGACCTGGGCATCAAACGATCAACAATCGAGCACATGATAAAGCGCGGTTTAGTTGTCACAGTACTTCCCGCAGTGACGACAATTGAGACTGTTCTTGCAAGCAAGCCCGACGCAGTTTTCTTTTCGAATGGCCCAGGGGATCCAAGTGCCTCTGCAGAGCAGGTCAAGATTCTTCAGGCGATTCTAGAGAGACGAATTCCGTTTTTCGGAATCTGTTTTGGAAACCAGCTGTTAGGAAGGGCCCTTGGGTTCGATACCTACAAGCTCGCCTTTGGGCACCGTGGAATAAACCAACCAATCTTGGATAGAACAACTGGGAAAGTTGAAGTGACGGCACATAACCATGGTTTTGCAGTTCGTGTGCCTGGCGGGGAGAATGGTGAGCTCGTTTCTTCACCTGCTGGTTTTGGAATGGTTCGGGTGTCACATGTGAATCTCAACGACCAGTGCGTGGAGGGTCTCGAGTGTGTTGATGTTCCTGCTTTCTCGGTTCAGTATCACCCTGAAGCAGCAGCTGGCCCACATGATTCGTCATATCTGTTTGACCGGCTCGTTCAAATGATTTCCACTCGCGGAAGTGCAATCTAATGCCGCGGAGAACCGATCTGAATAGTGTTCTTGTCATAGGTTCAGGGCCAATTGTTATTGGACAGGCGTGCGAGTTTGATTACTCAGGCACCCAAGCCTGCCGAGTGCTAAGAGCCGAGGGGATACGGGTTATCCTCGTAAATTCAAACCCTGCAACTATCATGACCGATCCTGATTTTGCTGACGCTACTTATGTCGAACCAATTACCGCTCAGGTGATTGAAGCAATCATCGCCAAAGAGAAGCCAGACGCAATCTTGCCAACGCTTGGTGGTCAAACCGCCCTTAATGCTGCGATGCAGCTTCATGAACTTGGAATTTTAGAAAAGTACAACGTCGAATTGATCGGGGCAAACATTGCTGCCATCAAGGCTGGAGAGGACCGACAGTCTTTCAAACAACTTGTTCTTGACGCTGGGGCTGATGTGGCCAAGTCTGTCATAGCCACGAACATGGACGAGATTCTCATCGGAGCGAAAAAACTTGGATATCCGCTCGTGGTAAGACCTTCATTCACAATGGGAGGTCTTGGTTCAGGGTTTGCCTACAACGAAGAACAACTGATCCGAATTGCAGGGGCAGGTCTACAAGCTTCTCCTACAACTGAGGTGCTTCTCGAAGAGTCGATTCTTGGGTGGAAAGAGTATGAGCTAGAGCTCATGAGAGACCGCAACGATAACGCAGTTGTGGTCTGTTCAATCGAGAATGTTGATCCAGTAGGTGTGCATACCGGAGACTCAATAACCGTGGCGCCAGCCTTGACCCTCACCGACCGCGAGTACCAGAATCTTAGAGACATTTCAATCCAGATCATTAGAGATGTCGGTGTAGACACCGGTGGTTGCAACATTCAGTTTGCCGTTGATCCTGCAACTGGTCGTGTGATCGTAATTGAAATGAACCCGAGAGTAAGTCGCTCCTCAGCCTTGGCATCAAAGGCTACTGGATTCCCAATTGCCAAGATTGCAGCAAAGCTAGCTATTGGGTACACCCTCGATGAGATCCCTAACGACATTACTAAAGTCACTCCGGCGAGCTTTGAGCCGACACTTGATTACATAGTCGTCAAGGTTCCGCGCTTTGCATTTGAAAAGTTTCCAGCTGCTGATCCGACATTGACCACAACCATGAAATCAGTGGGAGAGGCCATGGCTATTGGTCGCACTTTCTCTCAGGCTCTTCAAAAAGCTCTTCGCTCGCTCGAAAAGAGAGGTTCTTCGTTCCATTGGAACCAGAATGTCACTCCTGTTGAGGAATTACTCACTTCGATTAGGCAACCAACCGACGGAAGAATAGTGAGTGTTCAGCAGGCGTTGTTCAAGGGCGCTACGCCCGAGCAAGTTTTCAATGCGACAATGATTGACCCCTGGTTCCTGGACCAGATTGTTCTGATCAACGAAGTCGCCGTCTCTATTCGCGAAGCTAGGGATCTAACTTCTGAAGTATTCAAGTTGGCAAAGGAGCATGGCTTTAGCGACATTCAGATTGCTGAGTTGCGCCTTCTGTCAGAAGAGGACGTGAGAAGCCTTAGACACGAGCTGGGTCTGCGTCCCGTGTTCAAGACCGTGGACACTTGCGCCGGAGAATTCCCAGCACTTACTCCTTATCACTACTCAACTTACGAACAGGAAACGGAAGTAGTTCCTTCAGACCGAAAGAAAGTCATCATTTTGGGCTCTGGTCCTAATCGCATTGGCCAGGGCGTTGAGTTCGATTACTCTTGCGTGCACGCTTCGTTTGCTCTTTCAGACGCCGGCTACGAAACTATCATGATCAACTGCAATCCTGAGACTGTTTCGACAGACTATGACACATCTGACCGGTTGTACTTCGAACCGCTAACGCTCGAGGATGTGCTCGAGGTCATCCACGCTGAATCGTCATCCGGTGAGATTGTTGGCGTCGTAGTTCAGCTTGGTGGCCAGACTGCCTTAGGGCTTGCCCAGGGCCTCAAGGCTGCAGGTATACCTATCCTTGGAACTTCGCCAGATGCTATTGATCTGGCTGAGGAGAGGGGCTCCTTCTCAAGGATTCTCGAGAAAGCAAAACTTCTTGCTCCTGCAAATGGGACAGCGACGAATCTTGATGACGCCAAGGTCATAGCCGATCGTATTGGGTTCCCGGTACTGGTTAGGCCTTCATTTGTTCTTGGTGGTCGCGGAATGGAGATTGTTTATGACCAAGATGGCATGGCTGATTATTTCCGAAGAATCGAAGACCAAGCCATCGTTGGTCCAGACCATCCCTTGTTGGTTGATCGATTCTTAGATGATGCCATCGAGATAGACATCGATGCCTTGTATGACGGCAAAGAGCTCTATGTCGGAGGAGTGATGGAGCACATTGAGGAAGCGGGAATCCATTCGGGTGACTCAAGTTGCACCTTGCCGCCAATCACCCTTAGCGAATCACAGATTGCAAGAGTGCGAGAAGCGACCGAGAAGATCGCTATGGGTATTGGGGTGCGTGGTCTGCTAAACGTTCAGTTCGCCCTTGCTGCCGATGTACTTTATGTCCTGGAAGCAAATCCGAGAGCATCGAGAACTGTTCCTTTCGTCTCAAAAGCGCTAGGCATTACTTTGGCCAAGGCGGCTGCACTAGTAATGGTGGGAAAGTCAATAGCAGAGCTAAAGTCTGAGGGCCACTTACCAAGCCTGGATGGAACTTACATTCCAGCCAACTCACCAATCTCCGTCAAAGAAGCTGTGCTGCCTTTCAAGCGGTTTGCAACTGCTGATGGAAGGTATGTGGATTCGCTCCTTGGGCCAGAGATGCGCTCTACGGGTGAGGTTATGGGAATAGATGTCGACTTCCCAAAGGCTTTTGCAAAGTCACAAGCTGCTGCCGGAAGTTCGCTCCCGACAAAGGGACGAATTTTTATCTCTGTTGCCGATCGGGATAAGCCCCAGATGCTACTTCCGGTTCGACGACTTGAACAACTCGGATATGAGATTCTCGCTACTTCAGGTACAGCTCAGATTCTTCAACGTCACGGCATTTCCGCGCGGGCCGTAAGAAAACACAGCCAGGGTGCGTCAGAGGCTGAGGGGCCGACCATTGTTGAAATGATCACTTCCGGTGAAGTGGATGTTGTCGTGAACACACCAACTGGATCTTCAGCCCGTAAAGACGGTTACGAAATACGCGCAGCAACTACCGCGGCTGATAAGCCAATCTTTACGACCCTGGCACAGCTAAGCTGCGCGATAGGTTCATTCGAAGAAGTCATCGCTGGACCGTTCAAGGTGAAATCTCTCCAGGAACACGCAAGGGACCGAAAGGCGGCTCTCGGTGTCTAGTTTTGGCACGAGGCTGTCACAGGCTTTTCAATCAAAAGGACAGCTTTGCGTTGGAATCGATCCGAGCTTCGAGCAGCTTGAAAGTTGGAATCTGCCGCAATCAGCAGAGGGTGCACGAACCTTTGCGATGGCCCTATTGGATGCTGCAGCGGTGCAAGTCGCTCTAGTAAAACCGCAAGTAGCGTACTTCGAGCAGTTTGGCGCGGAGGGTTTCAAGATTTTAGCCGAAGTAATGCAGGAAGCATCGTCACGCGAATTGATGGTCATCGCTGATGCTAAACGAGGAGACATCGGCTCAACTATGACTGGATACGCAAACGCTTGGTTGAGTCAAGAAGCAGTATTCGCTTGTGACGCTTTGACTGTCTCACCATATTTGGGACCGGAATCTCTGAATGAGACTGTTCTGACGGCATTAGACAACAATCGTGGACTCTTTGTTTTGTCGGCTACATCAAACCCCGAGGCTTCAGGCTTGCAGGCTGCTATCACTGCGGGGTCAAGTGTGGCAAAGAGTGTCTATGACTACGCGAAAACCCATTGCACGGGGGAGGTCGGCTCTATCGGGGTGGTTATTGGTGCAACAGTTGAGTGCTCAACTCTGGGCATTGATACATCTGAGGTCTCCAATGTTCCAGTGCTAGTGCCGGGCTTTGGATCTCAAGGAGTCGAACTTTCAAGCGCAGCCACTGTGCTTGGAAGTTTGGCTTCAGTTAGCATCTGTAGTGTTTCCCGGTCAATTGCTGGCGCAACTAGGGAAGGGTTGTCACAGCGACTAGCTGCAGCGAAGTCTGAGCTTGAGATAGGGTTGCGGGCATGACCAAGACAGGCAAATTAATTGTTATGGCGGGTCCTTCGGCGGTCGGCAAGGGAACGCTCGCTTCATATATCGTCAGCAGCTTTCCGGGTTTTTCTCTCTCTGTATCAGCCACAACGAGAGCACCACGAACGGGTGAAATTGACGGTCAGTCATATTATTTCTTGAGCGCGGACGAGTTCATGAGAAGAGTTGACTCCGGAATGATGCTTGAATGGGCCACCGTGCACGGCGCAAACTTTTATGGCACTCCTAGAGAACCGGTTGAGCGCGCTTTGTCTCAAGGTTTGAACGTAATTCTTGAGATAGACGTTCAGGGGGCATTTCAGGTCAAGGAGGCTTTTCCTCAAGCCAGGCTGGTATTCGTGAATCCGCCAAGTTTTGAGGAGCTACGAGCCAGGCTTGATAAACGCGGCACAGAATCCGAGGAAGATAAGGAAATTCGGCTTGAAACGGCAAAATCTGAGTTAGCCCGAGCTAGTGAGTTTGATTTCTCCGTCATTAATGACGAGGTGGCCAGATGTGCCCAAGAAGTCGTAGAATTGATTCAATCCGCATAATCCAAAGAAAGTTGCCATGTCTGAAAAGCTAGAAGGAATCGTTTCTCCATCAATCGACAAGCTGATGGATAGAGTCGACTCAAAGTACGAGCTCGTCATGTTCGCTGCAAAGCGCGCGCGTCAGATCAACGATTACTACTCTGCTCTTCACGAGGGAAGCCTGTTCAATAATGTTGGCCCCTTGGTTGATGTCACAATCGACGAGAAGCCGCTCACTATCGCGCTTCACGAAGTTGACCAGGGTCTTCTTACAAAGCGCCACCTAGACTAAGCAGCTCTTTCGCGTGGCCAATGTAGTGGTCGGTGTCACCGGCGGTATCGCGGCCTACAAATCCGCGGCAATAATTCGACTTTTCTCCGAAGCTGGCCATCAGGTTCAGGTCGTTGCAACTCAGAATGCCTTTAAGTTCATCGGGAAGACCACGCTGGAGGCTTTGTCTGGGAACCCTGTTTCAATCGTTGACCCAGACCTGTTCACCGATGTTGAACAAGTTAAGCACATTTCAATTTCTAAGTCAGCAGAATTGGTTGTTGTCGCGCCTGCCACTGCCTCATTTATTGCAAAGCTCGCAGCGGGAATCGCAGATGATCTTCTTACGACAACTGTTTTGGCTGCGACGTGTCCAGTGGTTATTGCTCCAGCCATGCATACCGAGATGTGGGAAAACAAAGCAACTCAGGCAAACGTTGACTTACTTCGTTCCCGCGGAGTAAACATCGTTTGGCCAGAGGTTGGCCGACTTACTGGCGAGGACTCCGGGATTGGACGACTCGCTGAACCTCAGCTGATCTTCGATACTGCCGTTTCCTGTCTTTCGGGAGTTCTTTCGGGAAAGAAGGTCTTGGTCACAGCTGGGGGAACGAGAGAGCCGATTGACGTTGCTCGCTTTATCGGGAACTACTCTTCGGGCAAACAAGGAGTTGCTTTCGCCCGAGCTGCGAAACAACTCGGTGCAGATGTTGAATTGATTGCAGCGAACATTGACGAATCTATGACAGCTGGACTTGACTGCTCGAAGGTTCAAACCGCAAGCCAGTTGGGGGATGCGCTTGTTGCCAAGCAGGGTAGCTATGACATTCTGATCATGGCAGCTGCTGTATCCGATTTTCGACCGGTCGAATCTACTCGGGCAAAGATGAAGCGCGCTGAGATCGGGGACGAGCTTGAATTGAACCTTGTTGCAAACCCTGACCTTCTTGCACAAACAGTAGTTGCACTCGGTGCCAGCAGGGGCAAAACCATAGTTGTTGGTTTCGCAGCTGAAGCCAGTGCCGAGCTGGAACGACTTGGCAGAATGAAGCTAAATTCAAAGGGATGTGACTTCATAGTTGCCAACGACATCAGCGATGGACTTGTCTTCGGTAAGGACGAAACCGAAATATTGCTGGTGTCAAGGGACAAGGCTGAGCACTTCTCAGGATCGAAAGAACACGTAGCAACAGCTGTTCTAACGCGCATTGCGGGTAACATGGGGGAATCATGAGCAAACTAAGGCAATTTACTTCAGAATCTGTGACCGAGGGTCATCCAGACAAAATTTGCGATCAGATTTCTGATGCGATTCTTGATGCGATGCTCGCACAAGACAAAGATGCGCGAGTTGCAGTTGAGACAATGGTGACCACCGGACTAGTGCATGTTGCCGGAGAAGTCTCCACCACCGGATACGTTGAGATTCCTTCGATCGTCAGAGACACAGTTCTTGGAATTGGTTACAACTCATCCAAGATAGGTTTTGACGGGAAAAGCTGTGGTGTTTCGGTTTCCATCGGTCAACAGTCCCCAGACATCGCGCAGGGTGTTGACACCGGCCTAGAGGTAAGAGATCAAGGCTCAACCGATCGATTTGAATCCCAAGGAGCTGGAGACCAGGGGATTATGTTCGGTTATGCAAGCAACGAAACCGCAAATTACATGCCTACTGCAATCGCCCTTTCTCACAGGCTTTCTGAGAGGCTGGCAGGCGTTCGTAAAAGTGGCGAGGTACCATTCCTTCGCCCTGACGGCAAGACTCAAGTAACTGTTGGTTTCGACGGTTCGACCCCAAAGACGATTGAAGCCGTTGTAGTTTCCAGTCAACATGACGACGGCATTTCACAAGCCGACATTCATGAGGCAATCAAGTCAAATGTGATTCAGCCAATTCTCGAGGAGTCAGGCCTTGACTTCTCCTCCGCGAAGATGTTTATCAACCCAACCGGCAAGTTCGTCATTGGCGGACCCCAAGGAGATGCAGGGTTGACTGGACGAAAAATAATTGTTGATACGTATGGGGGAGCGGCAAGACACGGTGGTGGCGCTTTTAGCGGCAAGGACCCATCTAAAGTTGACAGATCTGCTGCATATGCCATGCGATGGGTGGCCAAAAATGTAGTGGCATCAGGCGCAGCCGACAGGGCCGAGGTTCAGGTTGCATACGCCATCGGTGTCGCTAATCCAGTGGGGATCTATCTCGAAACCTTTGGAACGGAAAAGGTGGCGACAGCTTCCATAGAGCAAGCTATTCGAGAGATTTTTGATCTTAGACCCCGTGCAATTGTCGAGCAGCTTGACCTTCTGCGACCTATCTATTCAAAGACTGCAGCCTACGGTCACTTTGGGCGTGAGCTACCGGAGTTCAGCTGGGAGAAGCTTGATCGAGTGGACGCTTTGCGTTCCGCACTGAATCTATAAATGCAAAAGATAGCGAAGCTGGCTATCCAGTCAAACCTTCCGCAGCTGGATCGCTTGTTTGACTACGCAATTCCAGAGTCGCTTCAGCAAATTGCCCAGGTTGGTTCAAGAGTTCGCGTTATGTTCGGGCGCTCGAAGAAACCCCTTGATGCTTTTATTGTTGAGTTTCCAGCGGACTCTGAGTTCAAAGGTCGCCTAAGTGAAGTCATTGAGGTTGTAGGAAATGCCCAGACGCTTCAGCCAGCCGTTTTCCGGTTGTGTCAGCAGCTCGCGGAACGCTCGGCTACTACTTTGGGAGAGCTTCTAAAGCTTGCGATTCCAGCTCACATGCCAAGAACTTTTTCGTCGAAGAAAAACTCATCAATCACCACAGGTTTGAAAGTATTTGAAGAAAGGGATAATTTCAGCACCGAACTGAAAGCAATTGTTGCTCCAGGTGCCAAATCATTCGTACTCGTCGAGCCCCGAGAGGTACAAGTGAACTGGGCAGGGGAACAGTCAAGTACCCCAGCCTGGGTGAAGCTCTTCGTCGATATTGCGGCACACAATCTATCTCTTGGAGCATCAACAATTATTCTGGTGCCTGATTATCGAGAGCAGGAATTAATCCTCGAGGGGTTTTCCCGCGCTGGACACATCGATTCCGTAGCCAACTATTCGCAAGAACAGCCAAAGTCAAAACAGTATGAAGCGTTCTTAAGGGCCTTGGATAGCGTTCCACGCGTTGTCATTGGGTCTAGATCGGCGGCGTTTGCTCCTGCTCATAATCTCGGCAGCATACTTGTTTTCGACGAAGGTGATAGAAGTTTTGCGGACCAAGCTGCCCCCTATTTGAATTCGAGAGATGTGGTTCTGGTTCGGCAAGGCATAGATGAATGCTCACTGGTTTTCGCATCCCACTCCATGTCCAGTGATATGAAGAGGCTGATTGCCTCAAATTTTCTTGTAGATAGGACAACTGCCTTTGCCGCTCCTAGAGTTGCAAACTCGGAGCCAGGTTTGCGCGTGGACTCACATGCCTACTCGGCAATCAAGTCCGGCCTTGAAGCAGGGCCGGTCCTAGTCCAGGTTGCATCGCTTGGAGATAGCACAGCCATCTATTGCAAGGCTTGCGACGAACCTGCACGCTGCATTGAATGTTCTGGACCATTGTGGATTGATTCAAGCGGTTCTAAGAAATGTCGTTGGTGCAATAGCTTCCAACTTGATTACAAGTGCAGTTGCGGTGGTACTGCTGTTTCTTTGGGGCGAGCTGGAGCAACTCGTACCGCCGCTGAACTAGGTCGCGCATTTCCATCCGCGCGTATTGTTGAATCGACAGGCGGCGCTCGAACCGTAAGGATTCCTAAAGGAAGAACTCTCGTCGTTGCAACCGCTGGCGCTGAACCCTACGTCGAAGGTGGGTATAGCGCAGTGGTTCTTCTAGATGCAAAGATCGCCTTGTCGAGGCAAAACCTCCGCGCACAAGAAGAGGCCGTTCGGCTTTGGTCAAACGCTGTTGCCAAGGCTTCAAACAAGGCCTCGTGTGTACTGGTGGGCGTGACAGGAGAGCTCTCGCAGTTGTTCTGCCTTTGGAATCACGACAAGATTGCTGAGAATGAGCTTCGCGCCAGACAAGAGTTGGGTCTGCCACCTGCTCTTCGCTTGGGAAGTATTACGGGAGAACTCGAACTGGTGAATGGGATGTCGGAGATTCTCACCACCCAGAGCGGCGTTGTCTGTATTGGCCCTGCGCCGCTTGAAGTTGGAACAGGCGAGTCTCTTTGGAGGCTCATCTTCAAGTACCCATATTCCATTGGCGTTGATCTGGCCAAAACCATCAAGGCAGAAGTCGCCCGAATTAGTGCTGGGAAGTCACGTTTAGCTCCTTCGGGTCGAAGTGCAAGAGCTATTTCAGTGAAGATGAACGACGCTGAAGTAATCTAGAGGCGGAGATCACTTGAGAATCGTTTTCGCAGGAACACCAGATAGCGCTGCAAAGAGCCTGGAAGCTTTGCTGAACGCTGGACATACCGTTGTTGGCGTTCTAACTCGAGCCGATGCCCCCACTGGTCGGGGAGGCAAAGTGACCGAATCACCAGTAGCCGCAATGGCCTCCTCGCATGGGATTGAAACTTTCAAATCAAACAAGATTGACCAAGTCACACTCGATTGGATGTCTGGATTAGATCCCGAAATAGGTGTCATCGTTGCTTACGGCTGCATCCTAAACGCAGAAGCACTAGAGGTTCCAAGCAAGGGTTGGGTCAACCTTCACTACTCCTTGTTGCCAAAGTACCCAGGAGCGTCACCAGTGCAGCAAGCCATTCTCGAAGGCGAGAGCACTACCGGCGTGACAGTTTTCATGCTCGATGAAGGAGTAGATACCGGGCCAATTCTTGCTGCGCAGCATGTCGAGATCTTGCCAGACGAGAACGCCGGAGCGCTGATGCTGCGACTCACGGACTATGGGTCAAAACTTCTTAGTGAAACCTTGAATGATTTCGATGTTCGGTTTTCAAGTCGGGTTTTCCAGGAGGCGACTGCCTCAAGAAAAGTCACCCGCAGGATAAATCGATCGATGGCCAAGCTTGATTTCAGTCTCTCTGCGGCGGAGGTCGTAAACAAGGTTCGGGCTATGAATCCAGAGCCTGTTGCTTGGTTTGAGGTGGATTCTGGTCCAGTTCGTGTCCTTGAGGCGGACATCGCAGGAAATGGCGAACTTCCTGCGGGGGTGGCAAGTTTAATTGGACCTCAGCTTTTGGTTGGCTGCTTGTATGGAGCCATCGAATTGAAAGTTGTGCAGCCAGCAGGTAAGAAGATCATGGGTGGAGCGGATTGGTTCCGGGGCTTGCGAACAGACTCGTTGTTGCTCTCGTGATGCGGCATGTCGCTTTTGATCTTCTAGATCGAGTTCAATCCGATGATGCTTATGCCAACCTTCTTTTACCAACGCTGGTTTCCAGGGCCAAGTTAGATTCCCGTGATGCCGCATTTGTGCAGGAGCTAGCCTTCGGCACAATTCGCAATTGGCTTCTCTACGAAAGAATCATCGAGCACGCTTCTGGTCGCAAAATTGATGACATAGAGCCAGCAGCGCAGATTGTTCTGGTTCTTGGCGTGCATCAGCTTTTGGACATGCGAGTTCCTACTCACGCTGCAATCAATGAAAGTGTGAACTTAGCTAAAGCTAAATCAAGCAAAGGATCCGTGGGTTTCGTAAACGCAGTCCTACGTAAAGTGACGCTCAAAGACAGAGATGAATGGCTTGATTTGGTCCTGCAGGGACTCTCAAGTATCGAAGCTCTTTCAATCCGATATTCCCATCCTGTTTGGATTGTCCAGGCATTCAAAACTGCTCTTGCCTCGCGTGGGATAGAGAACCAACTTGAACAGTTGCTCAGCAGTAATAATCTGGCACCAAAAGTGTCTCTAGTTGCTCTTCCGGGGTTCTGCAGCCCCGAAGACCTCAGTTCGGGAGAAACTGGTTCAAATCCTTCGCCTATCGGAGTGGGGATTAGCGGAAACCCAGGCAACATTGAGTTGGTCCAGAAGGGTTTCGCACGCGTTCAAGACCAAGGATCCCAGCTTGTGACACTCGCACTTGTGCAAGCGATAGTCGAAACCGAGGACACAAGCTGGCTTGATCTTTGCGCAGGACCTGGAGGTAAAGCAGCCCTCCTCGCGGCTCTTTCTCTTTCGAGCGGCACGAACCTAATTGCTAACGAAGTATCCAAGCATCGCGCAGAGCTGGTTTCAAAGTCTCTGGCACCTCTGGGGCCGTTCAAAGTGACTACTTCTGACGGCAGGGAAGTTGGCGGTCAGGCAGAACGCTACTCACGAATTCTGCTAGACGCTCCCTGTACTGGACTGGGTGCCCTAAGGCGTAGGCCTGAGTCGCGCTGGCGAAGAACAACGGATGATTTAGTGGATCTTGTGAAGCTACAGAGGGAACTTATCTCCAGTGCTTGGAATGCTCTAGAACCGGGGGGAGTACTTGCTTATGTGACGTGTTCGCCACACTTATCCGAAACAACGGCACAGGTATCTTGGGCACAGGGCAGATTCAAAGAACAGTTAGAACTCGTTAACGCCAACAGCATCCTGAATGAGATTAACCCTCGTCTCTCTCTTGACGAGAAGCTGTTCACAGCGCAACTGTGGCCACACACACACGGAACTGATGCGATGTTCTTAGCATTGATGCGCAAGTCGGTAAACTAACGAGATGGATATTCGCATTGCGCCGAGCATTCTGAGCGCTGACTTCGCGAACTTAGAAGCTGAACTAGAAAGCATCAGTCATGCAGATTTGATACATGTTGATGTAATGGATGGTCACTTTGTCCCAAACATGACACTTGGTTTGCCAATCATTAGAAGACTTTTTGAGGTCTCCAAGGTTCCTTTAGATGTTCACCTAATGATTGACAACCCGGAACACTGGGCCGGGCAGTATGCCAAGTACGCGTATTCAGTGACGTTTCACTTTGAGGCGGCTAATGACCCTCTGGAAGTTATCTCAAGCATTAGAAATGCAGGCTCTAAGGCAGCCATGTCTATTAAGCCGGATACAAGTATTGAATCTGTTGCAGACTTGTTGCCGAAAGTGGACATGCTCTTGGTTATGACGGTAGAGCCTGGTTTCGGCGGTCAAGCGCTTATCGAAAGTACTGTTTCCAAAGTTTCTCAGGCACTCGCATTGGCAAATGAACAGGGGCTTGACTTGTCCATACAGGTTGACGGCGGAATCACAGCCGAGAACATTGCTTCGCTTGCCGCAGCAGGGGCCGACACTTTTGTTGCTGGGACTGCAATTTTTAGTGCGGATGACCGGAACTCCGAGATCGAACGGCTTCGAGATCTCGCCGCCAGGACTTGAATGATGATTTCAAAGAAAGAGTTCTTGGATCTTGCGAGTAAGTTTCAAGTTGTTCCGATTGTTGAGTCAGTATTTTCCGGTACTGAAACACCCCTCACAATCTTTGAAAAGCTAGCTTCATCAGAGCCAGGGAGCTTCCTGCTTGAATCGGCTGAGGCCGGTGTTTGGTCACGCTACAGCTTTGTAGGTGTGCACAATCGCGGGTTCCTAACTGTTGCTAACGATGAAGTTTCCTGGTCCTCTGAATCTGATGCAAGCCCTTTGCCTTCTCGAAGCCAGTCAATTAAGGGTTTGTCAGGCTTGGACGCTTTAGAAATGATTCAGCAAAGCTGGAAAGCAGCTCCAGCCACTGATTTGCCGCCACTAGTTTCAGGTCTCGTTGGCCTTCTTGGCTGGGATACCGTTCACCAGATTGAAAGACTGGGTATTAGAAAACCGAAGGAGCTACAAGTTCCTGAGCTCTCGGTTGTTGTGTCCAGAGATCTTGTAGTTGTTGATCACAAGGATTCGACCCTAAAGCTGGTCTCCAATGTTTATTTGGAACAGGATTGCGATGCGGAGAGAGAGTACGAAGCTGCAGTAGAGCGAATTAGATACATGAGAGAGGCTCTCCTGGAACCGACAGTTCCGTTTCTTGCAGACAGCGACCTCAATAGCGAACCGACGTTTGACCGGCGAAGCACCGACACCGAGTTCATGGCACTCGTGGAAAGAGCTAAAGAGCACGTTGTGGCTGGAGATGTTTTCCAAGTAGTGCTGTCACAGCGCTTCGACACGAAAGTATCTGCAACCCCTCTTGATGTTTACCGGATGCTCAGGGCTATCAATCCAAGTCCGTACATGTACCTCCTGAATTGCTCGGACAATGGCGGGGAGTTCTCAGTGGTTGGTTCTTCGCCTGAGGCTCTTGTGAGAATCAGTTCTGGCAAGGCTGTGCTTCATCCGATAGCTGGTTCAAGACCCAGAGGCCTGACTGTCGAAGCTGACAATGCATTGGCGGCGGAGCTGCTCGGAGACGCAAAGGAGAAGGCTGAGCACTTGATGCTAGTAGACCTTGCACGCAATGACTTACTAAAAGTTTGCGAAGCTAGTTCAGTGAACGTGACCGAGTTCATGACTGTGGAGCGATACAGCCATATCATGCACTTGGTTTCAACTGTCGAGGGTGAGATCAGAGGCGACGTTTCTGCAGTTGATGTATTGAAGGCCACTTTCCCAGCAGGGACTCTTTCTGGCGCACCGAAGCCGAGAGCACTTGAGATTATTGAGCAACTGGAACCAACAAATAGAGGACTATTCGGGGGAGTAGTTGGGTATTTCGATTTCGCCGGGAACGCCGACCTTGCAATCGCGATTCGAACCGCCGTCATTCGAGATGGTGTGGGGCACGTCCAGGCGGGCGCTGGTGTTGTGCTTGACAGTGTTCCATCGCTTGAGAACCAGGAAACACTGAACAAGGCTTCAGCGCCACTTCGCGCTATCCATGCTGCAAATCAGATGAGGAGATACTCAAAGTGAACCAAAGAAACCTCGCCTTCGCTTGGCTTGGCAGCGTCCTGCTGCTGTCAGTATTCGCCGGTTTAAGCTGGCTGGAAGTTAGCCTTACCCCTGAGGCTGGAGGGCAGAGCATTGAAGTCACTGGGTACTTGGCATTTCCGATTATTTCTGCATTGATTCTCCTTCAGGCGGCAGCCTTACTGGCATCATTTCTCACTCCGACGGTAGTTGGTCGCTGGATTGCCGGCTTACTTGCTCCAGTGATGCTTGGCCATGCGGTACTTCTGATAGCAGGAATCGAGGATGCGATTGAGACTTCTCTTTCTGCGAC
>CAYVZV010000001.1:54024-75182 GCA_964456485.1 uncultured Rhodoluna sp. | reverse complement strand
GAACCTGGCCACGGGGACTCCGTTGCAGCCTGGACAACAGTAATCATCGTCATCGTTGCATTCGCGCTCGGAACTCTTTTCTTCTGGCTTGATATCGCGGCATTAGTTTGGGCTTGCGCTGTTCTTGCAGTGGCTGGAGTCGGAGTTGGACTGTATTTGAAGAAGGCCGGCTATGGAGTCGGCGGATCTAAGTCAAAACACTAATTGCTTGAGTCTCTATACGCCGGCGCAATAGAAGACGCTCGCAGAAGACAAGAAGGCCTCCCTCTTGCTGAGCTCGAGCGACAAGCGCTCAACGCTCCTGCCGCACTAGACGCATTGCGTTTTCTTCGAGCGGGCGACAACGTTAACGTCATAGCTGAGATTAAGCGAGCAAGCCCATCAAAAGGTCATCTCGCTCACATTCCTGATCCCGCTGCCCTTGCACGCGAGTATGAAGCTGGTGGGGCCAGTGCGATCAGTGTGCTCACTGAGCAGCACTCATTCAAGGGAAGCCTCGAGGATCTCGATGCAGTAAGAGCTGCTGTCTCCGTCCCCATTCTTCGCAAAGACTTTATTGCCAACGAGTATCAGGTTCTCGAAGCTCGGGCTCACGGTGCCGACATTGTTCTTTTGATTGCCGCCGGCCTTGATCGAGAGGACCTGGTTAGGCTCAAGACATTAATCGAGTCCCTAGGGATGTGTGCATTCGTTGAAACTCACAATCTTGAAGAAGTCAAGTTCGCATCTTCAATAGGTGCCTCCTTGGTTGGAATCAATGCTAGAGATCTGACCACGTTTGAGACCGATCGTGAACTCTTCGAGAAGCTGGTCGGCGAGCTATCCTCAGAATGCGTAAAAGTGGCGGAGTCTGCCGTTAGAGACGTCGAGGATGTGGCTGCTTATGCGGCGGCTGGAGCGCAATGCGTCTTGGTAGGAGAAGCACTAGTGACCGGCGATACCAAGCAACTTTTGGAATCCTTCACCCAAATTGCAAAGGCTTAGACTCTTCTAATGGCGCAGAAACTATCGGAACAAGTCGGACCATACTTCGGCGACTTTGGCGGCAGGTTTGTTCCGGAGTCTTTGATCGGGGCCCTCGATGAGCTTGATCAGACCTATCAGCATGCTAAGTCGGACCCTGCTTTTGTTTCCGAACTAGCTAACTTGCACAAGACCTATACAGGCAGACCTTCGATCATCACAGAAGCGCCAAGTTTCGCTGCAACTATCGGCGACATAAGAGTTTTTCTCAAGCGTGAGGACTTGAACCACACGGGTTCCCACAAGATCAATAATGTCCTCGGCCAAGCCCTACTTGCCAAACGCATGGGTAAGAAGCGAATAATCGCCGAAACTGGCGCTGGACAACACGGCGTTGCAAGTGCGACAGCGGCAGCACTGCTCGGTCTCGAGTGTGTGGTCTACATGGGCGAGGTTGACACAATTCGACAGGCTCTAAACGTAGCTCGCATGAGATTGCTCGGTGCAGAGGTAATTGCCGTCACTACCGGATCTAGAACCCTGAAAGATGCCATAAACGAAGCCCTTCGAGACTGGGTGGCAAACGTTTCAACCACACACTACTTGCTTGGCACCGTCGCAGGACCGCATCCGTTTCCAACCATGGTTAGAGACTTCCACTCGGTTATCGGCACCGAAGCTAGAGCGCAAATGCTCGACCAGTTCGGCTCTCTCCCTGATGTAGTTGTCGCATGCGTCGGCGGGGGATCAAACGCGATCGGCATCTTCCATGCGTTCCTTGATGATGAGAACGTTCGTCTAGTAGGAATGGAGGCGGCTGGTGACGGTGTAGAGACACTTCGACATGCCGCGACTCTGAGTATGGGAAGGCCTGGTGTCTTGCATGGAGCTAAAAGCTATTTGCTTCAAGATCAGGATGGACAAACCTTGGAGTCCCATTCCATCTCCGCTGGACTTGATTACCCAGGTGTAGGACCAGAGCATTCATGGCTCAAGGACATTGGAAGAGCTGAATACATTCCTGTCACTGATACTGAGGCGATGAACGCCTTGAAGCTTCTCAGTCAAACCGAAGGGATTATCCCAGCAATTGAAACAGCGCACGCTCTGGCTGGGATTGAGAAACTGCTCCCTTCGCTAAAGCCAGGAGCAAAGGTTCTCGTCAACCTAAGTGGCCGCGGAGACAAAGACATGGAAACAGCCGCCAAATACTTTGGGTTGATCTGATGAGTGCGACAGAGCAAACGCTAAGAGACAACCGCGCAAGCGGAGGATCTCTAATCGGCTATTTTCCTTTGGGTTATCCAAGTCTGGAGGAGTCTGTGGAAGCTGCAGTGGCGATGTGCGAATCAGGTGTTGATGTTCTCGAACTTGGAATTCCTTATAGCGATCCAGTGATGGACGGGCTTGTCATCCAGGAAGCCACGGAGGTCGCTTTAGCTAACGGCTTCAAACTCAAAGACACCTTTGACGCTGTTCGCGCAGTCACGAGTCGGGTAGATGCACCGGTACTAGTTATGACTTACTGGAATCCGGTCATGCAGTACGGCGAGGAACGTTTTGCTAAAGACCTAGCGGAATCAGGTGCTGCGGGGGCAATAACCCCCGACCTAATACCCGATGAAGCCTCCAAGTGGATCAGAGCTACTGACGACCATGGGCTTGACAGAGTATTTCTGGCTACACCAACCTCTTCTGATGTTCGAACAGCGCGAGCCTGTGAGAGTTCAAAGGGTTTTGTTTATGCGGTTTCAACTATGGGTATAACTGGTGCAAGGGATGATCTGGACCAGAAGGCAAAGACCGTTGTTGCGCAGGTGCGAGCACAATCTGCTGATTCTATGACCGCGGTAGGAATTGGCGTATCCACAGCTTCTCAAGTAAAAGAGATTAACAAGTACGCGGATGGGGCCATAGTTGGTTCAGCGTTCGTTCGCGCATATCAAGAAGGGGGTATCGAGGCTCTTCGAGCTAAGGTATCCGAATTAGCAAAAGGAAAAGGAAAGTGAAGAACATCATAATCTCAGCGATACCATCACCAGATGTGAGCTACATCGAGCTGGGCCCATTTAGGGTTCACTTTTACGCCCTTTTCATTCTTGCCGGGATTGTGGTTGCACTCATTCTTACTGAGTCTCGCCTCCGTTCTAGGGGAGCAGAAGCCGGAATCGCTCTTGACATATCGTTGTGGGCCATTCCGTTTGGAATCCTTGGCGGACGCTTCTTTCACGTTCTCACGCATCCAGATGACTACTTTTTTCCTGGAGCTGATCTTTTAGCCATTCTTCGTATCTGGGAAGGCGGGCTAGCTATCTATGGAGCGCTCATTCTCGGATCAGTTGGTGCCTACATTGGAGCACGCTCAGCGGGAATTAAGTTTTCTTCTTACCTAGATGCCGTTGCACCAGGGGTTCTACTAGCTCAAGCCATCGGCCGCTGGGGAAACTACTTCAACAACGAACTTTACGGAACTCCGACTGACTTGCCTTGGGGCTTAGAGATCCCAAGCAGCAATGCTGCATACCCAGCAGGTTTACCGGATGGGGTACTTTTTCACCCAACGTTTCTATATGAGTCGATCTGGTCTCTTACTGGAGTCGCTATTCTTCTGGCGGCTGATCGCAGATTCAATCTACGCTGGGGAAAAATGCTTGGCCTCTACCTCGTCTACTACTCCGTTGGTCGAGTTTGGATCGAAGCAATCAGGATTGACCCGAGTGAGATAGTCCTTGGACTTCGTATCAACATATGGTCGGCAATTGCTGGAATCGCGGTTGGTCTGGCTATCATCCTTATTCAGTCCAGACGACACCCAGGCCAGGAGCCATCTGTGTACAGACCGGGCCGACAGCCTTCTGTTCCAACTCAAGAGCAGGTGGCAGAGCCGAGCTCGGCACAAGTAAAGGAAGAGCTTGGAGCTGGGCCAGCAGAAGGCAATAAGCTAGGATCAGATAAGTAGCCCCACAGGGCCCCTAAACGGCATCAAAAGTGCCTGGTTCCAGTTTTCTAAACAACTGTCGTACGGGCCAGCGTTGTCCCTTCAATATTTCTGATTGGAGTGATGCATGCCCGCCGTTTCCCCGTTTGAGCGTTTCGGGAACTTTCCGCACTCTGGTTTGTATAAACAGCAGAACGAAAAAGATGCCTGTGGCTTGGCCATGGTTGCGACTCTTCGAGGCACCGCCGGATACGACATCATCGAGACTGCTCTAAATGCACTTCGGAACCTAGAGCATCGTGGAGCTGTTGGCTCCGATGCTGGAACTGGTGACGGAGCAGGAATACTCATTCAGCTTCCAGACGCATTTTTCCGAGAAGAACTGAAGCAGGATCTTCCAGCTCCTGGAGAGTATGGCGTCGGGCTTGTTTTTGAGTCCGTTGATGATTCAGAGCGAGCAGACGACCGCGAGCGATTTGCCACTCTTGCTGCTTCTGAGAGTCTTGAAGTGATTCACTGGCGTGATGTTCCAACTAACCCAGAGGTGCTTGGGGATCTTGCCAAAGCTGCAATGCCATACATTTCTCAAGTTTTTGTCAAAAGTGTTGTTGCAGCTTCCGGTTTAGATCTTGAGAGAGCTCTTTTCCGCTTACGCAAAAGAAGTGAACGAGAAATTGGGCTTTATCACCCTTCATTATCTTCGAGGACAATTGTCTACAAGGGCATGGTGACAACTCTTCAGCTTGAGCCCTTCTTTCCGGATCTAAGCAACAGGACTATGGTTTCTACTCTTGCGCTGGTACATTCACGGTTTTCAACAAACACATTTCCGTCATGGCCCCTAGCTCACCCATACCGAATGATCGCGCATAACGGGGAGATTAATACGGTTCGCGGTAACAGAAACTGGATGAAGGCTCGTGAAGCACAATTGCATTCGGATCTGCTTGGGGACATTGACTTACTAAAACCGATCATTACGCCTGGTGGAAGCGACTCTGCTTCCTTCGACGAAGTTGTTGAGCTTCTGTATTTGTCAGGAAGATCACTTCCACACGCGATGATGATGATGATCCCTGAAGCTTGGGAAAAGCACAGCGACATCGATCCAGCTCGAAAAAGCTTCTACGAGTACCACTCAATGCTCATGGAAGCATGGGATGGCCCAGCCGCCGTTATCTTTACCGACGGGTCACTGGTCGGTGCCACACTAGATAGAAACGGGCTTCGTCCAGGACGCTACATAATCACTGAAGACGGTCTGGTTGTTCTTGCATCCGAAATCGGCGTCGCGGACATTGAGCCGTCGAAGATTGTCCGGAAGGGACGCTTACAACCGGGAAAGATGTTCCTCGTCGACACTTCTGCTGGCCGCATCATCGAAGACGACGAAATCAAGGCAGAAATAGCCGCCCAAGAACCTTGGGACACCTGGCTTTCAGAGAATCGCATCAACCTAAGAGATCTTCCTGATCGCGAGCACATTGCTCACACACCTTCATCGGTCAATAGACGCCAGCGCACCTTCGGATACACCGAAGAGGAGTTGAAGATTCTAATAAAGCCAATGGCTCTTGCCGGAGCTGAACCGCTGGGTGCCATGGGATCTGATACCCCAATTGCGGCGATCAGTGATAGACCAAGATTGCTTTTTGATTATTTCGTTCAACAGTTCGCACAGGTCACTAATCCACCGCTCGATGCGATACGTGAAGAAGTGGTGACTTCGCTGAGCACTGGAATCGGTCCCGAGAGAAACCTTCTTTCCGCTGGGCCGACTCACTCGAAGCAGGTGATTCTGGATTTCCCTGCCTTGAGCAACGACGAGTTAGCCAAAATTAAGCACATTGATGAGATTCCAGGCAGCGGTGAAGCGTTCGTTGTTCAGGGTCTCTATCGCGTTTCTGAAGGCCCCAAAGGTTTGGAAGCAAGGCTTGAGAAGATCAACATTGAAGTGGACGCTGCAATAAACGACGGCGTGACTTATCTGGTGCTTTCTGACAGAAACTCCAACCGAGACCTTGCGCCTATTCCTTCTCTGCTCCTTACCTCCTCTGTGCATCACCACCTAATTCGCACCGGCCGTCGCACGATGGTTGGCTTGGTTGTAGAAGCAGGAGATGTTCGCGAAGTCCATCACGTCGCAGCTCTTGTTGGGTATGGTGCCGCCGCAGTGAACCCGTACCTTGCACTGGAAACCGTCGAATTGATGGTCAAGGATGGAACGCTTGAGGGAATCAGTTTCGAGCAAGCCGCCTCAAACTTGATCAAGTCACTTGGTAAAGGTGTCTTGAAGATCATGTCGAAAATGGGAATCTCGACCGTTTCTTCCTACAGTGGCGCACAATGTTTTGAAGCAATTGGGTTGAACCCAGAGATTATTGATAAGTACTTTGCCGGGACAATTTCACAACTCGGTGGCATTGGCATCGAAGTCCTTCACCAAGAGATAGCTGCAAGGCATGCAAGTGCCTATCCAGTTGAACGAGCTGTAAACATTCACCGAAACCTTGACGTGGGAGGGGAGTACCAGTGGCGTCGTGAGGGCCCTCCTCATCTTTTCAACCCGGAAACTGTATTCAAGCTCCAGCATTCGACAAAGACCAAACGGTACGACATTTTCAAGCAGTATACGAAGTCAGTTGATGATCAAGCCGAGCGTTTGATGACACTGCGCGGTCTCTTCGAATTCAAGGACGGCGTCAGGCCACCGGTACCGATTGATGAAGTCGAGCCTGTCAGCGAGATTGTGAAACGTTTTTCTACAGGCGCCATGAGCTACGGTTCTATTTCTCAAGAGGCGCACGAAACCCTTGCAATTGCAATGAACCGTCTAGGTGCAAAATCCAACACCGGTGAGGGTGGGGAAGATCTAGAAAGACTTCTTGACCCAGAACGCCGAAGTGCCATTAAGCAAGTAGCGTCAGGTCGATTTGGTGTGACAAGCATGTACCTCTCTAATGCCGACGACATTCAAATCAAGATGGCACAAGGAGCGAAGCCAGGAGAAGGTGGACAACTGGCATCCAACAAGATTTACCCATGGATTGCAAAGACCAGACACTCAACACCGGGAGTTGGTCTAATCTCGCCCCCACCGCATCACGACATTTACTCGATCGAGGATCTAAAGCAACTCATATTCGATTTGAAGAGAGCAAACTCAGCTGCGCGTGTGCACGTCAAGCTCGTCAGCCAGGTCGGCATAGGTACCGTGGCTGCTGGTGTAGCAAAAGCAAAAGCTGATGTGATTCTAGTTTCGGGACATGACGGTGGAACTGGAGCGTCACCTTTGAACTCACTCAAGCATGCTGGTACTCCTTGGGAGCTGGGTCTTGCAGAAACACAGCAGACCCTTATGCTAAACGGGCTTCGTGATCGAGTGTCAGTTCAAGTTGATGGTCAGATGAAAACCGGCAAGGACGTCGTGGTGGCGGCTTTGTTGGGCGCCGAAGAGTACGGCTTCGCCACAGCACCGCTTGTGGTTTCTGGCTGCATCCTCATGAGAGTTTGTCACCTTGACACGTGCCCAGTAGGAGTTGCAACACAGAATCCAGTTCTAAGAGAACGATTCACTGGAAAGCCTGAGTTTGTAGTTAACTTCTTCGAGTTCCTAGCTGAGGAAGTTCGGGAGATTCTAGCGAGGCTTGGTTTCAGGTCACTTGATGAAGCAATTGGTCAAACCGACCTTCTTGATGTAAATCGCGCCATCTCTCACTGGAAGGCCGATGGCCTAGACCTGACACCAATTCTGCAAGGTTCAGGCATGGGAGTGAATGCTCCAAAACGCAGATTCACTACCCAGAACCATGAGCTCGAGAAGCACTTTGATCACAAGCTCATATCAGCCTCGGGTGCAGCTCTTGAGGACGCCCAGCGTGTGCAGATTGAACTTCCGATTAGAAACACTGAACAAGCAGTTGGCACAATGCTAGGTCACGAGATAACAAAGCGTTTTGGGGCAGAAGGATTAGCTGATTCCACGATAAACGTGACCCTGCGTGGATCAGCCGGTCAGTCCTTCGGGGCTTTCATACCTCGTGGTCTAAAGCTTGTTCTTATTGGCGACTCAAACGACTATGTCGGTAAGGGGCTTAGCGGGGGAACAATTGCTGTTCGTCCGGATGAAACATCTGGCTTCCCCGCGGAAGAGAACATTATCGCCGGCAACGTGATTGGCTACGGAGCAACAAGTGGATCTATGTATCTTTCAGGCATAGTAGGCGAGAGGTTCCTGGTTAGAAACTCTGGAGCAACTGCTGTTGTCGAAGGTGTTGGAGATCACGCTCTGGAGTACATGACAGGCGGTCGAGCTGTGATTCTTGGCAGGACGGGAAGAAACTTAGGCGCTGGCATGAGTGGGGGATACGCGTTCGTCTACAAGCTTCGCCCTGAGTTAGTGAACGCAGCTGCCCTTTCAAATGACGATCTGCGTCTACTTCCACTTACTGGGTCACTCAAGGATGAACTTTTTGAACTGATCTCGAATCACGCCGCCGAGACAGGTTCGCTTCTGGCTGCTAGGTTGCTTACCAATTTCAATGAAGAAGCAGCGAACTTCTTAGTCGTCATGCCCACTGATTTTGCCAGTGTTAGCGAGATCCGAGACTCTGCCGTAGCTCGCGGTCTAGACCCCGATGGAGATGTTATCTGGAAGCAGATATTGGAGGCCACTAATGGCTGATCCTAGAGGCTTCCTGAAGACGACAGAGCGAAAGACTGCGGAACGACGTCCCGTTCCAGTCCGAATCATGGACTGGAAAGAAGTGTATGAACGAAGAAATTCCGATGTAGTCCAGAATCAAGCTGGAAGATGCATGGATTGCGGAGTACCGTTTTGCCATCACGGCTGTCCGCTTGGGAACTTAATTCCCGAGTGGAACGACGCAGTTTGGCGCAAGGACGGTAAGAATGCTATCGAGCGACTACACGCTACCAACAACTTCCCGGAGTTTACTGGAAGGCTATGTCCGGCACCGTGTGAGTCCAGTTGTGTTCTTGCAATCAATCAGCCAGCTGTAACCATCAAGGAGATCGAGGTCTCCATCATTGACGATGCTTTCGATAACGGTTGGGTACAGGCCCATGCACCTGAAAGGCTCACAGGCAAAACAGTTGCGGTTGTCGGTTCCGGTCCTGCGGGTCTTGCTGCAGCGCAACAACTAGCTCGCGCGGGTCACACCGTGGCCGTTTTTGAGAAGGAAGATCGAATCGGTGGACTACTTCGGTACGGAATCCCCGACTTCAAAATGGAAAAGCAACACATCGACCGTCGTCTCGCACAACTTGAGGCTGAAGGGGTTCGTTTCAGGGTTGGCGTCGAGATTGGTAAGGACATCACCTGGACCGATCTTCGCCGGCGCTATGACGCGGTCCTGATCGCAACTGGTGCATCGCTACCTCGTGATCTGCAGGTTCCAGGGCGAGAGCTTGACGGAGTTCACTTTGCAATGGAGTACCTAACGCAGGCCAACCGAGTAGTGGCAGGTCAAACTGTGACAGATCAAATCAGTGCGGCAGGTAAACGTGTAGTCATTCTCGGTGGTGGAGACACTGGAGCCGACTGCCTAGGGACAGCAACCCGTCAAGGCGCAACCACGGTAACAACTATTGCCATTGGGCAGAAGCCGCCTGAAACTCGTGCTTCAACCCAACCTTGGCCAACCTTCCCAAACTTGTTTGAGATAAGTAGCGCCCACGAGGAATTCGGTGAAAGACAGTATCTGTCTTCAACTGTCGAACTAGTTGGTGACGCAGGAAAGGTTTCTGGAATCAAGATCGCTGATACCTCGTTCGTGGATGGAAAGAGAGTTCCTACTCCAGGAACCGAAAGAGTTATTGAGGCTGATCTAGTGCTTCTTGCTCTTGGATTCACAGGACCCGATGTGGAACCGTGTGTTGCAGAGATAGAAATCCCTCTAGATGAAAAGCGGAACTTTGGCCGCAGAGACAATTTCGAAACAGAACTAGAGGGCGTGTTTGTAGCTGGTGATGCAGGACGCGGCCAATCACTTATTGTCTGGGCTATCGCTGAAGGTAGGGCAGCAGCGGCTAGCATTGACATGTTCCTCGAAGGAACCACTGAACTGCCTTCACCGGTGAAGGCCTCTGATCAACCAATTTCGGTTTACAGCTAACAACGGCCAAAAGCCAATGAAAGAAAAAAGGAACAGATGAGACGCGCAAAAATTGTTGCAACGCTAGGCCCCGCTACTTCAAGCTACGAGCAGATCAAGGCCATTATTGACGCCGGTGTTGATGTAGCTCGAATGAACTTGAGTCACGGGAGCCATGAGGTTCATGAGGGAATCTACAAGACCGTTCGTAAGGCCGCAGCTGATGCAGGCAAGTCTCTCGGTATTTTCGTCGACCTTCAGGGACCGAAGATTCGTCTTGCCAGGTTCAAGGATGGGCCTGTCTTTTTGGCTAAAGGGGCGACTTTCAAGATAACTATCGAAGACATCGAAGGTGATGTGAACATCTGTGGAACTACATTCAAGGGTCTTCCTGCCGATGTGAAGCCTGGTGACATTCTTTTGATTGACGATGGGAAGGTCAGGCTAAGGGCGACAGACGTTTCCAGCACTACAGTGACAACTGAAGTCGAGATTGCTGGTGAGGTTTCTAACAACAAAGGAATTAACCTTCCCGGAGTGGCAGTGAATGTCCCAGCTTTGTCGGAGAAGGACGAAGGTGACCTTCGTTGGGCGCTAAAAATCGGCGTGGACATGATTGCCCTGTCCTTTGTTCGCAACGCCTCGGACATAGTTCGTGTACACGAAATCATGAAGGAAGAAGGGCTCACTCTTCCAGTAATCGCAAAGATCGAGAAGCCTCAGGCTGTTGAAAACCTGGAAGAGATCATCGATGCTTTCGATGGAATCATGGTCGCCAGAGGAGACCTAGGCGTTGAACTTCCACTTGAACAAGTCCCGCTCGTTCAGAAGCGTGCGGTGGAGCTTGCACGCCGATGGGCAAAACCAGTTATCGTCGCAACTCAGATGCTTGAATCTATGATTCATTCGAGCATTCCGACCCGTGCCGAAACTAGTGACGTAGCCAATGCTGTGCTAGACGGTGCTGATGCTTTGATGCTATCGGGAGAAACAAGCGTTGGAGAGTTTCCGGTTGAGACAGTATCCACGATGGCCAAGATTATTCAGTCAACCGAGGAGAACGGCCTAGATCGAATCCCGGCGCTAGGTACCAAACCACATACCCATGCTGGTGCAGTTTCCCTAGCTGCGATGGAAATTGCTGAACTGCTGGGTTCAAAGTATGTATGTGTCTTCACTGAAAGCGGAGACTCACTGAAGAGAATATCGAGACTTCGATCAGCTGTCCCGGTTCTAACCTTCACACCCAATCAGGAAGTAGCAAACCGGTTGTCATTGGTTTGGGGATCCCACACGTTCTTGGTTCCTAAGGTCGATCACACAGACGGAATGTTTGATCAGGTTGACACCACAGTTTTGGAAGAAGGCTTGTGCAAACCAGGCGACGAGGTGGTTGTTGTCGCTGGAACTCCACCAGGAGTCTCAGGATCGACTAATACTCTGCGCGTCCACAAAGTGGGTTCAGGCGCGACCAACTAGTTGGAAGTGGTGCCGGAAGTGGGATTTGAACCCACACGTCCTTTCGAACAAAGCATTTTGAGTGCTCCGCGTCTGCCGTTCCGCCATTCCGGCTGGTACCACGGCTTCAACTCTAATGGATTTTGTTCCGCTCTATTCGGCTCAAGTGGAATATAGTTATCGACATGGCAGAGCAAACGACCCAAAGACGCGTTGTAGTTGCAGAAGATGAGTCACTTATCCGCATGGATATTTGTGAGACCCTCCGTGATCAAGGCTTCGAGATTGTTGGAGAAGCCGGGGATGGAAATAAGGCCGTTGAACTCGCTTTTGAACTAAAACCAGACCTTATGGTGATGGACATCAAAATGCCCGACATGGATGGCTTGTCTGCTGCGGAGAAAATTGCAGAACTAAAGATCCCTATTGTTTTACTTACCGCTTTTAGTCAACAAGAACTTGTCACAAGAGCGGCTGAGGTTGGGGCAATGGCTTTCCTTGTAAAACCTTTCTCGCCCCAGGATCTACTTCCTGCTATTGAGATTGCTCTGTCAAGGCACACCCAGTTGGTCGCATTGGAAGCTGAAGTTGCAGATCTGGGAGAACGACTTGAAACAAGGAAGTTGGTTGAACGTGCGAAAGGCGTATTGAGCGAGAAGATGAAACTCACTGAGCCCGAAGCATTCCGCTGGATTCAGAAAGCTTCGATGGATAGACGCTTGAGTATGGCAGATGTGGCCAGAACGGTCCTTGACCAACTCGAAAAATAGCTAGTTGCCGCGTATCAGGTTCGTGATTCGAACTGTTGAGCAGCGCTCACCGTCTTCATTTGTGACCACGATTTCGTGAACGGTAAGAGTTTTTCCTAGGGAGATTGCAGTTGCTATTCCAGTAACTTTGCCCTTGATTGCTGACTTTGAGTGCGACGCTGAGATTTCGATACCTACTGCGTAGGCATTTTCCCCAGCCCAGACGTTAGCGGCGAACGAGCCCAACGTTTCGCCAAGAACCAGATACGCACCACCGTGCAAGAGGCCACGTGGTTGCGTGTTCCCCTCCACTGGCATGGTTGCCACGGCTCTTTCAGCACTTAGCTCAAGAATCTCAATACCCATTTTCTCAGCCAGGTCACCAATGCCTCGTTTGGCCGCGACAAGCTTCGCTTGCTCGCTAAGAATCGGATCAGACATTTACTGCAGGCCTTTCGGGAGTTCTAAACAACTAGCGAAGTAGGCTAGCTCCTGTGAGTAATAAGCCTACACTTCTGCTAATTGATGGGCACTCGCTTGCATTTAGAGCTTTCTATGCGTTAAACCCCTCGAATTTTAGAACTCCTGACGGTCAGCACACCAACGCGGTTCATGGCTTTATATCCATGTTGTTGAACCTTTTAGAAGGGGAGAAGCCAACTCATTTGGCTGTAGCTTTCGACATTTCAGGCCCTTCGTTCAGAGCTATTGAGTATCCGGAGTACAAGGGGAATCGTGGCGAGACACCAGAAGAGTTCTACGGCCAGACGGAACTTCTTGAAGAAGCAATGAAGGCGATGAACATTACGACCCTTACCAAAAAAGACTACGAGGCAGACGACATTCTTGCTTCGCTAGCGGACCAAGCAGCGGACGCTGGTTATCGCGTGTTGGTTGTTTCAGGAGACCGCGACACTTTTCAGTTGATAAGTGAGAACACCACGATCCTGTACCCAATCAAGGGTGTTATGAATCTTGCGCGCATGAATGATGAAGCCGTCGTTGAACGATACGGAATCCACGCTAAGCAGTACCCGGATCTTGCAGCACTAGTTGGAGAAACCAGCGATAACCTTCCGGGAATTCCAGGTGTGGGTCCCAAAACAGCAGCAAAGTGGTTGCAGACTTACGGCGATCTCGACACAGTCTTGAAAAAAGCCGAAGAGATTCCAGGCAAAGTCGGCGAATCTCTTCGAGGCAACAGCCAACTAGCCGTTAGAAATCGCAGACTTAACCACTTGGTTAGAGACCTCGATCTGGGCTTGGACTTTGAGTCTCTTCGTCTGACATCGGTAGATGAGACCAAAGTGAGATCTACGTTTACCAAGATGCATTTCAAGACTCTCACTGAACGTGTTTTGAGGCTTCGTGGTCAAAATGGAACTCAAACAACCGGATTGTCAACAGCGCCAGGCTCAAGTGATTCCGAGGAAGAAATTGCCGAGGTCAAAATTTTCGACACCTTGGAAATTCCCGCTGCCCGATCATGTAGCCCAAAGGAAGTTATCTCTTGGATTGGGAAGCAGGAGGTTGTCGGGTTAGAGCTTGAGGAGTCAGGCGAAGCACTTCTCATGGGTTTTGCTAACGCCACTGAGCGCCTGATCCTCTCTGGAGAACCGGACAAAGCAATTTTTGACTGGTTAAGAAGCGACGCTCCTAAGGCCCTTTTCGACCTCAAAGGTTCGCGCAGAATTTTATTGTCTAGAGGATTAGACATCAGCGGTGTCGTCGATGATGTTCTACTGCTGGCCTATCTGCTGAACCCTGTTCGAAGAAACTATTACGTTGACGACATTGCACTCGAGCAACTTGGTTTATCTATTCAACGTTCTGATCCCAATCAACTGATTCCTGAGGCCACCTTAGATCCGAGCCTTGATGCCTGGCTTGCGATCTGCCTTGCTGGCCCAATGAGATCAGCAGTGGAAAAGCAGGGACAGCTGAAGCTATACCGAGGTATCGAGTTACCAAGCTCCTTGACTCTTTCGATGATGGAGACGCAAGGCATCTCTATCGACACTGCGAAACTTGAGTCACTCTTTGATTCACTTTCAGCGGAAGTCGCGATTATTGCCAAGGATGCCTACAAAATCATTGGTAAGGAGATCAACCTAGCCTCGCCAAAACAGCTCCAGACTGTTCTATTTGATGAACTTGGAATGACTGGTACGAAGTCTTTGAAGACTGGATTCTCCACAAATGCTGCAGCCTTGACGGAGTTGTTTGAGCTCAATGGCCACCCCTTCTTAGAGAAACTACTTGCTCACCGCGATTCCACAAAGCTGAAACAGATGGTTGAGACGCTGCTTAAGGCTGTCGAGGATGATTCAAAGATTCATACCACTTACGTTCAGACAGGGACCTCAACCGGGCGACTAAGCAGCGAGAACCCAAATCTCCAGAACATCCCGATTCGAAACCCTCGTGGCGCGCAGATTCGAGACTCATTCATTGCATCTCCAGGCTTTGAGACATTGCTTACAGCTGACTACTCTCAGATCGAAATGCGCATAATGGCTCATCTCTCGGATGATCCAGGCCTTATCGAGGCATTCAACAATGGAGAGGATCTTCATCGGTATGTTGGGGCAAGGATATTCGGGGTCGACCCAAGTGCCGTCACCCCTGACATGAGGTCTCAAGTAAAAGCAATGAGTTATGGATTGGTTTATGGGCTAAGCGAGTATGGCTTAGCTAAACAGCTGGGCCTGACTAATGCTGAGGCCAAGCAACTGATGAAGGACTACTTCGAACGATTCGGGGGAGTACGTCGGTACTTGGCCAAGGTGGTTGAAGATGCGAAAACCGTCGGGTACACCCAGACTCTGCATGGCAGACGACGGCCGTTTGACGATCTGAATAGCAAGATCTTCCAAGTTCGGGAAAATGCCAGACGAGCTGCCCTCAACGCTCCAATTCAAGGAACTGCTGCAGACATTATGAAGATTGCGATGAACGCCATAGCTCTCGAAATGAATACCATGGGGCTCAAATCGCGAATGCTGCTACAGGTACATGACGAGCTTGTTTTTGAGGTGGCTAAAGGGGAGCTTGAGACCCTAAGAGCCCTGGTAGTAGACAAAATGTCTAGTGTGGTGAAGTTATCGGTACCCCTAGATGTTCAAGTCGGGACTGGCCGTAGCTGGGATGAAGCTGGTCACTAGCTCTGGATAGCACCTGTTATCTGCACTAGGCTTATAGGGCGCCTTGGCGCATGACCCCTATCCGCTGTTGCGGTGGAAATCATTTTTTGCTTAAGAGACTTGAGACCATCGCGACCTGAGTAAACAAATAATGGAGTAACAATCTCTATGACCACTGAAACAACCGTAAAGGCACCTAAGCAGGTTGCCGTAAACGACATCGGTTCAGCTGAAGACTTTCTAGCTGCTGTCGAAAAGACCCTAAAGTTCTTCAACGACGGTGACCTTATCGAAGGTACCGTTGTCAAAATCGACCGCGACGAGGTTCTTCTCGACGTTGGATACAAAACCGAAGGTGTGATTCCTTCTCGCGAACTCTCCATTCGCCACGACGCGGACCCAGGGGACATTGTCTCCGTGGGCGACAAGATTGAGGCACTTGTTCTTCAGAAGGAAGACAAGGAAGGCCGACTAATTCTTTCCAAGAAGCGTGCTCTCTACGAGCGTGCCTGGGGTGATGTTGAGAAGATTAAGGAAGCAGACGGAACTGTGACAGGAACCGTTATCGAGGTTGTTAAGGGTGGGCTAATCGTTGACATCGGTCTTCGCGGATTCCTACCGGCTTCTCTAATCGAACTTCGTCGTGTTCGCGACCTAGGTCCATACATGGGCCAGGAAGTCGAAGCCAAGATTCTTGAGCTCGACAAGAACCGCAACAATGTCGTTCTGTCTCGTCGTGCACTTCTAGAGCAGAGCCAGTCAGCATCGCGTTCAACTTTCCTAGCAGATCTTGCAAAGGGACAGATCAGAACCGGTGTTGTTTCCTCAATCGTGAACTTTGGTGCATTCATCGACCTTGGCGGTGTGGACGGTCTTGTTCACGTTTCTGAGCTGTCTTGGAAGCACATCGAGCACGCATCCGAGGTTGTCGAAATAGGTCAAGAAGTAACCGTAGAGGTTTTGGAAGTAGACCAAGATCGTGAACGCGTTTCACTTTCATTGAAGGCAACCCAGGAAGACCCATGGCAGGTATTTGCCCGTACACACTCAATCGGGCAGTACGCACCAGGTAAGGTGACCAAGTTGGTTCCATTCGGTGCATTCGTGAGAGTTGCTGATGGCATTGAGGGTCTAGTTCACATCTCCGAGCTATCCATCAAGCACATCGAGCTTGCAGAGCAGGTTGTCTCTGTGAACCAGGATGTATTCGTGAAGGTAATCGACATCGATCTAGATCGTCGTCGCATCTCACTTTCACTAAAGCAGGCTCTTGAGGAAGTAAACCCGGAGGGCACTGATTTCAACCCAGCGCTTTACGGAATGTATGCAGAGTATGACGACAAGGGTCAGTACAAGTACCCAGACGGATTTGATGCAGCAACCGGCGAATGGCAGCCAGGCCACGAAGAAGCCCGTGCCAAGTGGGAGAAGGAGTACTCCGAGGCCCACGCTCGCTGGGAAGAGCACAAGAAACAGGTCGCGGAAGCAAACAAGCTAGCTGCAACCCTTCCTGATCTTCCAGCTCCAAGTGCAAGCGCTTCAAGCGAGACCATCACAAGCGAGTCCTCGGAAACACCGTCCGCTGGAACCTTGTCAGGCGATGAGTCACTCAGTGCACTTCGCGACAAGCTGAGCGACAACGAGTAATCATTTACTTCAAGAGAACCGGGGACTGGCATTTGGCTGGTCCCCGGTTCTTTGTTTGTAGGCTTGTGTAATGTTCCTAGTTGGTCTCACGGGAGGTATAGCCTCGGGTAAGTCGACTATCTCAGCCATGCTCGAGAAGCTTGGAGCTGATGTTATTGATGCAGATTTGATCGCTCGTGAGGTAGTCCAGCCAGGAACAAAAGGACTGAAAGAGATTGTGTCGACCTTTGGTACAGGGGTCTTGAAATCCGACGGATCGTTATCCCGAGAATCTTTAGCTTCACTAGTATTTGGCAACGACGAGGAAAGGTTGAAGCTGGAGGCGGTCCTGCATCCCCTAATAAAGGAGCAAACTAGCACCCGAATTGCCGATAGCAAGGCTGCAGTGGTTGTGTATGTTGTGCCGCTCCTGGTTGAAGCCAAAGTTGACTACCCGTTCGATCTGGTTGTGACTGTCGAATCAGGAGTAGAGACGCAACTGAGAAGACTAGTCGAACACAGGGGACTTACAGAGGATGAAGCGAGCTCTCGCATAAGAGCTCAAGCTACTGAGCAACAGCGTTTGGCAAGAGCTGATATTCGACTTGATGGTGCACTACCGCTTGCCGAACTCGAAGCTCAAGTCTCAGAGTTATGGGATTCAATAGTTCTGATGGCGTCAGAGAAGGTAAGCGATGGAAAGAACTAGGGCATTCACGCCCTTTAAGGTCGTGAGCGACTTTCAACCCTCTGGTGACCAGCCTGAGGCAATCGCACAGCTGACTCAGAGAATCAACGCAGGCGAGAAAGACGTTGTGCTGATGGGTGCGACAGGTACCGGTAAATCCGCCACTACAGCCTGGCTAATCGAGGCGCTCCAGCGTCCAACTCTTGTGATGGCGCACAACAAGACCCTTGCAGCACAGCTTGTGACAGAGCTTAGGGAAATGTTTCCTAACAACGCTGTTGAGTATTTTGTTAGCTACTACGACTATTACCAACCAGAGGCTTACGTACCGCAGACCGATACTTTTATTGAAAAGGATTCAAGTATCAATGAAGAGGTCGAACGACTTCGCTACTCGGCAACTATGAGTCTGCTTTCTCGAAGGGATGTAATCGTTGTTTCTACTGTTTCGTGCATTTATGGCTTAGGGGCACCGAAAGAGTACCTTGACCAATCGATACCGCTACAGGTGGGCGAATCTATAGACCGTGATGATCTGATCCGCAAGTTCGTGTCTATGCAGTATCAACGAAATGACGTGGACTTCTCGCGCGGAAACTTCCGCGTAAAGGGTGACACCCTTGAGATCATTCCTGTTTACGACGAGTATGCGACCAGGGTTGAGTTCTTCGGCGATGAGATTGAGGCAATTTACTCGCTCCATCCACTTACTGGTGACGTCATCAAGCAACTCGATGCGGTATCAATCTTTCCTGCCAGCCACTACGTCGCATCGCCGGCGCAAATGGGTAGAGCGATTGAAGCTATAGAAAACGAACTCGCACAACGTCTTCGGGAGTTCGAATCGCAAGGAAAGCTCCTTGAAGCTCAGCGCATCAAGATGAGAACGAACTTTGATCTTGAAATGATTCGTGAACTTGGATTCTGTTCGGGTATTGAGAACTACTCAAGGCACATTGATGGGCGAGTTGAAGGTGAGCCTCCATCCTGCCTTCTTGACTACTTTCCTGAAGATTTCCTAACCGTGATAGATGAGTCACATGCAACGGTTCCACAAATCGGAGCAATGTATGAAGGAGACGCTTCCAGAAAGCGAACTCTGGTCGAGCACGGATTCCGCCTTCCATCTGCCATGGACAATCGACCACTCAAATGGTCAGAGTTCCAGGGACGAGTTGGCCAGACGGTTTACTTATCAGCTACACCTGGTAAGTATGAACTCGCTGCGGCGGACGGTGTGGTTGAGCAGATCATTAGACCGACTGGTCTCGTGGACCCTGCAATCATCCTGAAACCAACCAAGGGCCAGATTGATGATCTACTTGAAGAGATAAGAATTCGCTCAGCGAAACAGGAAAGAGTTCTTGTCACAACACTCACCAAGAAGATGGCTGAGGAGCTCACTGACTATCTTTCCGAGGCGGGAGTGAAGGTTCGCTACTTGCACTCGGATGTCGACACCTTGAAGCGCGTTGAGTTGTTGAGGCAACTTCGGCAGGGCGTATATGACGTGCTCGTTGGTATCAACTTACTTCGTGAAGGTCTTGACCTACCTGAAGTTTCACTAGTGGCAATTCTCGACGCCGACAAAGAAGGCTTCCTACGTTCAGCAACCTCTCTAATTCAAACGATTGGCCGCGCAGCTCGAAACGTGAACGGCGAAGTTCATATGTATGGAGACAACCTAACGGATTCGATGAGGAAGGCGATTGACGAGACCACTCGGCGACGCGCCAAACAGGTTGCTTACAACAAGGAAAAGGGCGTAGACCCTCAACCTCTCCAGAAGCGCATCGTCGACATTACAGACCAGATAGAACGCGAAGAGATTGACACTGCCGAGCTGATAGCTGAGTTTGGTCAAGGCAAGGGACGCAAGAAACAGGCAGTTCCTCTCCGATCAACCCGAGGCATTGCTGCAATGGCTGAAGACGAGATCATGGCAGTGGTGATCGACTTAGATCAGCAGATGCGTCACGCTGCCAAAGAGCTCCAGTTCGAATTGGCGGCCCGCCTAAGGGATGAAATTGGCGAATTAAAGCATGAGTTGCGCCAGATGAAGAAAGCCGGGCACATCTAAGGTGAGTCCTTCCTCAGGGTTAGGCTGGTAGACGTGAATCCCCAAGCAACCCAATCTCAGGACCTTCTCGTCGTCAAGGGCGCCAGGGTTCACAACCTACAAAACGTGACTGTTGAAATGCCCCGCAATTCCCTGGTCGTATTTACGGGCTTATCAGGTTCTGGAAAATCATCACTTGCTTTCGACACGATATTTGCTGAAGGTCAAAGACGATACGTGGAGTCCCTTTCGGCTTACGCCAGGCAGTTCCTTGGTCAAGTAGATCGGCCTGATGTTGACTTCATCGAAGGTCTCTCTCCGGCGGTGTCTATCGATCAGAAGTCCACCAATCGGAACCCCCGTTCAACTGTGGGAACGATCACTGAGATTCATGACTATCTCCGTCTTCTGTGGGCTCGAATCGGCGTACCATTCTGCGCCGAATGTGGAGAGCAGATTGTTAAGCAAACTCCGCAACAGATCGTTGACCAAATCCTGGAGTACCCAGAAGGAACAAAGTTTCAGGTGCTTGCTGAGTTAGTAGATCAGAAGAAGGGGGAGTTTGTAGACCTTTTCAAGGACCTAATTGCGCAGGGCTATGCCAGAGCAATGGTTGATGGGGAAACTATCTCATTGGCGGAAGCAACCCCTCTTAAGAAGTCATACAAGCACGACATTGCTGTCGTGGTTGATCGCCTTGCAATCAAATCAGGTATCACTGGAAGATTGACGGATTCCATCGAGACAGCACTGAAGCTGGCTGGCGGCAAGGTGACTATCGATTTCGTAGACAAGAAGGGCCCTGAGGCCAAACGAAGCTTTTCGGAGCAGATGTCTTGTCCGAACGATCACGCCCTTGCGATCACAGAGATTGAACCGCGCACATTCTCTTTCAATGCTCCTTTTGGTGCCTGCCAAGAGTGTTCAGGGCTTGGGACAAAGATGGCGGTAGATGCAGATTTAGTCATCGGCGATGTTGAATCTTCGGTACTCGACGGCGTAATTCTTCCTTGGTCAACGCAAGGAAAAGGCCTGTTTCACTACTTCTCGAGAATGCTTCAAGGGCTCGCCAAAGATCTTTCATTCTCGCTGAAGACACCGTGGCAGGATCTGCCAGAAGAAGTTCAATACGCCATCTTGCACGGTAATGATTTTGACGTCCAGGTTCGTTGGAAGAACCGTTACGGTAGAGAGCTTCGCTACACAACTGGATTCGAAGGAGTTCTCAATTACATTGAGCGCAAGTACTTGGAATCCGAAAATGACTATTCACGCGGTAAATGGGCTGGGTTCCTTAGGGAAATTCCCTGTCCAGCTTGTGAGGGGGCGAGGCTTCGCCCGGAAGTACTAGCAATCAAAGTTGCCAATACGTCAATAGCAGCTGTTGCCGCCATGAGCCTCGGAGAGTGCGTAGATTT
>CAYVZV010000001.1:0-53924 GCA_964456485.1 uncultured Rhodoluna sp. | reverse complement strand
CCAATACGTCAATAGCAGCTGTTGCCGCCATGAGCCTCGGAGAGTGCGTAGATTTTTTCGCGAAACTGAAGCTTGGAAAACGTGATGAAAAGATTTCAGCGCAAGTTCTAAGAGAGATTCGCGCTCGGCTCGATTTTCTTATGTCGGTAGGTCTGGACTATCTCTCTTTAGAACGTGCAGCTGGCTCGCTTTCCGGTGGCGAAGCGCAGCGTATCCGTCTTGCTACTCAAATTGGATCTGGACTCACTGGAGTTCTTTACGTGCTAGATGAGCCATCCATTGGATTGCATCAGAGGGACAATAGACGACTCATTGACACCTTGATTAAGTTGCGCGAACTAGGAAATACTCTCGTGGTTGTTGAGCACGATGAAGACACCATCAGAACTTCGGACTGGGTTGTAGACATTGGCCCTGGGGCCGGTATCAATGGAGGCCGAGTCGTTCATTCAGGAACCTACAAACAGCTACTTGCGAATAAAGAATCAGTGACGGGCGATTACCTCTCAGGTAGAAGAAGCATTGCAATACCCAAATCTCGTCGCCCTATTGATCCAAAACGCATTATTTCCGTTGTCGGAGCAAAGGCCAACAACCTAAAGAATCTGACAGTAAATTTCCCGCTTGGTACATTCATTGCGGTGACCGGTGTTAGCGGTTCAGGCAAGTCCACGTTGGTGAACGACATCCTTTACAACGTGCTTGCCAACTCGCTCAACGGGGCGAAGCTCGTTGCCGGCAAGCACACCAGGATCACAGGGCTCTCGCAACTGGACAAGGTTGTACACGTAGATCAGAACCCAATTGGACGAACTCCGCGTTCAAATCCAGCAACCTACACTGGAGTTTTTGACCACATCAGAAAGCTGTTTGCCGAGACTTCTGAGTCGAAGGCAAGGGGATATCAGCAGGGAAGATTCTCATTCAACGTCAAGGGTGGCCGCTGTGAGGCCTGTAGTGGCGACGGGACTCTAAAGATCGAGATGAACTTCCTCCCGGACGTTTACGTCTCTTGTGAAACCTGCCATGGGGCGAGGTACAACCGAGAGACTCTCCAAGTTAAGTACAAGGGGAAATCCATTTCCGAAGTGCTTGAGATGCCGATTGAAGAAGCAGCACAGTTCTTTGAGGCAATCTCGTCCATCTCTAGGTACCTAACGACTCTGGTTGATGTTGGCTTGGGTTATGTCCGACTTGGACAGTCCGCTACCACGCTCTCCGGTGGTGAGGCTCAGCGAGTCAAGTTAGCCACAGAGTTGCAGCGACGCTCGACAGGTAAAACTGTGTACGTACTAGATGAGCCAACAACTGGACTTCACTTCGAGGACGTGAGAAAGCTGCTTCTAGTACTCAACTCTCTGGTTGATAAGGGCAACACCGTAATCGTCATCGAGCACAACCTAGATGTAATCAAATCTGCTGACTGGCTTCTTGATCTTGGTCCAGAGGGTGGTTTCCGCGGAGGAGAGTTAGTTGCAGAAGGCACTCCAGAACAAGTTGCCAAGAACAAGGCGAGTTTTACTGGAGCATTCCTCAAGGAGATTCTGAAGTAGATGGCCAACGACCTGTCTTTTCGGCCGAAGACATCAGAAATACCAACTCGTCCTGGCGTTTATCGTTTCTACGATGAGAAGCGACGTGTTTTATACGTAGGCAAGGCTAAGAATCTTAGGGCGCGACTTCAGAGTTACTTTGCGCCTGTTGATTCACTACACGAGCGAACCAGACGCATGGTGCTCTCCGCAGCCGATGTTGACTGGACAATTGTAAAGACCGAGTTTGAAGCTCTTCAGTTGGAATACACCTGGATCAAGGAGTTTAATCCTCCATTCAACATCCGCTTCAAAGATGACAAGTCTTACCCCTATCTAGCGGTTTCGCTGTCCGACAAATTGCCGAGAGTCTTTATCACCCGCAATAGAGACCTCAAGGGAGTTAAGTACTTCGGACCGTACACACAAGCGTGGGCAATTAGACAGACACTAGATACTTTGCTTAGGGTTTATCCAATTCGGTCATGTTCAACAGGGGTTTTCAACGCAGCAAAGAGAGCAAATCGACCATGTCTCTTAGCCGACATCGGTAAGTGTTCGGCTCCCTGCGTAGGAAGAGTAAACCAGGACGAGCATCTTTCAACCGCAAAGGAACTTGTTAATTTCATGAGCGGCATGGATCCTAAGCAGGTCGAAATCTTGCAGGAACGCATGGAACGAGCCTCTGAAGCGCAGAACTACGAGCTTGCTGCTCGTCTTCGTGACAACATCGGAGCTCTGGAAACTGTGCTTGAGAAAAGCACTGTGGTTTTCAGTGACCTCACAGATGCAGATCTCTTTGGAGTGGCTCACGACGAGTTGGCGGGTGCGGTTTCGCTTTTTTCAGTCCGAGGCGGTCGAATCAGGGGAGTAAGGTCGTGGGTCGTCGACAAGGAGCTTGAGCAGTCCCTGGAAGAGCTTGTTCGGCAAATAATTCTGTTCGCTTACTCTTCAACCGAAGGAGTTGAAGCGCCATCTGTACCGAAAGAGATTCTCGTACCTGCGCTACCTGAAGACTCTTCCGAACTCGAGCAATTCCTCGAGCAGTCTAGAGGTAGCTCAGTCTCGCTTCGAGTTCCAAAGCGTGGCGATAAAGCGGCCCTTGCTTCGACCGCGCTCGAGAACGCTGAGCATGCCCTTTCCCTTTACAAGATGCGCAGAACCTCAGATTTCAGTGCGCGATCTGAGTCCTTATCCGCTTTAGCTAAGGCACTGTCTCTTCCCGAAGCCCCATTGAGAATCGAGTGCTACGACGTATCGCACCTTTCAGGAACAGACATTGTTGCATCTATGGTTGTGTTCGAGGATGGACTTCCAAAGAAGTCTCAGTATCGGCAATTCAACATCGAGCAAGCAACAGATGATACTGACGCTATCTATCAAGTTCTTTCGCGTCGCCTGAAATACCTTAGAGACCCAGAGGCTCTTGATGATGGTCGCTTTAGCTACCTGCCATCATTGATTGTCGTGGACGGTGGTGTTCCGCAAGTTGGCGCAGCGAGAAAGGCCATTGCCGAATCACCCGTGCCAGAACTTGCGATGTGCGGCTTGGCCAAGCGACTCGAAGAAGTGTGGCTCCCGGGTTCAGATTTTCCAGTGATTCTGCCAAGAGGTTCTGAGGAGCTGTTTCTACTCCAGCGCATTAGAGATGAATCCCACCGTTTTGCACTTACCGCATCGAGAAAGAAGCGCTCGAGCGGTATTTCTAGTTCTTTGCTAGAGATTCCTGGACTTGGTGAGAAACGCGTCACAGCCTTGCTGCGTCGTTTCGGCTCTGCCAAACGTCTAAAACTTGCCACTTTGGAGGAGATCTCTGATGTCGCGGGAATCGGTCCAGTCATGGCAAAGCAAATCTTGGACCAGCTAAACCAGTTGCCGTAACGCGCTCGGGCGTGTCGCGAATTGGCTAGACTCGTGGTGAACGAGGGGAACAAATGCCTGAGAGTGTGGGCCACGAGCTACTGATTGTCACTGGTATGTCTGGTGCCGGTCGCTCAACCGTAGGCAATTCCCTTGAAGATTTGGGCTGGTACGTGGTCGATAACCTACCACCTCAGATGCTGGGCCCCATAGCTGACCTATTCACCATTACGAAAACCCCCGTTCCGAGACTCGCAGTAATCATCGACGTCCGCGGCGGCGAATTCTTCAGTGAACTTGAAGAAAACCTGGCCTTGCTTGGAGGTAAGGCCGTGAACGTGCGAGTGCTGTACCTGGAGGCAAATGACGCGACTCTAGTCAAGAGATTTGAGCAGGTTCGCAGGCCCCATCCTCTGCAGGGGGATGGAACGATCCTCGATGGGATTGCCGAGGAAAGAAAACGCCTACTTGCTCTTAGGGAATCAGCGGATGTTGTGATGGACACTTCAGATTTGAACGTTCACCAACTTTCAACAAAAACTGCAGAACATTTCTCGGTTGATTCGACCGTAAAGCTTCAGCTGACAGTGATGAGTTTTGGATACAAATACGGGATTCCGGCTGACGCCGACAACGTTGCAGACGCAAGATTCATACCGAATCCGTTCTGGAACGAAGAGCTACGACCATTCACTGGCCTTGACAGCCAGGTGAGCGAGTATGTGCTTTCACAAACGGGTGCGATGGACTTTGTAGAAAGCTATGCAAAAGCTCTCCAACCGGTTCTGGATGGCTATCTTCGTGAAAACAAGCATTACGCGACAATTGCCATTGGCTGTACCGGAGGAAAGCATCGTTCAGTAGCAGTGTCCCAAAAGCTTTCAGAACTTCTTTCAGTCAATAACGAATACACAGTCACGGTAAGACATCGTGACCTTGGTAAGGAGTAGCCCCTTGGCACTAACTGCAGATATCAAAGACGAACTTGCACGTATCGAGGTCCCGAAGAACGGGGTTCGAGCTGCTGAGTTGGCAACAATTCTGCGCTTGGCCGGTGGGCTGCACCTTGTTTCTGGCAAGGTCGTTATCGAAGTCGAGCTAGATTCAGCACAAGTTGCTAGGAGGGTTCGCAAGGATCTCACTGAGCTTTTTGGCTGCGACAGTGAACTAGCGGTGATTTCTGCTGGGGGAATTAGAAAGACTAACCGCTATCAGGTTCGTGTTCTTGGCCAAGGCGAAGTTCTTGCTCGCCAAACAGGACTGGTCGACACTCGCGGCCGTCCCGCTCGAGGACTTCCAGCAGCCCTAGTAACGGGATCCCTAGGGGAAGCTCAAGCAGTTTGGCGTGGAGCCTTTCTGGCTCACGGATCGCTGACTGACCCAGGTCGCTCGGCAGCACTAGAAGTCACCGCTCCTGGAAACGAAGTTGCAATGGCGTTAGTTGGTGTTGCTAGAAGACTTGGAATCATAGCAAAGCCACGTGAAGTTCGAGGTGTCTTCCGTGTCGTTATCCGAGATGGTGATGCAATCAGCGCAATGCTCACGCAAATGGGAGCCCATGGACAGCTTTTGAAATGGGAAGAACTTCGTCTAAGGCGTGAAGTAAGAGCAACTGCCAACCGACTTGCCAATTTTGATGATGCTAATCTTCGTCGCTCCGCTCAAGCGGCGGTTGCAGCAGGGGCAAGGGTAGCCAGGGCCCTCGAAATCCTTGGCGATGACGTACCAAAGCATTTGAAGTACGCAGGGGAGCTTCGGGTCAAGCACAAGCAAGCAAGTCTTGATGAGCTTGGAAGATTGGCTAATCCACCGATGACCAAAGATGCAGTCGCGGGAAGAATACGAAGATTGCTTTCAATGGCCGACAAGAAAGCTGAAGATCTTGGCATCGAAGGAACAGATGCATTCTTGCCAGAAGATCTAGACAACGACTAGGCAGTTTCCACCGCATAATAGAGATACACCGACAACTAAGGACCGTTTCAGATGACAAAGTACACACTTCCAGATCTTGACTACGACTTTGCAGCTCTTGAGCCGCACATTTCAGGCCGGATTATGCAGCTCCACCACGGTAAGCATCATGCTGCCTATGTTGCCGGAGCAAACACCACTCTTGATCTCATGGCTGAAGCGCGTGAAAAGAATGATCTAACCTGGATCAACAAACTTCAAAAGGACCTTGCCTTTAACTTAGGCGGGCACGTTAACCACTCAATCTTTTGGAAGAACCTCTCGGCCGATGGCGGAGACAAGCCAACCGGTGAATTGGCAGCGGCAATCGATGAGTTCTTTGGCAGCTATGACGGTTTCCGAGCTCATTTCACTGCTAATGCAATGGGCATCCAGGGCTCTGGCTGGTCAATTTTGGCTTGGGACGTGCTCGGCCAGCGCCTAATTATTGAGCAGCTATACGACCAGCAGGGCAACCTCGTAGCCGCCTCAGTTCCTCTTCTAATGCTGGATATGTGGGAGCACGCCTTCTACCTGGACTACCAGAACGTCAAGGCTGACTATGTAGCCGCTTTCTGGAACATTGTCTCTTGGGCCGACGTTCAGGCGCGCTTTGAGGCTGCAAAAGGGCAGACTAAGGGCTTACTGCTAGTCTGAGTCCAGCAATTCCACCCGAGGGCGCGTGGATCCAAAACACACAGAATCAGCGCTTAGAGCGCCCTACGGAAAGGCACAATCATGGGAATCAAAGTTGGAATCAACGGCTTTGGACGAATCGGTAGAAACTACCTTCGGGCAGAGATGGCCAAGGGAACTGACCTTGAGATTGTTGCTGTAAACGATCTATCCGACCCGAAAGCGTTGGCTCACTTGCTGAAGTACGACTCCGTCACTGGTCGTCTTGACGCAGAGGTTCGAGTAGAGGGCCAGAACATCATTGTCGGCGACTACAAGATCAAGGTGCTAGCAGAAAGGGACCCCGCAGCACTTGGCTGGGGCGATCTGGGTGTCGACATCGTTATCGAGTCAACCGGTCGTTTCACCGATGCCAAGGATGCCATCAAGCACATCGAAGCCGGAGCCAAGAAAGTTCTTATCTCCGCTCCTGCGTCTGGCGAAGACGCCACATTCGTGATTGGGGTCAACGAGCATCTTTACGATCCAGCCAAGCACCACATCATCTCAAACGCTTCCTGCACCACTAACTGCCTAGCTCCTCTGGCGAAGGTGTTCAACGACGAATTTGGTATCGAAAACGGTCTGATGACCACAGTGCACGCTTACACAGCTGATCAGAACCTGCAGGATGGTCCGCATTCTGATCTTCGCCGCGCAAGAGCTGCAGCCATTAACATTGTTCCTTCATCAACAGGTGCTGCCAAGGCAATCGGATTGGTTCTTCCAGAGCTAAAGGGCAAGCTGGATGGTTATGCACTACGCGTACCAGTACCAACCGGGTCAATAACTGACCTAACTCTTCTATCAAAGAAGAAAGTCACAATCGATGAGATCAAGGCTGCCTACAAGAAGGCCGCAGAAGGTCCACTAAAGGGCATCCTGAAGTACACAGAAGATGAGATTGTTTCTTCTGATATCGTGACAGACCCACACTCGTCCATTTTCGACGCTGGACTTGTCAAGGTCATTGATCAGACTGTGAAGATTAGCTCATGGTATGACAACGAGTGGGGATACTCCAACCGTCTAGTTGATCTAACTGTGCTGGTTGCCAACAAACTATAGAAACTTGAGAACACTTTCTGATCTCGGCGATCTTGCCGGTAAGCGCGTACTGCTGCGTGTTGACTTCAACGTTCCCTTTAACGAGGGAGTTATTGTCGATGACGGCCGTATCCAGGCCGCATTGCCAACGATTAGAAAATTACTTGAACTTGGCGCAAGCGTTTTAGTTTGCTCGCATCTTGGACGTCCAGATGGTCAGGTTAATCTCGATTACTCACTAGCACCGGTTGCAACAAGGCTAGGTGAGCTACTAAATCAGGATGTTTTCTTTGCAAGTGATTCAGTAGGAAGCGAAGCCAGGGGAGTTGCTAAAGCGCTTATGCCTGGCGGGGTAGCAGTTCTTGAAAACCTTAGGTTCCAGGATGCAGAAACCAGCAAAAATGCTGAGGTTCGCATGGCATTTGCTATCAAGCTCGCCGACCTTGCCGAAGTATTTGTTAGCGATGGATTCGGTGTTGTTCACCGCAAGCACGCAAGCGTGTACGAGTTAGCAACGTTGCTTCCGTCTGCAGCCGGATTACTGGTTGAAGCAGAAGTCAAGGTTCTTGAGGCTCTAACAAGTTCCGATTCAAAGCCGTACACCGTTGTTCTCGGAGGCTCGAAAGTATCGGACAAACTTGCTGTGATTGGGTCCTTACTTCCAAAGATCGACAATCTTGTAGTTGGTGGTGGCATGCTTTTCACATTCTTGGCTGCCAAGGGATTCAAAGTAGCTAGTTCATTGCTAGAACAAGATCAGATTCCTGTCGTGAGAGAATACATTGACCGCGCAGCTAATCTCGGTGTGAACATCATCTTGCCGACCGACATTCGTATGGCTAATAGCTTTTCTGCCGAAGCTGATGTCGAGATTGCGTCCTCAGACGCGTTGGATCAGACGCGCTTTGGTGACTCCGGCATAGGTCTTGACATTGGCCCAGAATCAGAGAAGGAATTTGCCAGGGTCATTAGGGAGGCAAAGATTTGCTTCTGGAACGGGCCAATGGGCGTGTTCGAAATGGAGAAATTCGCATCTGGAACTCGTGCGGTAGCTTCGGCCCTTTCAAGTGTTCAAGGCCTCAGTGTTGTAGGTGGGGGCGACTCAGCGGCAGCAGTAAGGGCACTTGGTTTTTCGGAGAGGGACTTTGGTCACATCTCAACCGGAGGCGGAGCTAGTCTTGAATACTTAGAGGGTAAATCCCTACCTGGCCTGGAGGTTTTGAAGTGAGTGACCGTAAGCCGCTAATCGCGGGCAACTGGAAAATGAATCTTGATCACCAGCAGGCTATTGCCCTAGTTCAAAAGCTTGCGTGGACACTAAAGGACGTCAACCACGACTACGACAAGGTTGAGGTTGCCGTTTTCCCTCCTTTTACCGACCTTAGAAGCGTCCAGACACTTTTGGATGCCGACAAGCTGCACCTCGTGCTTGGAGCACAGGATCTTTCTAAGCATGACTCCGGTGCATTTACCGGCGAAATTTCAGGTCAGTTCTTGAAGAAACTTGACGTGAAGTACGTTCTGGTCGGTCACTCCGAAAGACGTACTCTTCACAACGAAGATGACGAGATGATTCAGGCAAAAGTAGCTTCAGCTTTCAAGAACAACTTAATTCCAGTTATTTGCGTCGGGGAAACCCTTGAACAGCTGGAGGAGCAGGGAGCGGCCGCGGTGCCCATTGCACAACTTCAGAAAGCCCTTGAGGGACACAAGGAGCTGGGGGAGTTTGTAGTCGCTTACGAGCCAGTCTGGGCCATTGGAACAGGCAAAGTTGCAACCTCAGAGCAAGCTGCTGAAGTAGCAAGAAAGCTCCGAGCAGCAATTGCTGAGCTCGCTTCAGAAGAAGTAGCCCAGGCGACCAGAATCCTCTATGGCGGGTCTGTAAAGAGCGCAAATGTGGCTGGATTCTTGGCCTCAGACGAGGTTGATGGCGTTCTAGTTGGCGGTGCCAGCCTGGATGTAGCCGAGTTTACGGGGATCTGCCGATTCCAGAAGCATGTCAGCTTATAATTCTCTAGTACTGAAAAAGAACAGGTAAATCATGGCCGCCATTCAAATCGCACTCCAGGTGCTGCTAGCTATCACTAGCTTGCTGCTAATCCTGATGATTCTGCTACACAAGGGCCGTGGTGGAGGTCTTTCTGACATGTTCGGTGGAGGAGTAACCTCGAACGTCGCCTCATCGGGAGTTGCCGAACGCAACTTGAACCGAATCACTATCATCTTGGGATTGGTCTGGGTGTCTGCTGTTATTGGACTTGGACTCTTCACAAGATTTGGATTCTAGGGGTTAGCTTTTGGCAAACGGTGGTTCAGCTATCAGAGGCTCTCGCGTTGGCGCTGGCCCAATGGGCGAGCAATACAGGGGATTCAAATCTGAGCGTGTCCAGAGAAGCTATTACTGCATAAACGGGCACGTTCAAGAGCCGATGTTCGCAGCTCACATCGACCCAAGCGAAATTCCCGACATGATCGATTGCCCAAACTGTGGCATGCCTGCCGGTCAGGACAAGAAGAATCCTCCTGAGACAGCAAAGCACGAACCGTACAAGACACACCTTGCTTACGTAAAGGAGCGCCGTACTGCCGACGAGGCAAAGTCCCTTCTGGATGAAGCTCTAGCGTCAATTCGCGAAAGAAGAGTGAAGCTTGCACAGGAAGCTACCAAGCAAGCAAAGCTTGCCGCAGCTAAGGCAGCCGCAGCTAAAGTTGCTGCTGCAAAGGCCGCTGCGGCTAAAGCCGTTAAGCCTAAGCCAGTCAAAAAAGTTGAGAAGCCAGCAGCTAAGAAAACTGCTGCCAAGCCTGCGAAGCCAACAGCCAAGAAGTCTCCCGCAAAGCCAATAGCGAAGGCCAAAGCTGCTGCAAAAGCAAAAGCTCCGGCCAAGGTTGTAAAGAAGGCTGCTAAACCGCTAGCAAAGACTTCTGCAAAGCCAAATGCAAAGCCAACTGCAAAGAAAGCAGCTAAGAAGTAATTTCTGAAGCGGCTTCCCGATCCAGATACCACTTGGTCAACTCTTTTCCTGAAACTCTAGTTGCAGGAAGATCCTCACCCTCAAAGACTTTTGATACAGCTGGCGCCTTATCCTTACCGGCTACTAAAAACCAAACTTGTTTGGCACTTGAGAGTGCCTCATAGCTGAGTGAAATTCTTTGCTTTGGGGGCTTTGGCGAGTCTGGTTCAGCAACAACCCATCTACCAAAATCGATTGCCTTTGAGCCTGGGAAAAGTGACGCTACATGGCCATCGGGGCCCATCCCCAATAAAACGATGTCAAAACGCGGTGTTTCAGAGTCAAAATGCTCCGAGAGTGTTTTGGATGCTGTTTCTAAGTCGCCGTCTTCGATAGATGGCATCTCGTGAATGTTCTGCTCGGGGATGGGTACTCGCGACAACAAAGCTTCACGTGCCTGTACTGAATTCCGATCTGGGCTATCTGATTCGACAAAGCGCTCATCACCCCACCAGATTTGCAGACGAGACAGATCTAGACCATCCATAAGAGGCGCTAACTCGCTCAGCACTTTGATGCCAACGGTGCCACCTGTCAGAACCAGATTCACGTCCTGCTGTGACTCAAGAAGACTTGCAAGCTCAGTCGCAAGGTCTTTTGCTGCGCTCCATGCAACCTCGTCGGCCCCTAGAAGATCGTTGATCACTATTCTGCTCATTGCTGTTCCTTCAGAAGCAGGTCCAAGCCAGAAGTTATGACTTTCTCAAAGGCCAGATCTGGATCGAGTCTTCGAAGGTCTTCCGCCAGGCAATCCCTAAGTGAGCGAACAGGCAGAGAAAGCTCCTTCGGCGGCTGGTTAGTCTGCGCTAAGACTGCAATGTTTGACTGGTCGCGAAGGATTTCTATTGAACTGCTCTCACGAACCAAGCGAACGAGGTAAACCGCCTTGACGCCAATTGAATCCTCGCGGTGCACCATGGAGACTGGACAGCCAAGCTGCTGCCTTAGCCAAGCACCCAGCAGCAGCACACTCGGATTTTCGAGGTCCCCAATTACCTCAACGGAACTGATTCGCTCGTAGGGTGGCTGATCTAAGAGCGCGGCAAATTGAGCACGCCATAGGGTCAGCCTCGTCCAAGAAAAGTCGCTGTCACCCGGTGCATAGCTTTTCGAAAGCCTGCCAAGGAAAGCCTTCGGGTCAACTTGGCTGAGGGCATCGGTTATCCGTCTGGTCGCTATCTTGCCAATAGGGGACTCGGACACATTCTCAGGCGCTGAATTAGGCCACCAGGCCACTACAGGCGCATCGGGAAGAAGCAATCCTGTCACTAGTGACTGAGGATAACTTGCTGCTTCGCCGACGGGTTTCAGAACAATGACTTCAGAAGCGCCAGCATCGCCGCCGACTCTAATTTCGGCATCTAGCTTAGGTTCAGGGCCATCTACTTGATCGATGAGGACAATGATTCGTGAGGGGTGCTCCCTTGATGCGGCGTTTGCGGCTTGAATGGCATTTTCGGCATTCTCTGAATCAGTTTGGATAACCAACGTTAGAACGCGACCTAGTGCGACGGCTCCGCCTTGTTCTCGGATTTGAACTAGGGACCTCGAAATCTTACTTACCGTGGTGTTTGGCAGGTCGACAATCATGGACGCCTCCAGCTTCTGCCGTCAATTTCCATCATTGCATCTGCGGATTTTGGTCCCCATGATCCAGGAAGGTAAGTGTCGGGTGCACCTTGTTCCGCCCAGAACTTCTCAATTGGGTCAAGAATCATCCAAGACAGCTCTACTTCTTGGTGCCTTGGGAAAAGCGGTGGATCTCCAAGTAAGACATCCAAAATAAGTCTTTCGTATGCCTCGGGTGAGTCCTCAGTAAACGAGTGACCGTAGCCAAAATCCATCGTCACATCACGAACCTGCATACCGGGGCCTGGAACCTTGGAGCCGAATCGAATGGTGACACCTTCATCAGGCTGGACTCTAATAACGATTGCATTAGGGCCAAGAGTTGAGGTTTGGCGCTCGTTGAATAGTTGCTGAGGGGCATCCTTGAGCACAACGGCAATCTCAGTCACTCGGCGACCAAGTCTCTTACCGGCGCGCAAGTAAAACGGCACTCCTTGCCAACGAGGAGTGTCAATGTCTAGCCGCATTGCGGCAAAGGTCTCAGTCTCCGACGAAGAGTCAATTCCATCTTCTTCAAGGTAGCCGAGAACTTTCTCGCCTCCTTGCCATCCGGCAAGGTATTGGCCGCGCGCTGTATGCGAGGCCAAGTCAGCAGGAATCCTTACAGCTGCTAGAACTTTCTCTTTCTCTGCTCGTAGGTCTGAAGCGTCAAAAGTTGCTGGTTCTTCCATGGCAGTCAAAGCTAGAAGCTGCAGCAGGTGGTTTTGGATGACATCCCTGGCTGCACCGATACCGTCGTAGTAGCCGGCTCTTCCGCCTACTCCAATGTCCTCAGCCATAGTGATTTGCACGTGGTCGATGTAGTTGGCGTTCCAAATCGGTTCGTAAAGCTGGTTTGCAAATCTAAGTGCCAAGATGTTTTGGACGGTTTCTTTTCCCAGGTAATGATCGATGCGAAATACTGAATCTGGCGGGAACACCGACTCGACAACCTGATTTAGTTCTCTAGCACTCTGAAGGTCAGAACCGAATGGCTTTTCAATAACTACTCTTCGGAAAGTGTCTGGTTTTGGATCGGCAAGCCCAGAACGAGAAAGCTGCTTTGTCACCTGTGGAAACGACTTCGGGGGAATTGAGAGGTAGAAGGCGTGGTTGCCGTTTGTTCCTCTTGTAGCATCCAATTCTTCAATTGTGGACTTGAGCTTGTCGAAGGCAGCGTCATCATCAAAGTCACCAGCAACAAATCGAATTCCATTTGCTAACTGCTTCCAGACATCTTCGGACCACGGCGTTCTGGCATACTCTCGAACTGAGTCGTGAACAACTTTCTCAAAGTCCTGGTTTTTCCAGTCCCGTCTAGCAAAACCGACTAGTCCGAATCCAGGTGGGAGGAGCCCTCTGTTGGCTAAATCGTAGACGGCAGGAATCAACTTTTTTCGAGCAAGATCACCTGTGACACCGAATAGAACTAACCCAGAAGGTCCAGCTATACGATTCAGGCGATTATCGTCGGGATCCCTGAGGGGATTGACATACTGGTTTGCGATCGACATTTAGCTGAGTGCACCAATTAAGTCTTTGATGCCTTGTTCGGGGTCTGCAAGACGCAAGACAAGCACCTTTGACCCTCCCTGATGGAGAACCTTCGCGTCGCCGCTAGCCTGGGAGTCAATCAGCTGACGGTATCCAAACGGGCGTCCAGGAATTTCTAGATCGTCGCCATCTCCCGAGACAATCTGTATAAACAGCCCCTGTTTAGGACCACCTTTGTGATATTGGCCAGTCGAATGCAAGAATCTTGGACCCCAGCCAAAAGTTGTTGGGCGGTTGGATCGCTGCGCGATTAGATCCCTAAGCTTCACTGCCTCACCAAGCTCTTTCCGGTTCAGGTAGCAGTGAACAGAAAAGTACGAATCGTCCTTCGCAAATTCAAATAACTGATTGAGGCTCTCGCGAATTTCTAAAGTTCTAAGTTCGAACCCAAGCGCTGCAAAGTCGACCCCCGAATCAGAGCCAGCGTACTCAATTCCATCGGCGGGGGATTCAAGAAGGGCTCTAGCTGCAATCTTCGCGGACTCGACATCTGGTTGGTCAAATGGATTGACATCAAGCAGGTTAGATGCCACAGCAGTGGCGACCTCCCAAGCCAGCATCATCTCACCCAAATCGCCTGATACAACAAGCTCGAAATCAGAACCTGATGCATTATCTGAAAGTCCAATCAGCAGCACATCGTCTTGGGCCACCTTGAGCTCGTGAGACGTTTGCTCCAGGACTACCGGCAACACACCTCGGCCTAACTTTCCAGTGGATTCAGCGATCAATTGCTCTACCCAATCACCGAAGCCAACAATTGAACTGCCAGCCGGAACGAAGCCGAGCTTGTCCTTGAAACCACTTCTGTTTGCCGTTCGAGCCATAGCGGCGCCAAGGATCAAACCAGGGTTCTCTTCACTGTCGCTTGACAAGCTTTCGGTAGCTGCGATTGCACTGTGCAAAATCGATTCAGTGTCGCAGCCGGCAAGCATAGTTGGCACAACCCCAAAAGCCGTAAGTCCCGAGTACCGGCCGCCAACGGTTGGATCGGCGAGAAAGACTCGGTAGCCATCAGCCACGGCTTGCTTGTGCATGGGGGAGTCTGGGTCAGTGACGATAAAGATTCGAGTGGTTTTGTCGATGCCAGCGGCTTCAAAGGCGGCCTCAAAGCTTCTCTTCTGAGAATCCGTCTCTACGGTGGAACCGGATTTAGAAGAAACCACAACCAGTGTTTTCGTTAGATCCCCGGATAGAGCTGCCCGCACCTGAGATGGATCGGTGGAATCTAGGACAACTAACTCTTTTCCAGCAGTTCGGGCTATGACCTCAGGTGCCAGAGAGGACCCTCCCATGCCACAGAGCACCACACGAGAAAGACCTTGAGCTAACAGTTCAGCGTGTAGTTTTTCTAGTTCTGGAATTAGAGCAAGACTCTTCTCTGCGGCCTCCACCCATCCAAGGCGAATTGCTGATTCTGACTCAGCATCTTTACCCCAGAGAGTGTAGTCTTTGGCAAATATTCGAGAAGCGATCCTCTGACTTACTAAATCGGGTACAAACTTTGCAACGGCGTCAGAAACAGCACCTGAATGCGAAACCTTTAGGGTCATTTAGTTGAGTCCAGCGCGTTCGATACCGTGGCAACAAGTTCATTCCAAGAGACGATGAACTTGTCCACGCCTTCTTGTTCCAGCAATGAAACAACTTCGTCGTATGAGATGCCTAGAGACTCGAGGCTCGCAAGAACCTCTCTCGCTGCAGTGTATGTTCCAGTGATCGTGTCGCCATCAATTACGCCATGATCAAAGACGGCTTCCATGGTCTTCTCAGGCATTGTGTTTACTAGCTGCGGTGCAACCAACTCTGTGACATACAAAGTGTCCGGTAGGGCTGGATCCTTGACGCCAGTTGAAGCCATCAGAGGTCGTTGCTTGTTAGCTCCGGCTTCTTCGAGCCTGTTCCAAGAATCGGTTGAGAAATTGATCTCAAAAACTTCATACGCAAGCCGTGCGTTAGCTAGCGCTGCCTTAGATTTCAAACTGAGCGCATCTGGGGTACCAATAGCATCCAGGCGCTTGTCAATCTCAGAGTCAACACGGGAGACAAAGAAAGAAGCTACGGAGTGAATCTTTGATAGATCGTGTCCGCTAGCCTTGGCAAGCAAAATGCCTTCCTGGAAAGCTTCGATTACCTTGGCGTAGCGCTCCAGGGAGAAGATTAGGGTCACATTTACAGAGATACCTGCTGCGATGACCTCGGTGATTGCGGAGAGGCCTGGCTTGGTTGCGGGAATCTTGATCATTACGTTTTCGCGCCCCACGGCTTCGAACAAAGCTTTGGCTTGACTTACGGTTTTCTCAGTGTCCATGGCAAAACCGGGCTCTACTTCTATCGAGACTCGCCCATCCACACCATTTGTTTGCCTATAGACATCTGCAAAGACATCGCACGCGGCGCGTACATCATCTGTTGTGGCTTCGAAAATTGCTTCGTCGGCGCTGGCGCCTCGGGCGGAAAGCTCCGCGAGTTGCTTGGCATAAGCCGCACCTTTGGAGAATGCGCCGGCAAAGATAGTCGGGTTCGTAGTGACTCCCGAAACCGCTCTTGATTCAATCAGTGCCTTGAGGGAGCCAGATTCAATCCTTTCGCGAGATAGATCATCGAGCCAGATGCTTACGCCAGCGGCTTTTAGGTCATGAAGAGGTGAACTCACTTTGCTCCTTCTAAAACACTTCTCGCAGCTTTCACAACCGCATCTGTAGTGATACCAAACTTTTCAAATAAGGTCTTGTAATCGGCAGAAGCCCCAAAGTGCTCAATAGAAACACTGGCCCCGCTAGGAACGTACTTTGACCAACCAAGCGAAAGCCCGGCCTCGACAGAAACTCTTGCAGTCACTGCACTTGGAAGAACTGATTCCTTGTACTGCACACTTTGTTCCTCAAACCATTCAAGACACGGAGCAGAAACTACGCGAGTTGGGATTCCAGATTTCTCGAGCTCAAGACGGGCAGCTACAGCTAGCTGAAGTTCTGAACCAGTTGCAATCAGTATCAGCTTTGGAGCGCCCGAGGAAGCTTCAGCGAGCACGTACGCCCCGTATTCAGTGTTATCGGCTGAAGCGTATGTGACTCCAGTTTCGTCTGGGGCTTGACGATTTATCACTGGAATGTTCTGTCTGGTTAGGGCTATGCCTGCTGGCCCGGAGCGGCGCTCTAGAATTTTCTTCCAGCTGTAGCTAACCTCATTCGCATCAGCTGGTCTGACAACGTCTAGGCCTGGGATGGCTCGAAGGGTAGCCAGTTGTTCAATCGGCTGGTGGGTTGGCCCGTCTTCTCCGAGGGCCACCGAGTCGTGAGTCCAAACAAAAATTGAAGGCACCTTCATCAGGGCTGCCAACCGAACAGCTGGCCTCATGTAATCACTAAAGATCAGGAAGGTGCCGCCGTAGGAACGAGTCTTTCCGTGAAGCGCAATTCCATTAAGAATCGCACCCATGGCGTGCTCGCGGATTCCAAAATGCAAAACTCGTCCGTACTTGTCTCCACTCCACTCGTTAGTTGAGTGCTCTGCTGGAACAAAGGACTTAGCACCGGCGATCGTGGTGTTGTTTGATTCCGCTAGATCGGAAGAACCGCCCCAGAGCTCGGGCATGACCGCTGCAATTGCGTTCAACACTTTTCCTGACGCTGCCCGTGTCGAAACTTCGGTACCAGCCTCGAATTCAGGAAGTGACGTAGTCAGCTCTTTCGGCGTTTGACCTACCTGCAGTCTGTCGAAAAGTGCCTTTTGAGCCGGATTAGCTTGGCTCCAAGCCTCAAAGTCTTGGTGCCATTTGTCTAATGTAGGTTTACTGCGGTCACGCAGTGATCTGGTGTACTCAATTACTTCTGGCGGGACATCGAAATTCTTTTCCGGGTCAAATCCGAGAACTTGCTTTAAAGAGGCGAGCTCTTCCTTGCCAAGGGCAGAGCCGTGAATTTTTCCCGTGTTCTGTTTGCCAGGGGATGGCCAGCCAATAATTGTCCTGATGGTAATTAGCGAAGGCCTAGTTGTTTCTGCTTTTGCTTCTTGGATTGCGCGATACAGCTCTGCCAGATCTTCAACGTATGAACCGGTTTTCTTCCAGTCAACTGTCTGCACATGCCAGCCGTAGGATCTGTAGCGATCTTCTAAGTTCTCGGTGAAAGCAATGTTGACATCGTCCTCAATAGAGATCTGGTTGGAATCGTAAAGCACAATCAAGTTGCCGAGCTGCTGATGACCCGCTAGGGAAGACGCTTCGGAAGTGACGCCTTCTTGCATGTCGCCATCTCCTGCAATGCAGTAAATGTGGTGATCGAAGGGGCTTTTGCCTTCTGGGGTGTTTGGGTCGAAAAGACCTCGTTCGAATCTTGCGGAGTAAGCGAAGCCAACTGCCGATGCTAAGCCTTGACCCAATGGCCCGGTTGTGATCTCAACGCCCTTGGTGTGACCATACTCTGGGTGACCTGGGGTTAGTGAATCCCAGGTGCGCAGAGCTTTTATGTCGTCGAGTTCTAGGCCGAATCCAGCTAAGTAGAGCTGGTTGTAGAGAGTAAGGGACGAGTGACCAACACTCAGAATGAATCGATCTCTTCCGACCCACTCAGGGTTATTTGGGTCATGACGCATTACCTTCTGGAACAGCAGGTGTGCAACAGGTGCAAGGCTGATGGCGGTACCAGGGTGCCCATTGCCGACATTCTCAACCGCGTCAGCAGCCAGTACACGAGCTGTGTCAACAGCCTTTTTGTCTAGATCGGTCCAAGTAAATTCGCTCACTGGGTCTAACATCCTTTTTCTAACTCGAAAGATTGAAACTGGCGACGTTGCTCAGTTGGCGTAAAAATGCACTCTAGCCCTCTTAGATTGCTCGGCTTTTAGGCACTTTGTATCACTTTACACTCAATGCCCAAACCTGCCCTGGGGCCTAGATGCAAGGAAATTCAGCTTAGACTTGTACTAAATCATGACTACAAAAACTGCTGATGTCGCTGTGCAACGCCCAAGTTTCGGGCGGAAAGCTAAGGCATACTTCGAGCTAACCAAGCCTCGAGTTATCGAGTTGCTCTTGGTTTCCACCGTGCCAACGATGATCCTGGCCCAAAGGGGTATTCCTGACCTGTGGCTCATGGTCGCAACAGTGGTTGGAGGGGCACTTAGTGCCGGTAGTGCGAACTCTTTCAACTGCTACATCGACGCCGACATCGACAAAATCATGGGTCGAACCAACGGAAGACCTTTGGTCACTGGCGAGCTGACTAAAACTGAGGCCTACATCTTTGCCTGGATCCTCGGTATCTCCTCGGTTGTGTGGTTAGCCGTTCTGGTAAATCCTCTGGCTGCAATGCTTTCACTAGCTGCAATCTTGTTCTACGTCTTTATCTACACCCTGCTTCTGAAGCGCCGCACACCTCAAAACATCGTCTGGGGTGGGGCTGCTGGATCAATGCCTGTCCTAATTGGTTGGGCGGCTGTGACTAACGATCTAGCACCTGCAGCTTGGGTACTGTTCTTGATTATTTTCTTGTGGACACCACCGCACTACTGGCCCCTATCGCTTCGCTATAAGCAGGATTACACCGATGCGGGAGTACCGATGCTTCCGGTGGTTCGAAACAACAAAACAGTTGGTGTTCAGATCATTCTCTATGCGTGGGCCCTTGTTGCATCAACGCTGCTGCTTATTCCAGTTGGGTCGATGGGTGTGATTTACACGCTCACGGCACTCATCACAGGAGTTTGGTTCATTATTGAGTCATACCGTCTTTACAGACAGTCAATAGTGGGGGAGATCACTAACCCGATGCGTCTATTCCACGGGTCGATTAGTTATCTCACGCTTCTGTTTGTTGCTATCGCGATTGATCCGCTACTTTACTTTAATTTCCTCTAGACGAGCTAGCGACTCATCCCTTTCGACGCTGTGATCGAGCATTGGCTCCGGATAGCCGTGTTGAAGCCCGTCAACCAATAGCCAAGGCTCGTGAACTTCAGGACCGGTAATGTGAGCGAGCTCCGGAATGAACTTCCGAACATACTCTCCTTCTGGATCAAACTTATAGCCTTGAAGAATTGGATTGAAGACTCGGTAGTAAGGCGAGGCGTCGGTTCCGCATCCTGCTGTCCATTGCCAGCCATGCGAATTCGAAGCAGGATCAAAATCAGTTAGGTTCTGCTCGAACCACTTCGCGCCAAGCTGCCACTCTAAGTGAAGATCTTTTACAAGAAACGACGCGACAATCATGCGCACGCGGTTATGCATCCATCCCGTAGCAAGAAGCTGCCTCATTCCTGCATCGACCATTGGAAAACCAGTTGTCCCTGATTGCCAGCGTTCAAGTTTTGCTTTTGCCTTTGCTCCGGTGTCATACCTCATGGATTTGAACCTTGGCTCGTAATAGTCATCGATTGTGTTCGGGTTTCGATAAAGCACGTCTGCGTAGAACTCTCTCCAGGCAATTTCTTTCCTGAATACGGTGTGTCCATCGGAATCAGATAGCGGAGCAAGGAGGGTACGAGGGTGAATCTCGCCGTGAGCAAGGGCATGGGAGAGGTGAGAGGTTCCAGAAAGATCTGGTCGATTTCGATTCTCCGAGTAATCGGCAATTGCTCTGGATTGAAATTTTTTGAACGTCTCTAGAGCAAAGGCCTCGCCTGCCTTGACCTTGAAAGGAGCTGACTTGGTTGGTTTGGGAATCTTGGATTTACCAGATCTAGATTTCCATTCGAAGCCTTTAGTCAGTTTTGCCGGGGCTGGCCAGCCGATTTGAAACCAGGCTTTATAGAAAGGCGTGTAGACGCGATAAGCAGTTCCATCGGTTGGCTTGGCTACGGTTCCTGGTTTTACTGCGTAGTAAGAGTCTTCTAGAACTAGCTCTATGCCAGTTCCTTTGAGCTTGGCCGATAAAGCGCGTTGCTCAGCAATGCCCTCTGGGTCAAAACTTTCGGTGGCATGGATAAAGCGCACCTTAGCCGACGCCGCGTACTCTACAAGTGCGCTCATGTCTGGGCTGTCAATTACTTCGAGATTAAAACCCATAGATTCATCGAGGGCATTTAGTGACTCAGTAAGAGAGTGTTGTCTGAGTCCGCTGAGGTTCTCGAATTCGGATCCGTTCAACCAAAAAATAGGAATGACTGCTTTGTCGCCGTCAGCGATGGCTGCTTCAGCGCAAGAGTTAAGCGCGAGGTTATCCTGCAGTCTTCGGTCACGCCGAAACCAGAAGATTCTTGCCACTTAGCGCACTCCAGGTCTTTGATATTTGGATCGAAGCGCGAGCAACTGGAAGGTAAGAAGCGAGATAATCACTGCGGCTCCAAGCATGTGCGCTCCGGCCATCAACGCCGGTACCCCAAGATTCGATTGAACAACTCCCAGAATGGCTTGAGCGATTGAATTGATAAGAAGAATGCCCAAGGCTTTTACTGCGGGATTTTTAATCTGGTTTGAAGGAAGGCTGCGCCAAACCAGTGCAAGAGCGATTGCAACCAATCCAGTCATGGCATACGCAGGCCACGAGTGGTAGTGCTGCCAAACTTCGAGATCAAATCCGTTGCGTGGGGTTGTTGCATCTCCGGCGTGAGGGCCCGCTCCAGTGACAATCACTCCGATAACAACGGTGACCCATCCAACTACAAAGATTGGCCAAGCTAACAAAACTGCTGCGTAGCTAATTGGCTGATGCACCGGTGAATAAACCCGCCAAAGAAGAACAGCCGCGATTGAGATAAGCACCCCGGAAAGCAGGAAGTGAGCCCCTACAACCCAAGAGTTCAATCCGGTTAGCACAGTGAGGCCACCTAGCAACGCTTGAGCAATAATTCCAAGGCCAAGCAGGAGTGCTGGCCAAGTAAGGCCCCTACGTTCAGCTTTTAAGGTTCTTCGCACCACGATAAAGGTGAACAAAGCGATGATGATCAGGACAAAGGTCAATAGACGATTACCAAACTCAATTACTCCGTGCCATCCCATTTCAGGCACTGTCACAAACGAATCCTCGGTGCACCTTGGCCATGTTGGGCAACCAAGGCCTGAGCCAGTTAGGCGGACCAAGCCCCCTGTGACCACGATCAGAATCTGGCTAACTAAGGACGCCCAGGCATAGACTTTGAGGCGCTTGGGGGAGAAAACAGCCCTAATCAGCTTCATGGCAGCTTGGGACCTTTCATTGGGTTGAGATTCAACAATCTTGGTAAAGTTATCTGCAAGACAAGTTTCGCACGGTTTTTGTGCGGGAATTCCTCGAAGCCGAGGCGGGTTGTACCCATTATCCACATCTAACTAAGGGGTTCTAATTGACTGAGAACATCATCGAACGGCCCGAACTCGACAGTCTCGGTACCTATGAGTACGGCTGGTCTGATGGCAACGATGCTGGAGCGACCGCAAAACGCGGCATTAGCGAAGATGTTGTTCGCGACATCTCCAATTTGAAGTCAGAACCACAGTGGATGCTGGATCGTCGACTAAAGGGCTACGAATACTTCCTAAAGAAGCCCATGCCAGCTTGGGGTTCAGATCTTTCTGGAATCGACTTTGACAACATCAAGTACTTCGTGCGCTCGACCGAGCGACAGGCTCAGACTTGGGAAGATCTTCCAGAAGAAATCAAGAACACCTACGAAAAGCTCGGTATTCCTGAGGCAGAGCGCCAGCGACTAGTCGCTGGAGTTGCAGCCCAGTACGAATCAGAGGTTGTTTACCACCAGATCAATGAAGAACTTGAGAAGAAGGGTGTCCTTTTTCTTGACACCGACACAGCCCTGAAAGAGCATCCTGAAATTTTCAAGGAGTACTTCGGAACCGTTATCCCGGCTGGAGACAACAAGTTTGCCGCGTTGAACACATCTGTATGGTCCGGTGGATCATTCGTCTACGTTCCAAAGGGCGTTCAGGTCGAGATCCCACTTCAGGCCTATTTCCGAATCAACACCGAAAATATGGGACAGTTCGAGCGAACCTTAATCATCGCTGACGAGGATTCCTATGTTCACTACATAGAGGGCTGCACCGCGCCGGTGTACAAATCTGACTCATTGCATTCAGCGGTAGTTGAGATCATTGTGAAGAAGGGCGCACGCGTTCGATACACAACTATTCAGAACTGGTCTAACAACGTCTACAACTTGGTAACCAAGAGAGCAATTGCTCATGAGGGTGCAACCATGGAGTGGATTGATGGCAACATCGGGTCAAAGGTCACTATGAAGTACCCTTCTGTGATTCTTGCCGGCGAACACGCCAGAGGTGAAACCCTTTCCGTTGCATTTGCGGGAGAAGGTCAGCACCAGGACGCCGGAGCGAAGATGATTCACTTGGCTCCTTACACATCTTCTTCGATTGTTTCAAAGTCAATCGCTCGTGGTGGCGGAAGAACTTCATATCGTGGTGAGATCAGAGTGAACCCTGGAGCTCATCACAGTGCGAACACGGTTCGCTGCGACGCCCTATTGGTGGATACGATCTCTAGATCTGACACATACCCAGCAGTAGATGTTCGTGAAGACGATGTCTCAATGGGGCACGAGGCAACAGTTTCTCGCGTAAGCGAAGAACAGCTGTTCTACTTGCAGTCTCGCGGAATGCCAGAAGACGAAGCAATGGCGATGATCGTTCGCGGTTTTATTGAGCCGATCGCTAAGGAACTGCCGATGGAATATGCACTCGAGTTGAACAAACTCATTGAGATGCAGATGGAAGGGGCCGTCGGCTAGTGAGCGAAGCGACTAAGACAGCTCAGCACGGGCTGTCAGAACACAGCCATGGCTTCGGGGTGCCAATTCAAACTCGCTCGGAGCGAATGAAGTCCGTCACGCTCTCCGACTTTGCCGAAATCTCCACCCGAGAAGAACAGTGGAGATACATCACTGCCGACCGATTAGGTGGACTAGACCAGTCTGGTCTAGACGAGTTCTCGGGAGACATTGAAAGCAAACTTGCCGACGGTGTAGAGACTTCCTGGATTGAGTCTGATAACAAACTCTTCGGAGCCGCGGGTATCCCCGAGGATCGAGTCGCTGCTGCTGGCTGGGAAGCTGCAAAAGCTGCCTACCTTGTTTCGATTCCTTCAACAGTCACTGGCTCCGCCCAAAGCACGATTACCATTACATCCGTTTCCGCAGATCCAGCAGCACTTCACATCATCGTTGAGGCAAAGCGCGGTTCGGATTCTGTTTTGGTCATTGACCACCGCGGAGATGCGATCTTGTCTGAGAACATCGAGTTCGTAATTGAAGATGAGGCAAAACTAACCGTTGTTTCTATCCAGGATTGGAACTCTGACTCGATTCATAATGGAGCCCAGTACGCCAAACTTTTTCGCAACTCGAACTTCAAGCACGTAATGATCACCCTTGGCGGTGCTGTCGTGCGTATGAGCCCATCGGCCTATTTCTCGGCGCCAGGCGCGGATGCAGCCCTTTACGGGCTTTACTTCGCTGATGCTGGCCAATATCTAGAACACCGCATTTTTGTTGACCACTCGACTCCTAACTGCAAATCACGAGTGACCTACAAAGGCGCACTTCAGGGCGCTAAAGCTCACACCGTTTGGGTTGGGGATGTTCTTATTCGTGCTGCTGCTGAAGGTACAGACACCTATGAGCTAAACCGAAACCTATTACTTACCGATGGAGCTCGTGCAGATTCCGTTCCAAACCTGGAGATCGAAACCGGCCAGATTCAGGGTGCGGGACACGCTAGCGCTTCTGGAAGATTTGACGACGAGCAGCTGTTCTACCTTCAGGCTCGAGGACTATCTGAACTTGAAGCAAGAAGGCTTGTGGTTCGTGGCTTCTTGATGGAAGTGGTTCAGCAGATTGGAGTGCCTGAGATTGAAGAGCGTCTTGCTGCATCCATTGAAGCTGAACTTGAGAGGAGTGCGAGCTAATGGCTCTGAAGATTTGCAAAGTAGAGGACATAAAGCCAGGTAAAGCTCTTAGAGTGAAGATTGGCGATGACGCGATTGCACTCGTACACACCAAGAACGGTCAGTTCAAGGCCATCGCAGACAAGTGCTCGCACGGTGAAATTTCACTCAGCGAAGGTTTTGTCGATGACGAGACCATCGAGTGTTGGGCACATGGTGCAAAGTTCTCTCTAGAAACCGGAGCGCCTTTGAGCCTGCCGGCATACGAACCTGTCGCTGTTTACGAAGTACTTATCGAAAATGGCGAAGTTTTTATCGAATATGACAAGGACACGGAGTAATCAAATGGCGACACTAGAAATCAAGAACCTGCACGTATCAGTTGAGACCGAGCAGGGAACCAAAGAGATCCTCCGAGGAGTCGACCTTGTCATCAAAAGCGGTGAGACCCACGCTGTAATGGGACCTAACGGATCTGGCAAGTCAACTCTGGCTTACTCGATTGCGGGACATCCGAAGTATGAAGTTACCAAGGGCGAAATTTTGCTCGATGGTGAGAATGTACTTGAGATGTCTGTCGACGAACGCGCGCGAGCAGGATTGTTCCTAGCTATGCAGTATCCAGTTGAGATTCCAGGTGTCAGCGTTTCAAACTTCCTTCGTACAGCAAAGACTGCCGTTGATGGCAAGGCTCCCGCTCTTCGTGGCTGGGTGGCTGATGTGCGCACCGCCATGGAGAACTTGAAGATGGACTCCGCTTTCACTGAGCGAAACGTAAACGAAGGATTCTCTGGTGGCGAAAAGAAGCGCCACGAGATTCTACAGATGGAGCTTCTAAAGCCGAAGATGGCGGTTCTTGATGAGACCGACTCTGGCTTGGACGTGGACGCATTGCGTGTTGTAGCTGAGGGCGTTAATCGCATCAAGACTGAAAACAGCATGGGTGTGCTGTTGATCACTCACTACACCCGCATCTTGAACTACATCAAGCCTGACTTCGTGCATGTTTTTGTGGCTGGAAAGATTGCCGAGCAGGGTGGACCGGAGCTTGCTGACAGACTTGAATCTGAAGGCTACGACCGATACGTTAACGCCTAACATGCCTAGACAACTCGAGCCGGTGCTCTACGACAGAGTCGAAGAAGCGCTCAAGGAAGTAATCGACCCAGAGATCGGCGTAAACATTGTCGATCTTGGATTGATCTATGGTCTTGAGCTAGCCGATGAAGACGAGTCGCTTCTTATAAACATGACTCTGACTTCAGCTGGATGCCCGCTGACTGATGTTCTTGAGGAGCAGACAGCGGAGGCGCTGGATGGAGTTGTGGACGCTTTCCGAATCAACTGGGTCTGGATGCCGCCATGGGGTCCAGAGAAGATTACCGATGATGGCCGCGAACAGATGCGGGCCATTGGTTTTTCTATTTAGTTCCTAGGTACTTCCATGCCAACGGCAGAGCCGCGGCTGCAAGTGCGATCTTGATCGCATCACCAACTAGAAACGGAACTAAGCCAGCCATTACTACTGCACCTAGATCGCTTGCTAAGTTGAGGTTTGAAAGCGCAAATGCAAGCCATGGAAGACCGAAGAGATAAATCACTCCGTTTCCTATTGCGAAGCTCGCGATAACACCCCATACCTTCTTGTGCCAATTCAGTTGAGAGAACCAACCGACAACGGCTGCCGCTGCAATGAATCCAACTAGGTATCCAAAGGTTGTTCCAAAAGTTATTCCGGCCACTGCGCCAGTGAAAACTGGAAGCCCTGCTGCGCCTAGGGAGAAGTAAGTAATCATAGAAAGAGCGCCCCTGGAAGCTCCAAGCACCGCACCAACCAACAACACGGCGAATGTTTGTCCAGTGATTGGAACTGGCCACATCGGAATCGCAATCTGAGCTGCAACTGCAGTTAGAACTGCTCCACCAAAAACCAGAGCGACATCTGTTGCAATGCTGCGGGGGAATACACGGTCAATCAGTGTTTGACGGCCTGATAGCTGTAGGGACATGAGAAACCTCTTCTTTACTGGAGCGAGCTGTGCGTTAATGACGATTGTAGACTAAAGGCTTTGAGACTTCTCCCAGCCCAAAGGACCAGCTCTTGCTTATAGTGAAGGACCTGGAGATCACCATTGGTGCCAGAACACTCATGAGTGAAGTAAATTTCCGTGTGGCTTCTGGGGACAAGATCGGTCTGGTTGGCCGAAACGGTGCTGGCAAAACGACTTTGACAAAAATTCTTGCGGGAGATGGTCAGCCAAGCGCCGGAAGTGTCGAGCGTATAGGAGAAATCGGCTACCTACCGCAGGATCCAAGAACCGGAGACCCGGAAGAGCTTGCTCGTGACCGAATCCTGAACGCTAGGGGATTGGGCGATCTGCTTAGACAGCTTGCTGAGACCGCCGAGGCGATGTCCACTGCAACAGGTGAAGAAGCGACCAAGACGATGACCAAGTATTCGAAGCTAGAGGAAAGATTTCAAGCTGCGGGTGGTTATGCGGCTGAGGCTCAAGGTGCAGCGATTGCAAGCAATTTGGGAATCGAGGAACGGATACTCTCACAGCCACTCAAGACCCTCTCCGGTGGTCAAAGAAGGCGTGTTGAACTGGCTCGAATTCTCTTTTCTAGCGCAGAGACGATGCTTCTTGATGAACCAACAAACCACCTGGATGCCGACTCGGTTGTTTGGTTGAGAGATTTTCTGCGTAGCTACCAAGGTGGACTGATCGTAATCAGTCACGACATCGACCTCGTCGAGAACACCGTGAATCGAGTTTTCTACCTTGATGCCAACCGCCAAGTCATTGACATTTATAACATGGGCTGGAAATCGTATCTCAAGCAACGCGAATCTGACGAAGAACGCCGTAAGCGAGAACGAGCCAACGCCGAGAAGAAGGCTGCAACGTTGACTCTTCAGGCTGCAAAGTTTGGAGCGAAAGCTACCAAGGCGGTTGCCGCGCAGCAAATGGCTCGTAGAGCTCAAAAACTTCTTGACGATCTTGAGGATGTTGGCCAAACTGACCGGGTAGCCAAGATTCGATTCCCTGACCCAGCGCCCTGCGGTAAGACTCCGCTGATGGCATCGGGTTTGAGCAAAAGCTATGGTTCCCTAGAGATTTTTACTGCGGTTGATCTTGCAATCGACCGTGGTTCGAAAGTTGTGATTATTGGTTTGAATGGTGCGGGAAAGACAACGCTCCTTCGAATGCTTGCAGGTATTGACAAACCAGATACCGGCCAAATCGAGCCTGGTCATGGACTAAAAATTGGCTACTACGCTCAGGAACACGAAACTCTCGATGTCAATAGAACTGTTCTTGAGAACATGCAGAGATCAGCTCCTCACTTAGGTGACGTCGATGCCCGAAAAGTTCTGGGTTCATTTCTTTTCAGTGGGGATGACGTGAACAAGAAAGCGTCTGTTCTAAGTGGCGGTGAAAAGACTCGGTTAGCACTTGCTTCTCTTGTTGTTTCGTCTGCAAACGTGCTCTTGCTGGACGAGCCAACGAACAACTTAGACCCCGCCTCAAGGAAAGAGATCCTCAATGCTCTGGCAAGTTTCACGGGGGCAGTTGTGCTGGTGTCTCACGACGAGGGGGCAGTTCTAGCCTTGAACCCCGAGCGAGTGCTTATTCTGCCGGATGGAACGGAAGACCACTGGTCTGATCAGTACGCGGATCTAATCTCGCTCAGCTAGTTCTTTGAATCCAGTAGCTCATCCTCAACATCAGCATCCGTCCTCTTGCGCTTTCGAACAGCGCGCGGGACATAGTTGGGGTCTTTTTCTATACGGCGATACTCACGCTCTTGCCTGATTGCCCAGAACAATGCGAAGAATCCCATGAGGGCAAAAAGAATCCATTGGACGGCATAACTCAAGTGGTTGCCCTCGTCGAGGGTTGGCTTGCGAAGTGGCTGAGGTGAGCTTGATTCGCCAGGGGATTCGCTCATAAGTCTCAAGTAAAACTGCTGCTCAACTTCATTTCCAACCAGTTCATTCAGCGACTCGAGGTGAATGCTGGTTGCAAAACCTGCAGGGGAGTCTCGGTTAGGCGTTAGTTCACTTAAACGAACTCTCGCAGTCACAGTCTTCGGCTCGGAGGCCGGGGTCATCGATTCGGCCGGGGCTAATTCGGAGTCGGCAGGAATCCAACCTCGTTCGATGATTACGATCTCGCCGGTAGAAAGCTCGAATGGAATGATTTGTAGAAAGCCTGGCTGTCCTGCAATCGGACGATTGCGAACCAAAAGCTCTTGATCTGTTAGATAAATTCCATCGAGTTGGACCGGGGTCCATTCGTAGGGAGTGACTTGATCGAGGGAGAGCTCAGAAATCGAGGCAAAATCGATTGGGGGTTTGTCATAGTTGTCAACCATGCGCTGGATCTTAGAAACCGCCTGGTCCCGGCGTTCGAACTGCCAGGTGGCAAGTGCGACACAGGCAGCTGCAAACAAACTGGCTAGTAGAAACCAAGAGAGCCAACGTAGCCAAGCCTTGGCCATTAGCTTCATTTGCTTTGCCTTACTTCAAGTAAAAATGAACGATCCTGAAGATAGTTTCTCAGAAATTCAAGATGCTCGTCGCAGGAAAGCCAAGTCTTGGTTCTTCCATCTGTGTGAATTCTTGGATTTGCCCAGATGAGAAAGTTCGTTGAAGCCGCTGTGCAACCAGCACGTGAGCACTTTGCTTCTAAGTCAGAACTGCTAGACAAGGATTAGGACTTCTTGAAATCCGCACCGAGGTCAACGGTTATCGGCTTTGCAACAACTGTGACGTTTTCAAGAGTGCCTGACTTTGGGGCCTGCGCATTTGCGATAACTACGGCAAAGTAGGGAAGAAAAATAGCCCCAGCAAAACATAGCCACATTAGCCAGCCCTCAACAAATATTGCCGAAACGATACAAACAACGCGAATGGTCATTGCAATTAGGTACTTCACCATCCGAGCACTACGCTCTGCTTCAGCCGATTCTCCGACTGTGGTGATGCTTTGGGCTTTTTCCAAGGCGACCTTCTCTTGATCTATAAGGCAATTCAAGGCTAAGACTAGACTTCATTTAGTTCAAACCAAACGTTTGGGCCTCTATTCCCGAAAGACTAAGGAATTCCAGATGACCGACTCAAGAGTTGTCCTGATTACCGGTGGAAACCGCGGGATTGGCTACGCAATAGCTTCGGAGTTCGTAGCTGCCGGACATAAGGTAGCTGTTACTGTTCGATCCGGAAGCGGCCCAGAGGGTTCACTTACCGTGAAAGCGGATGTTCTCGACACCAGCTCTTTGGATGCTGCTATCGCAGAAGTTGAGCAAAAGCTTGGTCCCATTGAGGTTCTGGTTGCCAATGCTGGAATCACGAAAGATACGCTCTTGATGCGCATGAGCGATGAAGATTTTGAGCAAGTTATTGATACAAACTTGAATGGCGTATTTCGTGTCCTAAAGCGTGCCTCAAAGTCGATGATCAAGCAACGGTTTGGCCGAGTTCTTCTTATCGGATCGGTTGTAGGGCTTCTGGGATCACCTGGCCAAGTGAACTACTCGGCGTCAAAGTCAGCACTTGTTGGCATGGCCCGATCTCTCACCCGAGAACTTGGTGGTCGGGGAATCACGGCAAACGTCGTAGCTCCAGGCTTTATCGACACCGACATGACTTCAGAACTGACCAAGGAACAGCAGGACGATTACTTAAGCCGGATTCCTGCCGGCCGTTTTGCTAGCCCTGCCGAAGTTGCCAAGGTGTGCCTTTGGTTAGCTGGTGATGACGCCTCATACATTTCAGGAGCAGTTATTCCAGTTGACGGTGGCCTTGGAATGGGACATTAAGTAGCGATTCACTGCCAAGATTGTTGCAACGACAAGAACTAAGGAGCAAAAGCATGGGAATTCTTGAAGGAAAAAAGATTCTGATAACTGGTGTCCTCACCGAGGCATCGATTGCTTTTTCTGTGGCAAAGCTCGCTCAAGAGCAGGGGGCAGAGATTATCTTGTCCTCATTTGGCCGAATGCTTCCAATCACAACAAAGATTTCCGAAAGACTTCCGATGCCAGCGCCTGTTATCGAGTTGGATGCCACCAGTGAAGAGGACCTAGCTGCTCTATCAGGACGTATTAAAGAACACTTTGACTCTATCGATGGAATAGTTCATGCAATTGCTTTCGCGCCACAAACAGCCCTTGGGGGCAACTTCCTAGAAACTCCTTGGTCAGACGTATCAACTGCAGTTGAGGTCTCGGCGTACTCTCTAAAATCCATAACTATGGCAGCTAAGCCAGTTCTTAACAACCCATCCTCAGTTGTGGGATTGACATTTGATGCGACCGTTTCTTGGCCGGTTTACGACTGGATGGGCGTCGCGAAAGCCGCATTTGAGTCCACCTCGAGATATCTCGCTCGCTACCTGGGAAAGGATGGCATCCGCGTTAACTTAATTTCGGCTGGTCCGCTTCGAACTACAGCAGCCAAAGGCATTCCCGGATTTGCAACCATGGAAGAGCTATGGACCGACCGCGCGCCTCTTGGATGGGACCTGACCAACACCGAAACAGCAGCCAGAGGAATTATTGCCTTGCTATCGGATTGGTTCCCTGCAACAACTGGCGAAATGATTCACGTCGACGGAGGATTGCACTCAACGGGCGCTTGAGTCAAGTTTCTCGATAAGCGGCAGCAAAGAGTTCTCTTCGATCACTAGATCCGCGTACTGACGAAGCACTGGCTTTGGTCTAAAGGCAACTGCGTATCCCGCACACTGCAGCATTTGGATATCATTTGCACCATCACCAATGGCGATAGTCTGATCGGTTGAAATTCCTGCATCGCTGGCCCAAGTTCTTAGTGCTGTCGCCTTTGCATCGGCGTCAATGACTGGACCGGTCACACGACCGGTAAGTGTTCCATCGATAACCTCGAGACTGTTTGCCATCCAGTAATCAAGGCCTATCTCGTCCGCCAACGGAGCAAGAATTTGACTGAACCCTCCGCTAACAGCGCCTATTCTTCCGCCTCGTGCGTGAACTGCTGAAATCAGTTCGATAACTCCTGGAGTGAGCGAAATCTGAGGTTTGAGCTGAGCAAAGATGTCCTCGGATAGTCCTTCGAGTAATCCGACTCTCTTCTCAAGCGATTGCTTGAAATCAAGTTGGCCCGACATTGCCTGGTCAGTGATTACCTTAACTTCTGGCATGACGCCTGCAAAGTCCGCAAGCAACTCAATCACTTCTTGCTGAATTAACGTTGAGTCAACATCCAGCACTACTAGAACGCTCAAGGAGTAACCAGTACTCCCTTACCAACAACAGTCACGCCGCTATCACTTACGGTAAAGCCGCGGTCCAGGTCGCGATTTCGGTCAACACCAATTGACGCTCCATCAGCTACAACTACAGATTTATCAAGAATTGCTCGTCTGACCGTGCAGTCACGTCCAACTTGCACGCCATCTAACAAAACTGAATCAGTGATTAAGGCTCTCGAGTGCACGCGCACATTAGGGGACAGAACGCTTCGTTCCACTATTCCGCCAGACACGACAGTACCGAGGGAAACAATCGAGTCCGTTGTACGGCCTTGGTTTCCCTCACCGTCGTGAACGAACTTTGCAGGTGGAAGGTTTACTTGCTGAGTGAAGATTGGCCACTGGTCGTTGTACAGATTGAAAACCGGCATAACGGAAATCAAATCCATGTGAGCTTCGTAGTAGGAGTCAATCGAACCAACATCTCGCCAGTAGGACTTGTCTCGATCGGTTGAGCCAGGGATTTCGTTGTATGTGAAGTCGTAAACCCCAGCGTCATTTCTCGAGACAAAGTAAGGGATTATGTCGCCACCCATGTCGTGGTCAGAATCTTCAAGGGTGCCATCGTGTTCGATGGCGTCGATTAGCGCCTGTGCAGAGAACACGTAGTTACCCATAGAGGCAAGAACTTCGCCAGGGGATTGTGCAAGCGGTTTCGGATCCGATGGCTTCTCACGGAATGCTGCAATGCGAGATGGATCCGACTCACTGGTTTCGATAACGCCAAAAGCGCTAGCGAGTTCAATCGGCTGACGTATTGCTGCAACGGTCACTCCAAGACCTGATGCGATATGCGCTTCGATCATTTGGGAAAAATCCATTCGATAAACGTGATCTGCACCAACCACCACGACAATGTCAGGGGACTCATCGCTTAGAAGATTCATGCTCTGCAAAATCGCGTCAGCACTTCCTGAAAACCAACGCTTTCCAAGTCTCTGCTGCGCAGGAACAGAAGCAACGTAGGAGCCAAGGAGGGGGGACATGCGCCACATCTGAGATATGTGACGGTCGAGGCTGTGAGACTTGTATTGGGTCAGTACAACTATTCTCCGAAGACCTGAGTTCACAAGATTCGAAAGTGCGAAATCAATCAGGCGGTAGCTTCCACCAAAAGGAACTGCTGGCTTTGCGCGCTCGGAACTTAGCGGCATTAGGCGCTTGCCCTCACCGCCCGCTAACACCATCCCGAATATTCGCAAAGCGTTCATAATCATGATGTTAGAGCAGTTTCCCGAATCTGTGGGCGCTGACGGTAGCATCGTAAACATGAGAGTGGATGTCATAAGCAAGGAGTACCCTCCAAAAATCTACGGTGGGGCGGGCGTCCACGTCGCTGAGCTGGTTAGGGTTCTGAGGCCGCAGATAGATGTAAAGGTACGAACCTTTGGTGAAGAGCGTAGCGAAACCGATACTTTCGCCTACTCCTTACCTGCCTCGTATGAACAGGCAAACCCTGCCTTGCAGACCCTAGCCGTGAACCTTGAGATGGTCTCAGATATCGCGGGGGCTGACATAGTTCATTCCCACACCTGGTACGCCAATTTCGCCGGACACGCGGCAGCACAACTGCATGGGATTCCGCACGTTGTGACCGCCCACAGCCTGGAACCACTTCGGCCTTGGAAGCTCGAACAGCTAGGTGGTGGCTACCGACTGTCGTCGTGGATCGAGCAAAGTGCGTACGAATCAGCGACCCGAATAATTGCTGTGAGTGAAGGCATGCGACAAGACATCATCCGCTGCTACCCAGATCTAAATCCAACCAAGATCGTAACTATTCATAACGGCATTGACTTATCGGCCTTTCAGGCATCGTCAAATCCTGACTTGGTTCGCTCTTTAGGTGTCGATCCAGATTCAAGAAGCGTTTTGTTTGTGGGGAGAATAACAAGGCAGAAGGGCCTCCCGTATCTACTAAAAGCTGCGAAAGAACTGCCAGCTGATGTGCAGATAGTTCTAGCTGCTGGCTCAGCAGACACACCCGAGCTGCTCAAAGAGGTATCCGAGCTGGTCGAACAACTGAGAAGCACAAGACCCGGGGTTGTGTGGATCAACGAACAGCTTTCGAGGCAGCAACTTGTTGCATTGTTGTCTTCGGCCACAGTCTTTGCATGCCCGTCAATCTATGAACCACTTGGCATCGTAAATCTGGAAGCGATGGCGTGTGGGACACCTGTTGTTGCAACAGCTACCGGCGGAATACCAGAAGTTGTGGCTCACGGCGAGACCGGCTTACTGGTACCAATCGAACAAGTTCAAGATGGCTCCGGAAAACCACTTGATGAGAGGAAGTTCGTTGCTGATTTTGCCCAGAGCCTGAACCAGCTGCTGTCAAGCCTTGATCTTGAGAAGTTTGCAGCCGCGGGTCGCAAGCGCGTTGAGGAAAGCTTCTCGTGGGAGAAAATTGCTCGCGAAACCATAGCTTGCTACCAAAGCGCTCTGGCCTGAGACCTCTAGGCTTAATAACATGAGTCTTGTTCTGGATTTCAACAATGTCACTGTGCTTAGGGATTCGAAGCCTATTCTGAATAATGTCGACTGGCAGGTCAGTTCCAAGCAGCGCTGGGTGATTGTTGGCCCAAACGGAGCTGGCAAGACCACTTTGCTTCGCGTTGCAGCCTCGCAGATTCACCCTTCTACTGGCACCGCCAAGCTTTTGGGTTCAACCCTTGGGGAAGTTAACGTTTTTGAATTGCGCACCCGAATCGGGTTCGCATCCAATGCCATGAGCTCCCACATCCCAAACTCCGAGACAGTTTTAGACGCAGTTATGACAGCAAGCTATGGAATTACTGGTCGCTGGAATGAGAAGTACGACGACGTCGACGAACGTCGAGCTAGGAGAGTACTTGCCGAGTGGCAGCTTGATGAAATGGCGGATCGACCTTTCGGCACCTTGAGCGACGGCGAGAAAAAGCGTGCTCAGATTGCCAGAGCCGTAATGCCTGATCCGGAGATTCTGCTACTTGATGAGCCGGTCGCCAGCCTTGATATGGCTGCTAGGGAGCACACCATCTCAGTGCTTGGAAGCTACGCCTCCGCACCAACCGCGCCGGCGATTGTGATGGTGACTCACCACATCGAAGAGATTCCTAAAGGCTTTACCCATGCTTTGGTCCTCTCGAGGGGTCAGGTCTATGCCGCCGGCGAGATAGACAGTACCCTGACCACGGAAAAGATCTCAGGAGCCTTTGGCTTCGGCCTTGAAGTGACCCGAGACGGCGACAGATTCAGGGTTAGAGCCCGAAACTAGCGCCTAGTTTTTAGGTTTTTGCTCTGGTATAGTGGGGAAGTTGCCGAAATAGGCAAAATACCCAGATTTAGAAAGTATTTGAACATGAAGGCTGAAATTCACCCAACCTACCAGGCAGTTGTTTTCCGCGACCTAGCCTCTGGTGAGTCGTTTCTAACTCGTTCAACTCTTTCGAGCACCAAGACCATCAAGTGGGAAGACGGCCAGGAATACCCAGTATTCGACGTTGAAATTTCTTCCGCTTCACACCCGTTCTACACAGGTAAGCAGAGAATCATGGATGCTGCTGGTCGTGTTGAGCGCTTCAACGCTCGCTACAAGAACTTCGGCGCTTAAAGCTTTAGCGGCCAGCCTCGCTGGATTGTAAAATCAGGCGAACTTCCTCGTCGGAACTTCTCGTAAGAGGCATCCTGACTAGCGCTCCACTCAATCTGTGATTTGTGTAGAACTAAAACATCATCCGGCAATTTCTCTGAGTACTTTCTAGCGATAGCCTGCGCCACTCTTCCCGCTGCAACTGCGTCAGCGGTTGCATTGTGAGCATCTTCTAATTTCACGCCGTAGAGTCTTGAAGCAACTTCTAAGGTGCGCTTACCCGAGCGATAAGTGTCAACATACTTATCCAGAACCATCGGATCAATAACCGGCATGGGTTCCTGAATTGGCTCTAACCCGTGACGCAGGGCTTCGTAGTGCAAAATCGTGAAGTCGTACGGGGCATTAAAGGCGACCACTGGTAAACCTTTGTCAAAAAAACCCCTTAGGGCCTCAAGCAATTCCGAAACAACTTCTTTAGCTACTCGGCCGTTTGCCCTGGCAATCTCAGTAGTGACGCCATGGACATTTGATGCCGCCTCCGGTATCTCTATTCCAGGATCAGCAAGCCACTCTTGATTCGGGCCAGTAATTTGACCATCTTGGTCTATTTGAACTGCACAAGCAGTGACGATCCTTGCTTCGCGAAGATCAAGTCCCGTCGTCTCCAGATCAAAGACTGCAAGATTTTTTGACCACTGAGGCACTTCCTGGAACTCAAAACTTAGCTGCTCATTCACATTCACAGACTAGGGCAGAACTTCAACTTCCCTGAGGACCTTGGTTAGCCAGTGTTCAAAACATCCAATCTAGACTTGCATTGTGCTTTCACGAGATCTTTCGCTTTCCGCCAGCTCGCGGGCAATTCGCCATACAGTGCTGGTTGACCAGATTGAGAGCGTCTACTACGAATACCCTTCCACTTCGGACAAGCATCTTACTTTGATCATGGTTCACGGCTATCGGGGGAATCATCGGGGACTCGAAGCCATAGCTGCAGGTCTATCAAAATACCGGGTGATAATTCCAGATCTTCCTGGCTTTGGAGAGTCCAAGCCGCTGCAAACAGTTCACTCAGTGAAGGCCTACTCCGACTGGTTGCACAGCTTTGTGATGACTTTGGGACTTGAAGGGACTGTCCACCTCATGGGGCACAGCTTTGGCTCATTGGTAGTTGGGTTCTACGCTACGGAGCATTCGCCTAAATCAATTTCTTTGGTGAACCCAGTTTCAACACCGGCCCTTGAAGGCCCACAAGCCGCACTTACAAACTTGACCAAGCTCTATTATCTGCTTGCTACCTTCGCGCCAAAATTCGCCGGCGAGTGGTTACTTCGAAACAAAATGGCCGTAATGGTGATGAGCGTTGTGATGGCAAAGACGAGGAACAAAGATCTTCGTCGTTGGATACACAACCAACACTTATCTAACTTCAGTGACTTTGCGTCAGTCAAAGTCGCGGTTGAAGGCTATGACGCTTCAATTTCGACGGATCTTTCGAAATTGGCTGCTCACATCACAGTTCCTGTTCTCGTAGTCGCGGCAGCGATGGATGATATAACGGACATTGATTCACAGCGTCGCGTGAGCAAAATGTATAAGAGCGTCACTTACCGTGAGATCGAAGGTGTGGGTCACCTTGTTCACTACGAGGCTCCACAGCAAGCGGCAGAGTTCATCTCCCATTTCCTTGACGAGCTTGCATGAAACTGATCTTTGACTGCCGGTTTATTCGAGTCGATCACCACGATGGTATCTCTAGGTTTTCAGCCGAGCTGTTTTCCGCTCTCTCAAGAATGGTTCCGTTGGTCGCTCTAGTGAGTAACAAGGAACAGCTGAAGTGGCTTCCTGAAGGCACCGAGTTCCTTCTCGGAAACGACCCCACTCACGCCCTTGCCGAGCTGCTGCTTCCTGGCAAGCTCAATAAGGCTGGTGCCACACATGTCTTTTCGCCGATGCAGACAATGGGTTCACTTGGTCGTAAGTACAAGCTGATTCTGACGCTGCACGACCTGATCTATTACTCACACCCAAAGGCTCCGACTTTCCTGCCCCTGCACATTCGGATTGCGTGGCGCTTGTATCACTTGAGCTTTCTGCCAGTTCGGCTGCTTCTGAATCGAGCTGATTCGGTAGTCACAGTTTCGGAAACTAGTAAAGAGTTGATTGTTAGCAAGAAACTGACCAAAAGAGACGTCCACGTAATCTATAACGCCCCCGAGTCAACAGTGGTGGCAGCAGCTCCAGCTTCTTCAACTGCTCCAGATCAGCGACGAAGGCTGGTTTACATGGGTAGTTTCATGGAGTACAAAAACGTCGAGTGTCTAGTTTCTGGAATGCGGTTCCTGCCTGAGTTTGAGCTGGTTCTCCTAAGCAAAGTTTCAGAGGAGCGAAAGATCCAACTCCAAAAACTGGCTGGCAAGTGGAGTAATCGCATTGTTTTTAGAAACGGTGTAACTGATTCGAAGTATGCGGAGGAGCTCTCGGACGCGTTTGCATTTGTCTCAGCCTCGAAGGACGAGGGCTTTGGAATTCCGTTGGTCGAAGCAATGAGGCACGGGGTTCCGATTGTCGTCTCTGACATTCCTATCTTCAGAGAAATTGCAGCTGAGGCAGGCAGTTTCTTTGACCCAGCAAGTCCAGAAGACTTTGCAAATCGCATCCGCGAGCTACAGACTCCCACTGCATGGGAGAGCGCCAGTAGCTGCTCAAAAAAGCGCGAGAGCGCCTTTAGTTGGGATGAATCCGCTTCAAAGTTGCTGGCGGTTATAGAGAATCTCTAAGGAGCTAAAGGCTCTAGGGAATAGTTCACTACCCTCCAGGAGCTCTCGATGTGGCTCACGATGTTTAGTGAGGCGTTGCCTAACCTTTCGCCATCCCTAGGTAATTCATTATTGCTAGCAATTGAAAGAAGTCCCCGAATGAGCGCCCCATGTGAGATAGCCAAGACACGCTTTCCTTTGAACTCAGAAGAAATGTGGTCAAGCAATTGCTGCGACCTCGCAGCTAGTTGAGTGCGACTTTCGCCGCCGGGGATTTCATCTAAGTTTGCATACTTCGCCCGCCACTGTTCGTGCGATAGGCCTTCTGCTTCACCGAAGGATCTCTCTATCAAAAGCTCTTGCTCGATAACGTCATTGAAGCCCACATGCTTGGCAATAATTTCCGCTGTTTGTTTTGCACGAGTTAGGGGAGAAGTCAGCACAACATCCCAGTCCTCAACTTGGATAGCCTGCGCTGCAAGTCTCACCTGCTCAAGTCCAGTTTCATTCATTGGGATGTCAGTGACTCCCTGCAGTAGAAAGTTTATGTTCCAGTCCGTTTGCCCGTGACGAAGCAGTCCAAAATGCGTCTCAGCCAATTAGAAGCTCCTCTAGTGCAATCGAAGTTGGTGCCTCAATCTTGGCAAGGGCAATCTCATCTGCCTTAGTTGGCCCGACATTCACAATCACGATTGGCTTTCCTGCTTTGTTTGCTGCACGCGCAAATCGCATTCCGCTGTTCACCGTAAGTGAACTACCTGCTACCAGAAGTGCATCGGCACGATCGAGTTGGTCCATCGAAGCCGCCACTCGTTCGGTTGGAACGCTCTCTCCGAAGAACACCACGTCTGGCTTAAGGATGCCGCCGCAACTTGGGCATGGAGGAATTTGAAAATCAGCCGTTGCCTCAATTTCGGCATCGCCGTCGGGGGTGAACTCGGCAGACATGTCCTTTTTGATTAGTGGATTTACTTCCTCGATCAGTGAGTCCATCCTTAGCCGATCAATTAACGTCCGGCAGGACATGCAAACAACTTTGTCCAGCCGACCATGAAGTTCCGTAACTTTTCTGGAACCAGCTTGTTGATGCAGCGAGTCCACGTTCTGGGTGACAATGTGGGAAATGCGTCCTAGGCTTTCAGCCTGAGCTAAGGCAAAGTGGCCCCCATTTGGTTTTGCGCTGGCAATAACTGACCAACCAACGTAGCTGCGTGCCCAGTATCTGGCACGGGCTGCTTCTGTGCCCATGAAGACGTCAAAGGTCATTGGATGCCTCTCGGTCTTACCCTCGCCTCGATAGTCGGGGATACCAGACTCAGTTGACACACCAGCTCCAGTAAGAACCAGAATTGACTTACCTGCCAGTTGCTCGCGCGCATAATCAAGACCGAAACGAGCAGCCTCGGATAAGGTCAATGGGTTGGGGTTGATGTTGAGCATTGGCCTAAGTCTAAGTTAGGTGAGCAGCAGTGATTAAATACCTCGGTTCCAAGAGGGCACTAATGCCCGTTCTTGAAACCCTGTTCGCTGCAAGTGACGCCACGACAGCTCTAGACCTGTTTACGGGAACCACCAGAGTGGCAGGAGCAATGAAACAAGCGGGCATGTATGTCACTGCCGTAGACACAGCCAGCTACTCCGAGGTCTTCTCTAAAACATTCATCGAACTAGATTCGGAAGAGGCTGACCTATCCGAACTTGAAGAGGCAGTTAGCCACCTGAACTCACTTCCTGGTTCAGCTGGCTACTTCACAGAAGTCTTCTGCGAGAGAGCCCGATTCTTCCAGGTAGCCAATGGGCAAAGAATTGACGCAATCAGGGACGCAATTGAATCGGAGTATCGAACCAGCTGGATGTATTTCCCCCTACTGTCTAGTTTGTTGATTGCGGCGGACAAAGTTGACTCAACAACTGGGGTGCAGATGGCTTATCTAAAGAGCTGGTCCAGAAGAAGTTTTATGGATCTCGAATTGAAAGTCCCGGACTTGATGGCTGGAAGAGGTGCATCCATTCGCTCTGATGCCAGTGAGGCAGTGGCATCGATTGGTCCCGTAGACCTTGCGTACCTAGACCCTCCCTACAATCAGCATCGCTACTTCGGCAACTATCACATATGGGAAACCCTTGTCCGCTGGGATACGCCTGAATACTACGGTGTTGCAAACAAGAGACTAGATGCAAGAGATCCTGCAAATAAGAGCGCCTTCAACTCCAAGCTCACCCTGCCAAGTGCCCTTGAGAAACTGATTTCAAACCTTGATGCAAAGACGCTAGTTCTGAGCTACAACAACGAATCTTGGTTATCCCGTCGCGAACTAACTGACATGTGCTCAAGATTTGACCAGGTGCAGATTCTTGATTTTGACTCCAAACGTTATGTAGGCGCCAAGATCGGTGGTTACAACCAAGCAGGTCAACTAGTGGGAAAACCCGGAGCCTCGAGAAATCTTGAGCATATTGTTGTCGCAGGCAGTGAGTCGACGGTGTCAATTATGGTCAAGGCGCTAGCTACATAACACCTACACATGTTCTAGCCTTGGGGTAGCAAAGGCATGGAGTAGGAGAGCTTGGTGAACGCTGACGACAAGCTAGATCTTAATGAGCTGATGGATCTGATTCAGAGTCATCTCGACGCTTCAGACTTCCCAAGCCTTGCCTCGATTGCAAGAAAGCTCAAGGCTGCCGAATTGGTCGCGCTATTGGAAAGGCTCAACGATAGAGATCGAGCGATCGTCTATCGAGTTCTCCCAAAATCCGTTGCCCTAGAAGTCTTCGAGTCTCTGGATCCTGCGCTTCAGAGTGAACTTCTTGAGGAATTGAACTCCGAAGAAGTGTCTTCCATCTTTGCGAAGCTAGATCCAGACGACAGAGTTGGACTGCTCGATGAATTGCCGGCTGGAGTAGCGAAGAGACTGCTCACCGGTTTATCGGCCAGGGAACGAGGGTTGACAAGCGAAGTACTCGGTTATTCTCAAGGTTCAATTGGACGACGTATGAGCCCGGAGTATATTTCGGTCAAAGATACCGATAGCGTTTCGCAGGCGCTTGCCAAAGTTAAGACCAGGCTGCAGTCAGCTGAAACGATCTACACACTCCCAGTGGTCGACTCTTCCAAACAGTTAGTTGGCGTTGTCAGTCTTAGAGACCTCATGCGCACAGCCTCTCGAGTCAAGGTTTCGAAAGTTATGTCCGAGCCGTTAATGGTCAATGCCAGCGACGATGAAGAGTTCGCGGCTCGTACGTGTTCGGACTTAAAGGTACTGGCCCTGCCCGTGGTGGACAACGAGCGAAGACTTGTAGGAATACTCACAGTGGACGACGCACTGCGCATCCTTGAACAAGAAGAGTCGGAGGACGCAGCTAGAACAGGTGGGGCAGAGCCCCTTCGAAGACCTTACTTGTCGACACCTGTTTTTGCCATCGTACGCTCACGAGTGATTTGGTTACTCGTACTTGCGTTTGGCGCAACATTCACAGTCTCTGTCCTTGGTGCCTTCGAGGCAGAGATTGAAGAGCTTGTCGTCCTGACCTTGTTTGTTCCGTTGCTAATTGGTCTAGGTGGAAACACAGGCAACCAAGCAGCAACCACAGTCACGCGAGCTCTCGCTCTGCAAGATGTGCGAACCAGAGATGTATGGCAGGTGCTTTTCAGAGAATTGCGAGTTGGTGCGCTTCTAGGCATGCTGCTGGGATTGATTGGCTTTGGATTAGCATCGGCATTTTTCGGACTACAAATGGGTCTGGTAATCGGCTTGACCCTATTTGCTATTTGCACAGTTGCTGCAACGGTAGGTGGCGTAATGCCTTTAGTTGGCTTGGCGCTTCGGGCTGATCCAGCAGTGTTTTCTAACCCGTTCATAACTACGTTCGTGGACGCAATGGGATTAATTATCTACTTCTTAATTGCTAAGGCTGTTCTTGGTCTTTGACCAAAACCTTTGTTTCTTGTGTCCGAGAGGGGACTTGAACCCCTACCCCCTTGCGAGGACTAACACCTCAAGCTAGCGCGTCTACCATTCCGCCACCCGGACGTGACTTCGTATTACGGGCCCAATGCTAGCACGATGAAAAGTGACTAGTTCATCGGGATACTTGGAACCAAAGGGGATTGCGGGTAGTTTTGATTCATGGCTACTGACCCGAGAAACGCTTTGACTCAACTTATTGCAGCGTTCGAGAAGCACTTTGAAGCTGCTAGCTCGAAGCGTGGCGAAGAGGATTCAAGTGTTGAGCAGGCCTACTACCAACTCGAAGACGCGTTTTTAAACTACGAGGAAGCCCTCGGTTCAGAGTTAGGTGAATTCCTGCCCTTCACATTGGCTGAAGACGATCAGTGAGTTTTTTTGAAGCGCTAATCCTTGGACTTGTTCAGGGCCTCACCGAGTTTCTTCCAATTTCCTCCTCGGCGCACGTTCAGATTGCGCAGCAACTTATGAACCTTTCTGAGCTTTCTAAACCTCAGCTAACGGCGTTCATCGCAACTATTCAGCTAGGTACTGAGTTGGCTGTTGTCGCATACTTCATCAAAGACATTGGTCGTATCGGCTCTTCCTGGCTTCGCTGGAGCGTGAAGCCAAGATCCGAGATGTCGAGTGATACAAAACTTGGCTGGCTAATCATCATTGGCACATTGCCAGTAGTGATTCTTGGACTGGCGTTCAGAGACTTTATCGAGAACGACGTGCGCAACCTTTGGGTTATCGCGTACATGTTGATTGGATTTGGTCTACTCCTCGGTGTTGCTGACTTTTTGGGCAAGCGTCAAAGAACAATAAAGGACTTGAGTTTTTCTCACGGTGTGATGTTTGGGTTCGGACAAGCTCTTGCCTTGGTTCCAGGTGTGTCGCGCTCCGGCGGCACAATCACAGTGGGCCTAATGCTTGGGTATACCAGAGAAGCCGCTGCAAGGTATAGCTTCTTGCTCGCAATTCCAGCGGTGCTTAGTTCTGGTTTGTTTCAGTTCATATCGACATTCGGCGACCTTGATCAGCAACTGCTTTTTGCAACAGTCGTAGCCACTGTAGTTTCTGGAGTGGTTGGTCTTAGCGTGATTCACTATCTCTTGAAGTACTTGCAGAAAGGCTCTTTCTTGCCCTTCGTACTTTGGAGGGTTTTAGTTGGAACATGGTTGCTCATAATGCTCTCAACTGGTTCCTTGGTGGCTTAGTTCTCGGGCGGCTTTTCTTCTGATTGCAAGAACTTCTCAAGTTCACGCGCTATAGCTTCGCCGGAAGCCGCTTCGGATTCGAATTCGTCTCGGTTTTTTTCTAACTGCTGTATGTACCCAGCCATTTCCTCGTCATTCTCGGCAATCTCGTCAATCCCGCGCTCCCATTCGAAAGCTTGATCAGCAAGATCCCCCTGAGAGAAGCTAACGCCTAGCATTTTCTCCAACTCGGCCATTAGGGCAAGAGTTGCCTTCGGGGAAGGGGAGTTGTGAACGTAGTGTGGCACGGCTGCCCAAAGTGCCATGGTGGGGATTCCGATTTCCTCGAGGGCGATTCCTAGCGTTGAGAGAATTCCAACTGGACCTTCGTAACTACTTCGCTCGATGTTCATCGCTGATCGCACAGCCTCGTTCTGGCTTGTCGCATTAACTGTTATCGGTCTGGTGTGTGGGGTGTCCGCCAACATTCCGCCAAGGAAGATGACGGCGTCAATTTCTCTGTCCTCAATCATCTCCAAGATCTCGGCAGTGAAGGCTTTCCACCTGCGAGCAGGCTCGGTTCCAATCAAAACGCTGAACCTTGATAGAGCAGGGTCCTTGTCTGTGGAAATCATGAAGGCGGTTCCGGGCCAAGTTAGTTCGCGGTTGCCTGACTCGTCGAAAGAAACGGATGGACGAGTGAACTGGAAATCGTAATAGTCCTCAGCATCCACTTCAGCTGCTACTTGGCACTGCAAAGCCTCGCTGATAAGTTTGGCCGCTTGTGACGCCGACTCGGCTGCGTCGTTCCAGCCCTCGAATGCACAGATAAGCACTCGGCCGCCGAAAATACTGTCCCCGATAGTCACTTGGTGAGTTCTTGCCCTTTGATTACTTGTTGGTTTGTGATGCCTTAACTGTAAGGCTAAATGCCAAAGCTAGACTTCAAACATCATGATTTTCAAGCAACTACCGGCCGCCGTCCTCTGGGATATGGATGGAACCCTCATCGATTCAGAGCCCTACTGGATGAGAAGCGAAGGGGCTTTTGCGACCGCAAATAACAGCACCTGGACCGAGCAGGATGGCTTGAGTCTGGTTGGTATGTCGCTCTATGACTCATCAAAAATCATCAAGGAAAAAGTTGGTTCCAACCTTGATCCAGAACAGATTATTCAGCAACTCACCGATGGGGTAGCCGAACAGTTGAAGCAGGAAATTCTTTGGAGGCCTGGAGCTAGAGAGTTGCTTTTGCTTCTGCGAAGAAAGAAAATCAAGACGGCTCTTGTTACCATGTCGATGCATCGGATGGCCAAGCAAGTTGTCGATTCAATCGGATTCGATTGCTTTGACGTGATTGTTGCTGGCGATGATGTACGCCATGGTAAGCCCCACCCAGAGCCTTATCTGAAAGCTGCAGAGCTTCTTGGGGTCAAGGCTGAGCAATGTGTCGCCTTTGAAGACTCCCTGACCGGACTTCGATCTGCGGAAACGGCTGGAACAAAAGCGGTAGGTATCAAGAACATTGTTGAGATTCCAGCTCAGCCAGGAAGAATCATCTGGCCAACCCTTGAGGGGGTAAATATGTCCGACCTTAAGGGGCTATTCAAGTGACCAAAAAATCTCATCTGTTCAAAGCTGGCGATAAAGTCCAGCTAACCGGGCCAAAGGGCAGGCTTAATACCATCACGCTCGTAAAGGGCGGAGCTTTTGGAACACATCGAGGAGACCTAAAGCACGACGACATAATCGGGAAAGCCGATGGTTCAGTTGTTGCTAATCAACACGGCGTTGAGTATCTGGCGCTGAAGCCTTTACTAAATGATTTCGTTTTATCGATGCCACGCGGAGCCGCAATTATCTACCCTAAAGACGCAGCGCAGATTCTTGTTGAAGGGGACATTTTTCCTGGAGCGGTCGTAGTTGAAGCTGGCGTTGGCTCAGGCGCCCTAAGTATGTATTTGCTTCGCGCCATCGGCGACAGCGGTGAGCTTCACTCGTTCGAGCGACGATCAGAATTTGCCGAGATAGCGGCAGGTAACGTCAAAAGTCAGACTGGCTCAAATCCTAAGAACTGGAAGATTCATCTGGGCGATTTGCAGGAACAGCTTCCAAAGAAACTGAAGCCCCAGAGCGTGGACCGTGTAGTGCTGGACATGCTCGCACCTTGGGAGTGCATCAACGAGTGTGCTGAGGTTCTAGCCCCAGGTGGATTAATAATCGTGTACGTAGCCACAGTGACTCAACTGTCTCGAGTTGCAGAGGATTTGCGTTCATCAAGGTTGTTCACTGAACCAAACGCTTTCGAGTCACTGGTAAGGCCATGGCATTTGCAAGGCTTGGCAGTTAGACCCGAACATCGCATGATTGCGCACACAGGATTTCTGTTGACCGCCAGACGTCTTGCCCCCGGAGCGATACTTCCTCAGTTCAAGACCAAGGTGAAATCAACCGAGTACAAAGACGAGGATGTTCTTGCTTGGAATCCTGACGGTCTGGGGGAGCGCAAAGTTTCGGAGAAGAAGCTTCGCAAAACGGTCCGAAAGGCCACTTCTTAGCTGTTATTCCCATTTCAGGCACGACAGCTAAACTTGTAATCTAACTAACTTAGAAAGTTGCTCCTCTTGCAAAAGTCCGTCCTACTTCTCTCCAGCATCATCTTGACCGCTTCCTTGACTTCTTGTGCGCCAGCTCAAGATCTCGCCTGCGCACAATTAACCGGCGGTGACCAAGTCGATTCCATTAGCGTGTCCGAGGTTCTTGGAGAGCAACCGACTGTCAACTTCCCTTCTCCACTTAACGCTGAAGGAGTTCAGGCACGCGTTGTCGTTGAGGGTGATGGTCCTGTCTTTACCGGACGGAATCTAGTTGAGTTTGAGTTCGCCGGATATAACGGCGGCAGTGGCCAGCTAATACAGCAGTCCAGCTTTGATGGAACAGAAACTCCATCTGGCTTCTTTGCACCAGGACAAATTCCGAACTTCTGTGAGGCGCTTGCTGGAGCGAAAGAAGGTTCTCGAGTAGTTGCGATTTTGCCTCCTGACCAAGCCCACAACGGAGAAGGTGTGCCAGCCCTAGGTGTTGGTCCTGCTGACTCTTTCGTTTTCGTTATTGACTTGAAGAAAGTGTTTATGGAGAAAGCTACTGGATCAAGTGTTGCTCCGGAAGCCGGATTCCCTAGCGTTGTGACAACACCAGATGGCATTCCTGGGGTCACTATTCCAAGTTCGCCCGCACCAACCGAATTAAAGGTTGCCCAACTTATTCGAGGCGATGGCGAGATTGTTCAGAAGGGCCAACTGGTCACCATGCACTACAGCGGCTTCGTTTGGGATAGCTCAGAAAAATTTGATTCCAGTTGGGATACAGGCCAGCCTGCCCAATTCCAAATGCAGGATGGAGCCCTGATTGAAGGATTCCTGTCTGCTGTTGTCGGTCAGCCTGTTGGGTCTCAGATAATTGCCGTTATCCCTCCAGCATTGGGCTACGGCGATGCGGGAGCCGGAACTATCCCACCTGGGGCAACACTTGTGTTTGTCATCGACATTCTTGGCGCCAGCAGCTAACTAACATGCCAGAAAAGATTGACCTATCGGAGAGATTGTTCAATCTCACTTGCGCCCTATTGGTTGCGGGAAATGGTCTTTCGAAGTCTGAAATTTTTGCAACTGTGCAGGGCTATAAAGAAATTTATGTTCCCGGTGGTGATGCTTCTGCGATCAATCGGATGTTTGAAAGAGATAAGACTCTGCTTACTCGCGCAGGAATTCTCTGGCGTTCATTCATACCCAAAGAGGCCATGGATGACAACCAAGAGTTTCGCTATCTAATTGCGAACGAAGATTTTGTTTGGCCAAAGGGGCTAAAACTTTCGTCTAAGCAAGTCGCGCTATTGAATTTGGCAGCCCAGGTCTGGGCGAAGGCTTCACTTTCATCGGATGCGAATCGAGCCATACATAGAATCCGTGCGATGGGTGAGATTGCAGACAGTAGCTCTTTGATAGGTATAGCACCTCGTATCCGAACACATGAACTCTCTTTCCTGCCGCTTTCGACAGCAATCGAGTCATGCTCCAGAGTTTCCTTCGACTATCAAAAACCCGGAGAATCTGGGGTCACGGTTCGAAACATCGAACCCTGGTCACTGCAAAACATTGGTGGTCAGTGGTTGCTGGTTGGTTTCGATCTTGATCGGGATGAGCCCAGGAACTTCTTGCTAAAGCGAATTGTTTCGGAAGTCGACATTCAAGATGTCACTTTTGACCCTCCAGGAAAAGTGGAGGTCGACAGGGCTCTCGAGGCACTCGAAGCGCATAAAAAATCACAGAGCGCGAAGCTCAAAGTAAATCCAGCCAGCGCAGCTTGGTTCCACTTTGACCTTGCTCCATCGCAGGAAAAATTCGAAGTGAATTTCATGGACATACACCTGCTTGCCGAGGAGCTCATGGAGTTTGCAGACGAGATTGAAGTTCTTGAACCCACCGAGCTTGCGGATCTGATTAAGGCTAACCTCCAAAAGGTGAGTGATGATCATGCCTAAGAGCTCAGGCCTCAGCGGAGCTGATCGCTATAACTTCATGCTGGCGCTAACTGGATACTTGATCAGCCACCGACAGCAGAAACTTTCTGATCTTGCACAACACTTTGAAGTGACCGAGAAGGAAATCAAGTCAGCGGTCATAACAATTTCACTTTCGGGAGTTGGCATGTATCGTCCTGATGAGCTTTTCTTCCTCGACTATGACTTGCTTGAGGAAGGCATCGTCGACCTCAGTTTCGCGCCGACATTGGAAGCTGTTCCAAGACTTTCAACTCGACAAGCAGCAGCCATCGCAAGTGGGTTGGCGTATCTTGTGGATTTGGTTGACCCCGCAGACCAAGAGCAGATAAGTGAACTGCTCGAGATCCTAGGAAGGGGTGCACTCAGTACCAAGGAGTTGCCATTTATGGTCCAGCCAAACCGAGGTGATCAAGACTTAGCCCTGGCGCGGCAGGCAGTAGCTGAATCTCGGGCCCTGAAGTGCTCTTACATAAATTCAGCGGGAGAGGTTTCCGATCGCGAGATTGAACCACAGCTCCTGGAGTCAAGGGAGTCCAACTGGTTTGTTCGAGGTTTCTGCAGAACCAATAAGGAGCCGAGGGTCTTCCGACTCGATCGCATGAGGCAGATTGAACTGCTGGACACTTTCGAAGAGAGGCCAGTCACATCTGGCGATAGTTCACAGATCTACGAAGTTCGCGAGACTGACACAGAAGTTCTATTCTCAGTCGAGCCGGAAGCCTTCGGGCTCATTGCCGACTACAAACCGGACTTTGAAATTTCCGGGAACAAGGCTGTTCAAGTAAAGATTCCAATTGGTGAGCTAGGCACCCTTGGGCGGATCGTATCCAGGTATAGCGGCAAGGTTAAAGTTCTTGCACCGGAGTCAGCCCGCCAAGCCGTTCGGGAATTTGCTCAGCGCGCTCTCGGTAACCACAAGCCGGCTCCATTGGCGGAGTAGGTTTTAGATATGGAATGGTTTTGGGCTGGTGGCTTTGCCGTGGCGGTGCTCTTGTGGGCAAGCGTCTACTTGATTCGTAAGCTTCTGAAATTTGGGCCTCCTGCTAAGAAGCTGGCAACTCAGCTTGAGGCCCTAAACGCAGCTAATGCCAAAGTCCCAGAGATTGCCAAGGTGCTTTCGGCTCTGGGGGATGACCCAGACATTCACCGTGCACGGCGTCAACAGCTGCTACGGGAAGCTAGGGAGCGTAAGCGCCAGCGAGAGCGTAGGCTTAGGACTAGAGATCTTTAGAAAGAGATAGGGAAACCAATGCGTCTACAGGGCTGGGAATGGATCATTATTCTGGCGATTGTTCTGCTGATCTGGGGTGGGCCAAAGCTTCCAGGTCTAGCTAAGTCACTTGCGCAGTCGATGCGCATTTTCCGCAAGGAAATCAAGACCACTGACGAAGCAAAGCCGGCCGACAAGCCTGCTGAGGGTGAAACACCCGCCGACAAGTAAGTGGCAAGGAAGAAAAACCCCGACGCCAAAATGAGCCTTTCGGGGCATCTCAAAGAGCTTCGCAACCGTCTGTTCTGGTCAGCATTATTTATCATCGGTGGATCCATCGGCGGCTGGTTTATGTTCGATGCCGTATTTAACGAGTTGCAAAGACCAATCGTCGAACTTGCCGCACAGCCAGGTAGCAACGCCACAATTAACTTTCCAACAGTGGTCTCCGCTTTCGATGTCCGACTTCAAGTCTCAATATTTCTTGGCATCCTGATGAGTGCACCTGTTTGGCTGTACAACCTTTGGGCATTTGTCACACCGGGTCTAAAAAAGCGTGAACGACGCTACACAATTGGATTCGTCCTGGCTTCGGTCCCACTGTTTATCGGTGGTACAGCTCTTGCCTGGTCTTCGCTTCCTACTTTCGTCGTGGTGCTTGTTGGGTTCACCCCGGATGGGGCAGCCAACGTCATTAATGCAAGTGAATACATTCTTTTCACAATACGAATCTTGCTTGTTTTTGGTCTGGCATTTGTATTGCCGGTCGCCTTGGTGATGTTGAATTTTGCTGGAGTGATCACGGCAGAGAACATCATCAAATCTTGGAGAATGGCCGTGTTCATATCCGCTGTCGTTGGGGCTATCGCAACACCGGTAGCCGAACCGATGGCCATGTTCCTTCTCATGATCCCGCTACTGATTCTTTACTTCCTAGCCGCTGGTGTCGCTTATCTGCATGACAAGCGAGTGGCCAAAAAACTTGCTGCTCTTGAAATAGCTGACCCGCAAGCAGCGGAGTAATACTCGTGACCAACGAGGAACTGAGCGCCTCTGAGCGCTATGCCAGGGCTAAGGTCAAACAGTCTGCGCCAAGTTATAACTCATTTCTTGAACTGATTGATTTTGCACTCGATCCTTTTCAGGAACAGGCCTGTCATGCTCTAGCCAAAGGCAAAGGAGTGCTCGTAGCCGCTCCGACCGGAGCCGGAAAGACTATAGTCGGCGAGTTTGCAATTCATCTTGCTATCGAAAAAAGTCAGAAAGTCTTTTATACAACTCCAATAAAAGCGCTGAGTAATCAAAAGTATGCGGAGCTAGTGGCAAGGTATGGTCCAGACCGAGTTGGTCTTCTAACGGGGGACACCAACACCAATTCCGACGCCCAAATTGTCGTTATGACAACCGAGGTGCTGCGAAACATGATCTACGCGAACTCAGATTCACTTATTGAACTGGGATACGTGGTCATGGACGAAGTTCACTACCTCGCTGATCGCTTCAGGGGAGCAGTGTGGGAGGAAGTTATTCTTCACCTTCCCAAGGACGTCAAGCTGGTATCGCTAAGCGCAACGGTTTCAAATGCTGAGGAATTCGGCGCCTGGCTAGAGGAAGTCCGAGGCGATACCGAAATTGTGGTTTCCGAACACCGACCGGTTCCGCTAGATCAGCATGTGTTGTTCGGAGACGAACTGATGGAGCTATTTGCTGCCGGATCCAAGAATCAGAGAGTGAATCCTGACCTGGTTCAGAAGCATTCAAGCAAACTTCGAATTCCGATGGGATCCCTCAGAAACACAAAAGGCAAAAGGCCTAAAGGTGGGGTCGACCATAAGTTCGCAAGAATTCCTAAGGTTTCCAAACCGGAAGTTGTAGAAATTCTTGAGGACAATGATCTTCTCCCAGCTATCTTTTTCATTTTCTCCCGGGTTGGTTGCGACGCAGCTGTTCGCGCCTGTCATCAGTACGGAGTCCGGCTGACAACTCGCGAAGAGCAGCAAGAGATTAGATACATAGTCGAGCAAAAGACAGCTTCAATCGCTGACGAAGATTTGGCAACTCTTGGCTACTTTGAGTGGCTAAGCGGTCTTGAAAGAGGAGTGGCAGCCCATCACGCTGGAATGCTTCCTGCTTTCAAAGAAGTAGTAGAGGAGCTGTTTCTAAGGAAGCTCGTTCGCGTTGTATTTGCGACAGAGACTTTGGCACTTGGCATAAACATGCCAGCTCGAACTGTTGTTCTTGAGCGATTGGACAAGTTCAATGGCGAGTCCAGAGTTCAAATAACCCCAGGAGAGTACACCCAGCTAACTGGGCGCGCAGGCAGACGCGGCATCGATACCTTGGGTCACTCAGTCGTGCAGTGGTCTGGAAACCTGGATCCGGCAAGTGTTGCAGGTCTTGCAAGCAAGAGAAGTTATCCCTTGATTAGTCCGTTCAAGCCAACCGCGAACATGGCAGTGAACTTGATCGAAGCCTTTGGTCGCAAAAGAGCGCGTGAAGTGCTCGAAACGTCTTTTGCTCAGTTCCAGGCCGATAGGTCAGTTGTTGGACTAGCGAAGGGCATACGGGAGAAACAAATCTCACTGGATGGCTATGCCAAATCCATGGAATGTCACCTTGGAGACTTCTTTGCGTACTCAAGCATTAGGCGAGAACTCAGCGACATCGAGAAGCTTCTCTCGTCAGGTAGGACCAGGCAAGAGCGCGGCAAGGATATTCGACAAACCAAAGGTCGAAGTGAACACGAACGAAGGCTTGCCGAGCTCAAAGTTCGAATGAAGACCCACCCTTGTCACCTGTGTTCCCATCGCGAAGCACACTCAAGATGGGCAGAGCGCTGGTGGCAACTACACAGGGAAACCCAAGCAATACTCGATCAAATTGAAGGACGGACAAATCTTGTTGCTTCCACCTTTGACAAAATTTGTGAACTGTTGATTGAACTTGAGTATCTCGATTCTTCCGATCAGGACCTAATCGTCACCGACTCGGGCAGGATGCTGGCTCGAATTTACGGTGAACGAGACCTATTGGTGGCTGAAGCCTTGAGGCTAAAGATTTGGGACAACTTAGATGCTCCATCCCTAGCCGCCATGGCAGCAGCACTGGTTTATGAGCCGCGTCGAGACGATGAGAACTTTGAGCCGCGCGCTGTTAGGGGAAACTTCCAAGATAGTTTCACTAAAACTCAGCTGCTGTGGGATGAGCTTGAAGGACTGTCGAAGAAGTACAAGCTTCCCCGATCCTCGCGGCTCGAGATGGATTTGAGTTATCCGATTCACCGCTGGGCAACAGGAGCCAAGCTAGACATCGTTCTTGAATCGGCTGATTTACTTCCAGGGGATTTCATTAGATGGTGCAAGCAGATAATCGACTTGCTTGAGCAATTAGCTAAAGCCAGCGAAGGCACTATTTCATCAAAAGCTAGGGACGCCGTTGACCTTGTCAAGCGCGGCATCGTTGCCTACTCGTACTATGCATAGGCTAGATACATGAGCAAAAATCACAAGATTGGGTTCGCGCTTTGGCGACTTCCAGTCGGAATCCTTGGGGGATTGCTTTCTTCCTTGGCAATGCCAAGAGAAAACGTGTGGCCACTGATTTTTGTATCGGTTGCACTGATACTTGTTTCAATTCGTGGCCTGAGATTCCTGCCAGCTGCCTTAGTTGGATTCGCCGCAGGTGTTGCTTTTTACATGAGCCAGATTGAATGGATCAGTCTTTACTTAGGTCCGGTGCCTTGGATAGCACTGTCCGTGATGGAAGCATTCATTTTTGCTCTAGGCGCAGCCGTAATTGCATCGGTCTGGTCTTATTTGACTCACACGCTTTCCGGAAGGCATTCTTCGTTCTGGATTGCACTTGCAATCGCTACCCTCTGGACAGCGCGCGAGTGGGTCGCAATCAATCTTCCTTACGGGGGTTTCCCTTGGTCCAGAGTGGCGCAGTCGTTATCGGATAGCTTTTTATCCTCGCTGGTTTACTTTGTTGGAATCTCAGGTCTAACCTTTATCTCGGTCTTCATGACAGTGGCACTACTGCAAGCCATCGAATCGGGACTGCCTGGGCTGCGCAAGCATCTGGTTTCACTAGGTGCAACAGTCGGAGCGATTGTGCTGGCGGCTACATTCGTGGTTCCAGCTAATGCCGAATCTGGTGAGGTCACCGTTGCGGCCGTTCAAGGAAATGCCAACGCTGGGCTGTTCGCCAATGCGGAAAGGGGCACCTTTCTGAAAAACCATCTAGACGCAACGCAGTTGTTGGATTCACATCCGCTCAAGGACTCCATTGACTTTATTGTTTGGCCCGAGAATGCCTCCGATCTCAACCCTCAAGCAAATGAACTTGCCAAACTTCAAATCGATTCGGTTGTTGAGAAGTATCAGGTGCCACTGATCTTTGGTGCAATCACTGAATCTGGAGATGAGATATTCAACAGCTCTTTGTACTACGCACCAGATGAGGGGCAGATTGATCAGTATGACAAGAAGCGCCCAGTGCCATTTGCTGAGTATGTTCCAGATCGAGACTTTTGGTATCAGCTAGCGCCGGACTTAATCGGCTTGGTCACACGTGGTTACGCATTTGGCACAAGGGATGGAATTTTTGAGTTTGAAGGTAGCAACCTCGGTGTTCTGATCTGCTTTGAAATTGCTATCGACGACATTGGTCGTGAACTCGTTTCCGATGGAGCGGAAATCATCCTTTCACAAACCAACAATGCTGACTTTGGTCGAAGCGATGAAACCTTCCAACAGGCAGCTCTAGCAAGGCTTCGCGCGATTGAAACAGGTCGAACTTTGGTCAACATTTCAACCGTTGGGGTATCGAAAGTCTTTCTCGCGGATGGGTCGATTGTCGATCAGCTACCCATTTTCGAACCCGGTGTGATGGTTCACGCACTTCCGCTTAGAACTTCTACGACTCCTGCAATGGCAATCGGGGCAGGCTTTGACCTTGCAGTTAACTTCTCCGCTCTAGCTCTTTTTGTAGGTGGACTGATCTTTAGGCTAAGAGCACGATCAAGAAGTCACAGCGCGTGAACTATCTAGTTGTAATCCCCACATACAACGAAACGGAAACAATAGCCAAAACTCTCACTGAAGTTCTGGGTGTGGATAAAGACATTTCGATACTTGTGGTTGATGATTCATCGCCTGATGGTACCCAAGCGGTCGTAGAAGCTAATTTCGGATCCGAGCCGAGAGTAAATCTTTTAGTGAGAGGTTCTAAGCAAGGTCTCGGCATTGCATACCTTGCAGGTTTTGAATGGGCGTTTAGTCGAGAGTTTGATTACATCGT